>JAEMRT010000083.1:15824-18594 GCA_016463225.1 Sphingopyxis sp. | reverse complement strand
GATAACCGCTGAAAGCATCTAAGCGGGAAGCCTCCCTCAAGATAAGATTTCATAGAGCCGTGGAAGACCACCACGTTGATAGATCGGATGTAGAAGCGCGGTAACGTGTGGAGCTAACCGATACTAATTGCTCTATTCGCACTTAAGAGTCCCACCATCAACGACAGTCCTGAAGGGCCAAAAGCCTGAAGGTTGTCCGCGACGTGGATGATTGTAAAACAGTCCAAATTGCACGGGCATTCGATTGAAACCCAAATTCGACCCACGCCGGCTTCATTGCTTGGTGACCATGGCGTCAGTGACCCACCCGATCCCATCTCGAACTCGGCCGTGAAACCTGACAGCGCCGATGGTACTATGGCTCAAGCCCTGGAAGAGTAGGACGTCGCCAGGCATTGTGGCCGACGTGTGGACGAATTTTTGGAAAACCCATTCACAAAGTTAGAGGCCGGCAGAAATGCCGGCCTTTTGCTGTTTTGCGGACCGCGCTTCCCTGAATCCTAGGGTGCGCGAAGAACCGCAGTTGGTGGCGCGGGATGGAGCAGCCCGGTAGCTCGTCAGGCTCATAACCTGAAGGTCGTAGGTTCAAATCCTACTCCCGCAACCAACAACCCTTCGATCGATCGACCGCTATGAAGCGCGTGCCAGCAATGGTCCGCGCCTTTTTGCGTTCGTTCATCGCCGGGGCGCGAAAGATGGCGCAATTATCGCGGTGCCGGAATGCCCCACGCGCGATAGAAAGTATCAACCGCCGCGTCGATTTCGTCCTGAAGCCGGTCGAGGTCGCGTCCCTCGCGCAGGCCAAGCACCGCGAACTGATACAGGCCCGACTGGCACAGGCCGGCGAACTGCTGCACTGCGCGCATCGGGTCGCCCATCCTGATTTCGCCGCGCACCATCTTCTCCGCGACCCAGTCGGCCGCCCGCGCTTTGCCGCGCCGCGGCCCGCGGTCGTAAAAGGTTTCGGCCAGATGCGGAAAGCGCTCGGCCTCGCCAACGACGAGGCGGTAGAGCGACAGCAGCGGCGTCGCTGTCAGCTTTGTCATCAACACGCTGCCGAAACGGCGCAGCACGTCGGGCACGGGCTCGTCGAGCGGCAGGTCGATAGCCAGCGCGTCGCCATATTGACTGATAATGTCGTCAACGACGGCGGCGAACAGCTCCTCCTTCGACGGGAAATAGCTCCACAAGGTCGTCTTCGACCCGCCGACCTTGCCCGCGATCGACGACATCGTCGTCCCGGCATAGCCATTGGCGAAAAACAGCGCGCGTGCCGCATCGACAAAGGCCTTGCGGCGCGCCGTGGCGGCGTCATCGACGGGAAGTGTACTGTCTGGTATCATTTCGATTGACAACCCATTCTCCGAAGTTCATTGGCGCATGATACCAGCTAGTATCGTTGGAAGCCATGCCCCGATCAATTTTTCTCACCACGGCTGTTCTCGGTCTCCTCGCGGGGTGCGCGAGCATTCCCGACCTCGGGTCGGCGCCGGTGCCGGCGTCGCCCGCGGCGCTTGCGTCCGACGCCAGCTTCGCCGACCCGACGGGCCAATGGCCTAGCGAGGGCTGGTGGCAGGATTTTGGCGATGCGCAGCTATCGGCGTTGATTGCCGAAGGGCTGAGCGCTTCGCCCGATGTCGCGATCGCCGCAGCGCGGCTGCGCGCCGCCGCCGCGCTCGCGCAGCAGGCGGGCGCCGCCCTGTCGCCGCGGGTTGCCGCGGAGGGTAGCGCCGGTGGTGTCCAGCAAAGCAAGAATCTCGGCATTCCGCCGCAGTTCGTGCCTGACGGCATCCAGGACACCGGCCATATTGCGGGGACCTTCAGCTTCGATCTCGACCTGTGGGGCCGCAATCGCGCCGCGCTCGCGGCGGCGACGTCGGACGCCGAGGCAGCGCGCGTTGATGCCGCGCAGGCGCGGCTGATGCTGACCACCGCGGTCGCGTCGGCCTATGCCGATCTCGCGGGCTATCATGCGGCGCGTGACGTTGCCGTCGAAGCGGTGCGCGTGCGCACCGCGAGTGCGGATCTGTCGGGCGCTCGCGCCAGCGCAGGCATCGAGAATCAAGCGAGCCAGCGGCAGGCCGAAAGCCGCGCCTCGTCGTCGCGCGCCGACATCATCGCGCTCGATGAAGCGATTGCGCTGACCCGCAACCGCCTCGCCGCGCTGGTCGGCGCTGGTCCCGACCGCGGTCTGGCGATCGCCCGGCCCGCGTTGGCGCGCCCGCCGCTTGGCTTGCCGAGCGGTGCCGGGATCGACCTGATCGGGCGGCGCCCCGACATCGTCGCGGCGCGGCTGCGCGCGGAGGCGGCGGCCAGGCGCATCGATGTCGCGCGCGCCGATTTCTATCCCAATATCAGCCTGTCGGCGCTTGTCGGTCTCCAGTCGCTCGGGCTGTCGAACCTGTTCAGCGCGGGCTCCGAATATGGCAATGGCGGGGCGGCGATCAGCCTGCCGATCTTTGACGGCGGGCGACTCGCCGGTCGCTATCGCGGCGTGCGCGCCGATTATGACGCGGCGGTCGCGACCTATGACCGCACCCTGATCGGGGCGCTGCGTGAGGTTGCCGATATTGCACAGAGCCGTGCCGCGACCGATCGCCAGCTGGCCGGGCGGAGCGAAGCGCTTGCCGCCGCCACCGAGGGCGCGAAGCTCGCCGGGCTGCGCTACCGCGCCGGTCTATCGAACCAGCTCGACCAACTGACCGCTGAGGACACTATGGTCGCCTTGCGCCGCGCCTCAAGGTCGGCGACGGCGCGGCGCAAGGCGACC
>JAEMRT010000083.1:0-15814 GCA_016463225.1 Sphingopyxis sp. | reverse complement strand
GTCGCCGACCTTGAGGCGCGGCGCCTGTCGCTCGACATCGCCCTCATCCGCGCGCTCGGCGGCGGATATCGGGCCGCCAATCCAGCAGGAGACGAATGATGGCCGACGAAACGGCTACGCCGCCAACCGACGCTCCCGAAGCCACCGCCGCCGAACGCTCTGCCAAGCGCAACAAGGCGTTTCGTGTCCTCGGCGCCGTTGTTGTTTCGGCGGCGATCCTGTGGGGGCTCTGGTACTTCATTACCCAGTCGGGCCGCGTCCATACCGACAACGCTTATGTCGGCGCCGACGCCGCACAAGTGACCGCGCTGGTTTCCGGCCCCGTCAAGGAAGTGCGCGTCAGCGGGACGCAGGCGGTGAAAATGGGCGATGTCCTCGTTATGCTCGACGACGCTGACCAGCGGATCGCGGTCGCCGACGCCGAAGCTGCAGTGCGTCTGGCACGCCAGCGCTACGGGCAGGCGGGCGCAACGGCCGACGCGGCGCGCGCCCGCGTGAGTGCGCGCGGCGCTGATATTGCGCAGGCGCGTGCCCGCCTCCGCGATGCCGACGCCGCCGTGGCGCGCACCCGCGCCGAACTCGCGCGGCGCGAGAGCATTGCCGGCACCGGCGCGGTGTCGGGCGAAGAGCTTTCGGCGGCGCGCGCCGCGCTCGCCTCGGCGCAGGCCGCGCGCGATCTCGCCGCGGCCGGCATCGCCTCGGCTGAAGCGACCCACGGGTCGGCGAGCGGCGACCTCGGCGCCGCCGAAGCCCTCGTGCGCGGCACGACAATTAACACCGCCCCGGACGTGGCGGCAGCAGAAGCACGGCTCGAAAAAGCAAAGCTCGACCTTGCCCGCACCGTGCTGCGTGCGCCGGTCGACGGCATCGTCACCAACCGGCAGGTGCAGGTGGGGCAGCGGATCGCCGCGGGCGCGCCGATCATGATTCTGGTCCCGGTCGCGACCGCCTATGTCGATGCCAATTTCAAGGAAAGCCAGTTTCAGGACATTCGCATCGGCCAGCCGGTCGAGCTGACCTCGGACTTTTACGGCGGCGACGTCGTCTATCGCGGCAAGGTCGTCGGCATCGCCGGCGGCACTGGCGCCGCTTTTTCCTTGATCCCGGCCCAGAATGCGACGGGCAATTGGGTGAAAGTGGTGCAGCGCCTGCCGGTCCGCATCGCGCTCGATCCGAAGCAGCTCAAGGAACATCCGCTGCGCGTCGGGCTATCGATGGAAGCCACGATCGACACGCGCGGTCGCTGAGTCATGGCCAGCGCCGCCGCTCCCGCCCTATCCGCCAGCATCCCGGCCGAACCGCAACCGCTGACCGGGGTGCGGCTGATCGTCGCCGCCTTCGCGCTCGCGCTCGCCAATTTCGTCGTCGTGCTCGACATGACGATCGCCAATGTGTCGGTGCCGCATATCGCGGGCGGGCTCGCGGTGTCGCCGACGCAGGGCACTTGGGTCATCACCAGCTATGCGGTCGCCGATGCGATCGCCGTGCCGCTCACCGGCTGGCTGGCGATGCGGTTCGGGACCGTGCGCTGGTTCATGATCTCGATTATCGGCTTCGGCATATTTTCGTTCCTGTGCGGTATCTCGCGCACCCTCGACGCGCTGGTGCTCTTCCGCGTGCTGCAGGGGCTCGCCGGCGGGCCCCTGATGCCGCTGTCGCAGATCCTGCTGCTACGGATTTTCCCGAAGGAGAAGGCTGGCATCGGCCTTGCGATCTGGGCAATGACCACGACCACGGCGCCGATCCTCGGCCCGATTCTCGGTGGGTCGATCAGCGACAACTGGACCTGGCCGTGGATCTTTTTCATCAACCTGCCGGTCGTCGCAATCTGCGCGTTCGGCGTTTTCACCCTGCTGACGCCGTTCGAAACCAGGCGCGCCAAGGCCCGCATCGATGTCATCGGCCTGATCCTGCTCGTCGTCTCGGTCGGCGCGTTTCAGATCATGCTCGACACCGGACGCGAGCATGACTGGTTCGGATCGGCGTGGATCGTCGGCCTTGCGGTGCTTGCCGCGATCAGCTTCGCCGCTTTCGTGATCTGGGAACTGACCGACGCCAATCCGGTGGTCAATCTGCGCATCTTCCGCTTTCGCGGCTTCACCTTCGCGACTATGGCGATATCGCTGGGATTCGGCGCCTTTTTTGCGCAGGTCGTGCTGACACCCCTCTGGTTGCAGCAGGTCGCGGGCTATACCGCGACGCAGACCGGCTTCATCGTTGCCTGGCTCGGCGTGTTCGCCGTCCTTCTGTCGCCCGTCGCGGCGGGCCTGATGACCAAAGTCGACGTTCGCATCACCATCTCGGGCGGCATCCTCTGGATGGCGCTGATGTCGGTTTTGCGCGCGAGCTGGAACGCCGATGTCGGTTATTGGACGCTGGCGATGCCGCATATCTTGCAGGGAATCGGCATGCCCTTCTTCTTCGTCGGGCTCACAGCGCTCGCGCTGAGTTCGGTGCCTTCGCATCTGCAGACGTCAGCGGCCGGATTGATGAGTTTCCTCCGTACATTGTGCGGGGCGATCGGCACCGCGGTCGCGACGACCGCATGGGACGAGGCGAGCCGGACCTCGCGGTCCGAACTGGTCTCGTCGCTCAACAATCCCGAAGCGGCCATGACCTCGATGCAAAGCGCCGGGCTGACGCTCGAACAGGCGCGCGCGGCGATCGAACGGCTCGTCGACGTGCAAGCCTCGACGCTCGGGGTGCTGCACCTGTACCTCGCGTCGGGGGTCGTGTTCGTGATCGCGGCCATATCGGTCTGGTTCGCGCCGCGGCCAAAGCAGATCTCGATGGGCGGCGGGCACTAGCTGTTATTTGGCGAAGAGTTGCTCCAAATCCGCGAAGGCCTTGAACTCGAGCGCATTGCCGGCGGGGTCGTGGAAGAACATCGTCGACTGCTCGCCCGGCTGCCCCTGAAAGCGTGTGTGCGGTTCGATGACGAAACGGGTTCCCGCGGCCTTCAGCCGGTCGGCAAGCGCCTGCCACTCGGCCGGGGGCAGGACCACGCCGAAATGCGGTACCGGCACCGCATGGCCATCGACCGGATTATGCCCGGCGGCTGCCTCGCGCCGATCGACGCGATGCGCGACGATCTGATGCCCATAGAGGTTGAAGTCGATCCAGTCGGCGTCGCTGCGCCCTTCGGGGCAACCAAGGACGGTGCCATAAAAATGGCGCGCGGCGTCCAGGTCGTCGACGGGAAAGGCGATATGGAAGGGGGCAAGGCTGGTCATATCGCCTGTCTGCCGCAGCGCCGCGCAGAAAGCCAGTCGGGGACTTGGGCTGGCGCGCCGAACATGCTAGGCGCGCGCCCATGCTGACAATCAACGGAATCACTGTACGCCTTGGCGGGCGCGCCATCCTCGAACGCGCCACCGCGAGCCTGCCGGCCAAAAGCCGGGTCGGGCTGATCGGGCGCAACGGCGCGGGCAAGTCGACGCTGATGAAGGTGATGATCGGCCAGCTCGAAGCCGACGAGGGCAGCATAGACATGCCGCGCAAGACCCGCGTCGGCTATATCGCGCAGGAAGCGCCGAACGGCACCGCGACGCCATTCGACACCGTGCTCGCCGCCGATACCGAGCGCGCCGAATTGCTTGCTGCGTCCGAGGTCGAGCAGGACCCCGACAAGCTCGGCGATATTCACGAACGGCTGATCGCGATCGACGCCTATACCGCGCCGGCGCGCGCCGCGCGCATCCTGATCGGGCTCGGTTTCGATGAGGACATGCAGGCCCAGCCGCTCGACAGCTTCTCGGGCGGGTGGAAGATGCGCGTCGCGCTGGCGGCGCTGCTGTTCTCCGAACCCGATCTGCTGCTGCTCGACGAACCGTCGAACCACCTCGACCTCGAAGCGACCTTGTGGCTCGAAAATTTCCTGCGTGCCTATCCGGGACAGCTGGTGGTGATCAGCCACGAGCGCGATCTGCTCAACAATGTCGTCGACAATATCCTCCACCTCGAGGGTGGCAAGGTGATGCTCTATGCCGGCGGCTATGACGCGTTCGAGCGTCAGCGCGCCGAACGCGCGGCGCAGCTCGCCGCGGCAAAGGCGTCGCAGGACGCGCAGCGCGCGAAGCTGCAAGACTATGTCGCGCGCAACAGCGCCCGCGCCTCGACCGCGAAACAGGCGCAGTCGCGCGCCAAAATGCTCGCGCGGATGCAGCCGATCGCCGCGCTGGCCGAGGATCAGACGCTGGCGTTCGATTTCCCGAGCCCCGACGAACTGAAACCGCCGCTGATTACCCTCGACCTCGCCAGTGTCGGTTATGCCGACAAGCCCGTGCTACAGCGGCTCAATCTGCGGATCGATCCCGACGACCGCATCGCGCTCCTCGGCCGCAACGGCAATGGCAAGACGACACTCGCGCGCCTGCTCGCGGCGCAGCTGACCCCGATGGCGGGGGCGATGGCGGCGTCGGGCAAGATGCGCGTCGGCTATTTCACCCAATATCAGGTCGAAGAACTCGACGGCAGCGACACACCGCTCGCGCATATGACGCGCGTGATGGAGGGCAAGGCGCAAGGCGCCGTCCGCGCCCAGCTCGGCCGCTTCGGCTTTTCGGGCAACAAGGCGACCACGCAAGTGGCCAAGCTGTCGGGCGGCGAACGCGCACGCCTCGCGCTCGCGCTCATCACCCGCGACGCGCCGCACCTGCTCATCCTCGACGAACCGACCAACCACCTCGACGTCGATGCACGCGAGGCGCTCGTCCAGGCGTTGAACAGCTTCGACGGGGCGGTCGTGCTCGTCAGCCATGACCGGCACATGCTCGAACTCACCGCCGACAGGCTGGTGCTGGTCGATGACGGTACGGCGCGCGAATATGACGGCAGCATGGACGATTATGTCGACATGATCCTCGGCAAGGGGCCGCAAAAGGAAAAAATGTCGAAGGCCGATAAGAAGGAAGACCGCAAGGCGGCAGCGGCGGCGCGCGAGGCGGCGGCGAAGATCAAGAAAGACGTTTCGGACGCCGAGGCCGATCTCGCCAAATATGAGGTGGTGCTCTCGGCCATCGACCGCGCGATGTTCGATCCGCAGGGCGCAGCGAGCGAATATAAGGGCCTGACGATGAGCGAACTGTCGCAGCGCCGCGGCAAGATCGTCGCCGCGCAGGAAGCCGCCGAGGCACGCTGGGTGGCGGCGAGCGAAGCGCTGGAAGCGTTCGAAACAGCGACCGCCTAAGCTTCTCCTCATTCCGTCACCCCGGACTTGATCCGGGGCCTGCCTTCTTGAAGCGAAAAAGGCGGGTGCCGGGTCAAGCCCGGCATGACGACTTGCGCCCGCCTCTCGCATTGACTCTCCACCACCAATCCATCATAATGGTTTCAATTGAAACTAGATGGGAATGCGACATGGCCGACCTTTTCGATAATCCGCTGGGCCTCGATGGCTTTGAATTCGTCGAATTTTCGGCGCCCGAAAGGGGTATTCTCGAACCCGTGTTCGCGGCGATGGGTTTCACTCAGATCGCGCATCATCGCTCTAAGGACGTCCAGCTGTGGCGCCAGGGCGGCATCAACCTGATCGCCAATTACGAAGCCAAATCGCCCGCCGCCTATTTCGCTGCCGAACATGGTCCGTCGGCGTGTGGCATGGGCTGGCGTGTCCGCGATGCCGCCAAGGCCTATGCCGAAGCGATTGCGCGCGGCGCCGAGCCGGTCGAGGTCAACCCCGGCCCGATGGAGCTGCGCCTGCCCGCGATCCGGGGTATCGGCGGCTCGATCATCTATCTGATCGACCGTTATGGCGACGATCTCAGCATCTACGACATCGACTTTGTCTATGAAGAGGGCGTCGACCGCCACCCGGTGGGCGCGGGCATGCAGCTGATTGATCATCTGACGCACAATGTCTACGGTGGCCGCATGGCGCATTGGGCGGCGTTCTACGAGCGCATCGCGGGCTTCCGCGAAATCCGTTATTTCGACATCAAGGGCGAATATACCGGCCTGACGTCGAAGGCGATGACCGCCCCCGACGGCAAGATCCGCATCCCGCTCAACGAAGAAGGTGCGGGCGGCAAGGGCCAGATCGAGGAATATCTGCGCGCCTATAATGGCGAGGGCATTCAGCACATCGCGTTCAGCTGCGACGATCTTTACGCCGCGTGGGACAAGCTCAAGGCGCTCGGCAACCCCTTCGCGCCCGCGCCGCCGGCGACCTATTACGAGATGCTCGAAGAGCGGCTTCCGGGCCATGGTGAGTCGGTCGACGGCCTCCAGTCGCGCGGCATCCTGCTCGACGGATCGACAACCGAAGGCGACCCGCGCCTTCTGCTCCAGATTTTCGGCCAGACCGTCATCGGTCCGGTCTTCTTCGAATTCATCCAGCGCAAGAAGGATGAGGGCTTTGGCGAAGGCAATTTCACGGCGCTGTTCAAATCGATGGAAATGGACCAGATTCGCCGCGGCGCCCTGACTGTCGAGGAACCCGCCGAATGACGAGCCCGATCAAATTGGGCGGCGTTCACCACGCCGCCTATCGCTGCAAGGACGCGAAGGAGACGGTCGACTGGTACGAGCGGATGCTCGGCATGACTTACACGACCGCCTTTGCCGAGGATCATGTGCCGTCGACCGGCGAATATGACCCCTATATGCACGTCTTCCTCGAGGCGGGGAACGGCAACATCCTTGCCTTTTTCGAGCTGCCGAACCAGCCCGTCATGGGCCGCGACGAGAATACCCCGGCGTGGGTCCAGCATCTCGCGTTCAAGGTCGGCAGCTTCGACGAACTGGTCGCCGCGAAGGCGCATCTGGAAAGCGAAGGCGTCGATGTGCTCGGCCCGACGCACCACGGCATCTTCAAGTCGATCTATTTCTTCGACCCCAACGGCCACCGCGTCGAGCTGGCCTGCGACATCGGCACCGCCGAGCAATATGCCGAGCTCAAGCGCGTCGCGCCGTTGATGCTCGAAGAATGGAGCCAGACCAAGAAGGCCCCGCGCCACGCCGACTGGCTGCATACGGCAGCGAACGAATAAAAGCCGCCGCCCCCGCGAAGGCGGGGGTGGCGACTATCTTACTTCCGGTCCAGCCCGATGCTCTCCAGCGTCGCGCCGCTGCATTTGTCGGCTTCCTTGGTCTTCCCATCGCCCGACAGCGCGCCGAGGACGAGGAAGCCCGCGACCACCGCGACCAGAAATGCGCCGGTGACCCAGATCAGATATTTGTCGATGAACGCCTTGATCGGCGCCCCGAACAGCCGGAACAATATGCCGACCAGCAGGAAGGAAAAGGCCCGGCTGGCGAGGCTCGCCCACAGGAAGGTCCAGAAATTCATGTGGATGAAGCCGGCGGTGATCGTCAGCAGCTTGAACGGGATCGGGGTCGCGCCCTTGATCAGGATGATCTCGGCGCCGAACTCGCGCAGATAGCAGGCGGCCGGCGGAAAGGCATCGGTCAGTCCGAGCACCCCGAGCAGCCACAGCCCGACGCTCTCGTAGAGGAAAAAGCCGATCCCGTAGCCGAATATCCCGCCCGCGACCGAGGCGAGCGTGCAGATGACCGCGTAGCGCACCGCCTTCTTGGGATTGGCGAGGCACATCAGCCCGAGGAGCGGATGCGGCGGGATCGGGAAGAAGCTCGCCTCGACGAAGGCGACCAGCGCCAACCAGAACTCGGCGTGCGGGTGCGCCGATTTTTCCATCGTCCAGTTGTACATGCGCTGGATGAAGGAGGGGCGGTGGGCGGTGGCGGTCATGCTGGTCCTTGTCGAATGCCGCGCTCGCGACCGTCGCTGCTTCTATGCCGTTCGTGTCGAGCGAAGTCGAGACACGTGAAGCGTGCGCTCCCCAAGCGTGTCTCGACTTCGCTCGACACGAACGGGAGTTGAGCGCGCTTAGTGCCGGAAGTGACGCATCCCGGTGAATACCATCGCCAGCCCCGCCGCATTCGCCGCCGCAATCACTTCATCGTCGCGGATCGAGCCGCCGGGCTGGATGACACAGGTCGCGCCCGCCTCGACTGCCGCCAGCAATCCGTCGGCAAAGGGAAAGAAAGCGTCGCTGGCGACCGCACTGCCGACGGTGCGGGCTTGGCTCCAGCCATGCGATTCGGCAGCTTCGCGCGCCTTCACCGCGGCGATGCGCGCGCTGTCGCGGCGGTTCATCTGCCCCGCGCCGATGCCCGCGGTCGATCCGCCCTTGGCATAGACGATCGCGTTCGATTTCACATGCTTCGCGATCGTCCAAGCGAACAGCGCGTCGGCCAGTTCTTCCTCGGTCGGGGCGCGGTCGGTGACGATTTTCAGGTCGGCGCGGGTGATTTGGCCATTGTCGCGGCTCTGCGCCAGCCAGCCGCCGGCAATCGTCTTCATCATCAGCCCGCCGCGCGCCGGATCGGGCAGTTCGCCGGTCAGCAACAGGCGGAGGTTCTTCTTCTTCGCGAACACCGCGCGGGCATCGGCGTCGGCGTCGGGGGCGCAGACGACTTCGGTAAAGATACCGCTGATCGCTTCGGCGGTGGCGCCGTCGAGCGGCCGGTTGACCGCGATGATGCCGCCAAATGCCGACACATCGTCGCATTTTAGCGCCGCGTCATAGGCCTCGGCGATCGTCGCGGCGGTCGCGACGCCGCACGGATTGGCGTGCTTGACGATGACGCAGGTCGGATCCGCCGCGCGGAACTCGGCGACGAGCTCGAGCGCGGCGTCGGCGTCGTTGATATTGTTGTAGCTGAGCTCCTTGCCCTGCACCTGCTCGGCCTGCGCGATCCCGCGCGAGGACGGACCGGCGGGCAGGTAAAGCGCCGCCTGCTGATGCGGATTCTCGCCATAACGCAGCTCGGTCGCCAGCTTCGCGGTCAGCGGCAGCGTATCGGGGAACAGTTTGCCCTGATCGGCAAAGGCGAACCAGCTCGCGATCATCCCGTCATAGGTCGCGGTATGCGCGAACGCCGTCGCGGCCAGTCTTTTGCGTAGCGCCAGCGTCGTCGCGCCGCCGTTGGCGTCCATCTCGGCGGTCACTGCGGCATAGTCCTCGGGCTCGGTGACGATGTTCACGAACGCGTGGTTCTTGGCCGACGAGCGCACCATTGCGGGGCCGCCGATGTCGATATTCTCGATGATCTCGTCGCGCGCCGCGCCCTTCGCGACGGTCGCCGCGAACGGGTAGAGGTTGACGACGACCAGATCGATTGCACCGATGCCATGCGCCTCCATCGCTGCGACATGCGCTGCATCGTCGCGCACCGCGAGGATGCCGCCGTGCACCGTCGGGTGCAGCGTCTTGACGCGGCCGTCCATCATCTCGGGAAAGCCGGTGAGATCGGCGACGTCGAGCACCGTGTGACCTGCTTCGCGCAGCGCCTTCGCGGTGCCGCCGGTCGAAACCAGTTCGACCCCATGGCGGATAAGCGCGGCAGCTAGATCGGCAAGCCCCGTCTTGTCGCTGACGGACAAAAGCGCGCGGCGGACGGGGACAAGATCGGTCATGGGGTGGAGGCCTCGGCTGGCGGGTGGAAAGACGCAGCCCCCCTAGGCGCGGACCGCCTCCATCGCAAGCTTGGAGGCGGTTTTACAGCCCCAGCGCCGCCGCGATCATGTCCCAGCGCACCAGCTTGAAATTCTGTGCCTTGGGCGCGTTGTCGCCGTCCTGCGCCAGAAAGAGGCCGTCAGGATAGGCCGGACCGAAATTGCCCGCCACCGCCTCGATGCCGTCGGTTTCGCTCGTCGCGCCGAATGCGTCCGCGGCCACCGCAAAGCGCCCGACATAGTCGACCGCCGGCAGGCGGAATACGGCATAGGCATTGTCGCCCTGGCTCGACGCGATCAGATACCGCTGACCCTTATGATCGATCGTCGCGAGCCCTTCGAGGTCGGCAACGAGTCGCTGATTGTCGATCGGCGCCACCATGCGGGCAACGGCGCCTTTGCCGTCCTGCTTCAATTCCCACAATCCGCCGACCTCTTCGCCGACATAGAGGGTGTCGCCGTCAAAAACGCAGCCTTCGGACTGGGTCGCGATCTTGTGCTCCCACACGACGGTAAAGCTGGGCGTGCCATCGACCGTCAGCGTCCCGACGCGTACGGTGCCGTCCTTGACGATCAGCGCCGCGGTGATCGGTTCCCCCGGCGCGCTTTTCTTCAGGCACAGGCCATAAGCCTCGCCGCTACCCGCCGCCGCGCGGCCCAGCGCGGTGAGCGCGGGCTTGGCGCCATCGAGGCGGTACACCGCCAGATGCGCGTTCAGCCCGTCGTTACGGTCGCTGGCGACGATGATGTCGCCAACGACATCGACATTGTTGACCAGCCCGCTCTTCAGAAACGCCAGGTCCTTGCCGCTCAGGTCATAGACGTGCAGGCCTGCCTTCTTGTCGGTCGCGATGATCAGCGCACGGCCCGGATTGGTGGGATCGATCCAGATCGCCGGATCGTCAGCGGCATCGGCGCGGCCGGTGCCGACGGGCGCGGTTTCGCCGCTCGCGGTGACGGCCACGGGCGGCAGGCCGGTGATGACCGGTGCCGCCTGTCCCGCGCAACCGGCCAGCAGCGATACAAAAGCAAGCGAAGTCAGCAGCTTCGATGTGCGGACGGCGGTCATGATGATTTTCCCTGTTCCCGATGGCGCCCAAGGCGATTGGCGCGCCCCGTCCCAGCAAAGCACGCACGCGTCAATCCCACAATATTTCCGTCACTTAACTGTCATGCAACCGTCACACCGCTCGCCGCAAACTGTCACACGGCCCCCCTAGAGGCCCGGCAACCACAAAGGGGGCCCGACCAAAATGATTCGTATTCTCAGCCTGAATTCTGCCGCGGCGCTCGCGCTGGCAACCGCCATGATGGCGGCCCCCGCCACCGCGCAGGATGCGCAGGACATGACGCCGATCCAGAATGCCGACGGCAGCATCACCACCTCACAGGACATCGTCGTGCTGGGCAGCATCGGCTACCGCAACCGCAGCGAGGATCAGGCCGAGCCCGTCCTTTCCTACGACAGCGAATTTTTCCAGCGCTTCGAACCGCTGACCGCGGGCGACGCGCTGAAGCGCGTGCCGTCGGTGACCTTCCTGTCCGACGTGATCGAAAGCGACGGCGCCCGCCTGCGCGGTCTGCCGCCGGGCTATACGCAGATCCTGATCAACGGCGAAAAGGTGCCGGGGTCGAACGCCGACCGCAGCTTCTTCCTCGATCGCATCCCTGCCGAACTGATCGACCGGGTCGAAATCGTCCGCTCGTCGTCGGCGCGGCGCACCGGCGATGCGGTCGCAGGCACGCTCAATATCAAGCTGCGCGACGGCTATGAACTCGACGGCGGTTATCTGCGCGCTGGCGGCCTCTATTATGACGACAAGGAACTCGAACCCAGCGTCGGCGGCGTATTCGGCGGCGCGCTCGGGCCGGGGCGCTTCCTGATCGGGGGCAATTTTCAAGGGCGGCACAATCCCAAGAAGAAATATTCACTGCGCTACAATGAGTCGCCGGAAAATGATCCGAACTACGCGACGGATCCGGATGTTTTCGAAAATCGCGAAGACCAGACCGACACGCGCGACGGCAAGGATTATTCGTTCAACGCGACCTATGACATCAAGGGCGATACGACCGATTTCTCGGTGAACGGCTTTTACGTCCACACCGATCGCACCGAAACCGAACGCAGCCTTGAATATAACCACCCAACCAACATCAACGGGCCGGTCCGCGCGACGCCGCCGGGCAATCTGACCGTCGACAATGCGAATGTAGCGACGATCAACCAGGACAATTACAGCGTCAACGGCAAGCTCGCGCACCGCTGGTCGGCGGGCGAGACCAGCCTGAAAATCGGTTATGCCTGGTTCGACGAAGACCGCTTCGAAACCGAATATGAGGTCGAATTCGACCGCGCGCTGCCGCGCTTCACCGGCGATCAGACGCTGACCGGTATCACCGACAAGGAATTTTCGGTCAGGCTTGAGCATGAAATCGCGCTCGGTGCAGACACCAAGCTGCTGTTCGGCGGGCTGTGGCAGGACAAGGACCGCGATACGTCGATCACCGCTGCGCCGCGCGACCGCTATAATCTGACTGCCGCCAATCGGCAGGGATACGACCAGTTCACCCGCAACCCGACCGAGTTTGCGCGGACGTTCGGCGCGTTCGCGCCGGGGCCTGGCGGCCTCAACACGATTGAGGAAAAGCGGCTCGACGGCTTTGTGTTGGTCGAAGGAGACATGCCCGGCATCAAATGGGAAGCCGGGGTGCGCTATGAAACCACCGACCTCACGATTGACGATTTCACTGTCCCGGCGGCATTGCGGCGTACAACGAACGATTACGCAAAGCTGCTGCCGTCAGCGTCGGTAAAGATCGACGTCGGCCCCCGCGGCCGCGTCATCGCCTCGGTTGCGCGCACCAGCCGCCGGCCCGAATTCAATTTCCTCTCGCCCGCCGAACTTGAGGCCGAACTTGGCGACAACGACCTGATCGGTAATCCGCTGCTCGATCCCGAAACCGCATGGGGCTTTGACCTCGGCTACGAGCAGCGCCTTGGCCGCGCGGGTATCGCGGGGGTCAATATCTTCTACCGCAAGGTGAACGACCTCATCGAGCTGACTAATATCGGCGGCCCGGGGTCGGAAGGTGCCGGTACTTTCAACTACCAGCCGCAGAATGTCGGCGACGGCAAAGTGTGGGGGGTCGAGTTTGACCTCTCGACCGACTTCGGCTTCGTCGGGCTGCCGGACACCGGGGTGTTCGGCAATATCTCGTGGCTCGACAGCAAGATCATCGACGAATTCGGCAAGCGCCGCTTCAACGGCCAGAGCGAATATGTCTATAATTTCGGCGTCATTCAGGACATTCCGTCGGTCGGCGCGGCGTTCGGCGCGACCTATCGCAAGCAGGGCGGGGCGTTCGACCGCACCGTCGGCGAAGAGATATTCACCACCTATGGCGCCGACCTCGAAATCTTCGTCGAAAAGCGTTTCGGCAAGAGCTTCACGATCCGCGCGGTGGGGGCGAACCTGCTCAACGGCGCGAAGCGCGAGGCGTTCAACAAGTTTACGACGATCGGCGACCAGAAATCACGCGGTCCCGGTGAATTCGACGAATATGAACTCGAAAGCGAAAAGGCCGGACCGGTGTTCCAGCTGATGGCGCGCTACGCTTTCTAAAGGTTTGGCGGCCGGCGCTCAGTCCCTGGGGCGCCGGCCGTTGGAAATATATGCATCGAGCGTCGACTTTGTGGTGGGAAGTTGCCCTCATCTATTCGTCATCCCGGACTTGATCCGGAATCCATCTGCCCTCGCAGCTTGGGGCGGTGCAAGGGGTCATGGACCCCGGATCAAGTCCGGGGTGACGAGAATTCTATGGCCGCAATCGGACGAAAACCGCAACCGCTTACCCGATATGCTTGAAAATCCACCCGATGCTCGCGCCGCCCGCGGGCGCGGTGCCGGTCACGACCAGCTGTTCGGTCGGGTGCGGGCGGCCTTCGCCGTCGACCCACAGGCTTTGCTCGACATCGAGCGCACCTTCCGAGGTGCGGAACTGCCACAGCGGCCCGCCATTGATGCGCAGCAGCGCCCCCAATTTGTCGGCGGTCAGGCTGGCCGAGATATTGCGGCCGAGGTGAAAGCGCAGCGCGAACCCCTTGTCGCCCTTGCGCCGGGTGCGCGGGGCGGGGAGCAGCATGTCCTCGCCGCGTAGCTCGCGGCCGTTCGGCGACAGGATCAGCAGGCGGCGGTGGATCAGCCCGTGGCGCCGCGCATAGCCGTCGTGGCTCATCTCGACGCGGCTGCCCTGCGGCGTTTCGCGCCGGTCGAGCTCGACCTCGGTCACGCCCTTGCCCAGCGTTCCGTTCGCCAGGATCGCGGTCGAATTGGTGTCGGCGAGGATCAATGTCGAATGCGCCGCGGTGGTGCGCAGGCCGCGCGCGAGATCGGCGGGGATCGTCGCGCCGGTCAGCGCCGCGCCGCCGCAATTGACGACGATCCGCTCGTCGCCATCGGACAGCTCGAACGCCAGCGTCGACGCACAACCCGCCTCGGTCACCCGCGCGATCGGGGGCGGCGCGGCGTCGGCGAGCAGCACGACCTTGTTCGATACCAGCCGTTGATAGCCCCAGTCGCGCGCCTGCTTCAGCGGGCGGGTCCGTACCCCGCTCGCGCTGACGATCGCCTGCACATGTGCGGCTGACGTTGCGCCGCTGCCCTGCCAGCTGCCCATGCCGCCATCGCTGTGGAGCAGCCCGAGCAGCGCCGGCACCGCGCGCGCCAGCACTTCCTGCACGAAGGGCGGCACTTCCATCCGGCGCATGTCATAGACGCGCGCGAGCATCGAAAGCGCCATCACCGCGTCGAGCTGCGCCTGCGGCGAACGCGAGATATTGCCGCCATCGGCGTAGAAGCTGGTCTCGAGCACCTTGCGGAGGCCCGCCTCGCCAAATATCTGCCGCGGTTCGCCGCCGGGCATCAGCAGCGACGCGGCGACAATGCCGACCCACGCGACCATCTGGCCGGTGCCGGGGCGCGTCTTGTCGGCGACGCGGTCGAGGTGACGCGCCGCGCGGGCGAGATGGTTGAGCACCGCGGAACGATAGACGAGGTCGCTCGACGACAGGATCAGCGGCGCGTGGCTCGCCCAGAACAGAATGCGCCACGCCGTGTTGTCGGCCTTCCACGCCGGTTCGCTCACCGTCTCGCCATGCGTGCCGAGCCAGTGGCGGACCACCGCTTCGGCGATCGGCGCCCCGTCGGCGCGGGTGCCGGTGGCGGCCAGATCGCGCAGCCAGGCAAAGCTGTGCAGATAATCGGCAAAGGTCGGGGCAACCTCGAGCGCGGCGAAATCGAGCTCGCCGAGCGGCAGCTTCAATCCGCGGTGGAGGAAATGGCCGGCGCGGATCGCGGTCCCGGCGCGGCTGTCGCCCGGCACCGGATCGGCGGGTACCCCGAGCAATTTGAGCGGGAAGCGGCCCTTCAGACGGAAGGCGTGGAGCGGGGTGCGCCAGGTCAGCCGGGTGATCGCATTGGCGACGCGGTCGCCCAGCGACAGCCCCTTGTCGGCGGGCAGGCGGATGAGGCGCTTGCCGGGCTCGATCGAATCATCGACCGGCGGCGCGTCTTCAGCCAGATCGAGCGGCGTGTCGGCAGGGGCAGAAGTCAACGGTCTCCCCTCCATCGATCAGGCGCCCCGCAGCCGCCGGATATTGTCGGCATAGCAGTCGGGGCCACCCTTGAAGGTCGCGGTCCCCGCCACCAGCACGTCGGCGCCCGCGGCGATCGCCAGCGGCGCGGTCCCGGCATCGATGCCGCCGTCGACCTCCAGCCTGATGTCGCGGCCGGTCTTGTCGATCATCTTGCGCACCGCCTCGATCTTGCGCAGCTGACTGGAGATGAAGCTCTGGCCGCCGAACCCCGGATTGACGCTCATGATCAGCACCAGGTCGATGTCGTCGATCAGATAGTCGAGCATCTTGGCCGGCGTCGCAGGGTTGAGCGACACCCCCGCCTGCTTGCCCAGCGACTTGATGTGCTGGATGCTGCGGTGGATATGCGGCCCCGCTTCGGGATGCACAGTGATGATGTCGGCGCCCGCCGCGGCAAAGGCGTCGAGGAAATGATCGACCGGACTGATCATCAGATGGACGTCGAAGGGCAGGGTCGAATGCGGGCGTAGCGCCTTTACTACCGCGGGGCCGATCGTCAGATTGGGGACGAAATGCCCGTCCATCACGTCGATATGGACCCAGTCGGCGCCCGCCGCCTCGATCGCGCGCACTTCCTGGCCCAGCGCGGCAAAATCGGCGCTGAGGATCGATGGGGCGATACGGACGGGGGTGGGCGCGGCGGTCATGACCATTGGCCTTAACCATCAACTACTGGT
>JAEMRT010000025.1:26149-56599 GCA_016463225.1 Sphingopyxis sp. | reverse complement strand
TACATAATCGACTACCTCGAACGCGCCTTTCCGACCCGCCAGATGCGCGTTTTCAAGGACGACACCGGCACGCCGCGATCGCTGCCGATGGTGAGTGAGGACGGCCATCCGGTCTACAATCCCGAGGCGCAGGCAGCGCGCGACGCGCTTATCGAGAAGCTCTGCGCGATGCCGCCAATCAAGTCGGCGCTCGACGCGCTGCTCGAGCATTTCGGGCACGACAATGTCGCGGAGGTCACTGGCCGAACCAAAAGGCTCATCACCGCGAGCGATGGACGGCAGAAACTGGAGAACCGGTCGGCCCGCACGAGCCAAGCCGAAGCCGCGGCGTTCATGGCGGGCAAGAAGCGGATGCTCGTCTTTTCCGACGCCGGCGGCACCGGGCGCAGCTACCATGCCTCGCTCGACGTGGCGAACCAGGAGCAGCGCGTGCATCTGCTGCTGGAGCCGGGCTGGCGCGCCGACCGCGCGATCCAGGGGCTAGGCCGGACCCATCGCACGCATCAGGCCACCACGCCGCTGTTTCGCCCGGTGACCACCGACTGCAAGGGCGAGCTGCGCTTCACCAGTACGATCGCACGGCGTCTCGACAGCCTCGGGGCGCTCACGCGCGGCCAGCGCCAGACCGGCGGGCAGGGCCTGTTCGATCCCGCCGACAACCTCGAAAGCGAATATGCCTGCGCCGCGCTTCTCTCCTGGTTCGACCTGCTGGCTGCGGGCAAGCTCTCCAGCACCACACTCGACGATTTCCAGCATCGCACCGGCCTTGAACTGGCCAACGAGGACGGTGTCCTCAAGGACGAGATGCCACCGATCCAGCGCTGGCTCAATCGCATCCTCGCGCTGCCGATCGCGCTCCAGAACAGCATCTTCGACGAGTTCCTTTCCCTGATTGAAACGCGCGTGTCTGCCGCGCGCGAAGCGGGGCGCCTCGATGTCGGCGTCGAAACGATCCTGGTCGACAAGGCGACGCTGATCGATGACGTGGTGTTGCGCACAGACGCGCGCACCGGCGCCACCTCGCATCTGCTCACCATCGAGATCGCGCGGCGCCGAAATCCCGTCTCGCTCGAGCGCATCCTGCGGATCGCCGATGGCGACGGAAGCGCCGGCTTCATGATCAACCGCAAGTCGGGCAAGGCGGCGCTGCGGATGCGGGCGCGATCGCTCATGGAGGAGAAGGAGGGCACGCCGATCCCGCGCGTCGAGATGATGCGGCCGACGCGCAACGAATATATGCGCGAGGATGATCTCTACGAATCCTCCTGGGAGGAGGTCGACCGCGAAGCCTTTTGCACCGAATGGTCAGCGGAAGTCGAGATCGCACGCGAGACCGTCGACAGTGAGACCATCCGCCTCGCAACGGGCCTGCTCCTGCCGATCTGGTCGGCGCTGCCGAGCGATCACATGGCAGTCAACCGCATCGTCGACGGGGAAGGGCGGTCCTGGCTCGGGCGCCTGGTGTTCGACGATCATGTGCCCCAGCTTTTCACCAAGCTGGGCATCGATCGGTCCGAAACACTGCCGGCCGATGCCGTGGTCAGGGCGGTGACGGCCGGGCGCAGCATCGACGTCTCCCATCCGTTTCCGCTCACGATCAAGCGGTCGGTCGTCAACGGTTCACCGCGAATTGAGCTCGTCGGTTGCCCATATGACCGCTTGGCCTGGCTCAAATCCATCGGTTGCTTCACCGAAGTGATCCAGTACCGCACCCGCATCTTCGTGCCGATGGCCTCGGCTGAGACGCTTCTGGCCCAGATTTTCGCCGAGCCCGGATGACTACTACGCGCCCTTTGAATCCTCGACGAACGGTGTCGAGCCGATCCGAGTTGGCTAGGGGGATGCCCTTGTCTGGTCGTACCTGGCATCAGCGTCAAACGGACGCTCGGCTCCCGGCCGTGTCCGGGTCGTTGGAGTCCTGAAGCTCGAGAGAGGGAAGGGGGAAGCGAAGCTGGTGTTCGGGCTGATCCGGACGCCAGATGGAGCTCTTCCCATGACCACTTCCGTTAAGCTCGCGAAGCTCACGCTCTCGCCCATCAATGTCCGCAAGCGGCCCGACGACCTGCTCGAAATCCCCCAGATGGCGGCCGATATCGAGGCGCGGGGTGTCCTGCAGAACCTGCTGGTCACGCCGCTGAAGAAGCCGCGCGGTACCTTCGAGGTGTTCGACGGCGGGCGCCGCTTGCGCGGTCTGCGGATGCTCGTCGAGCGCGGCGTCATCGACCCCGAGACTTACGATGTTCCCGTCAAGGTCCTGGTCGGCGACGAAGCCACGCTGTCGGAGACCTCGACCGCGGCGAACTTTCATCAGCTGAAGATGACGCCGGCCGAGGAATGCCGCGCGTTCCAGTATTTCATCGGCCTCAAGGGCGACATCGACGGCGTTGCCAAGCGCTTCGGCCTGACCCGCCGGTTCGTCGAAGGTCGCCTGCGCCTCGCGACCCTGGCCGAGCCGATCTTCGAAGCGCTGAGCGAGGGCTCAATCACGCTCGACGTCGCCAAGGCCTATGCATCGACCGAGAACCAGGAGAAACAGCTCCTCGTCTGGAGCAGCTACGGCAGCAGCTATTCGAACGCGGACACCATCCGCCGCGTCATCGCCAACGAGACGATGAATTCGACCGATCCCGTCGCCATCCTGGTGGGCGAAGACCGCTACGCGGAAGCCGGCGGCAAGGTCGATCGCGATCTCTTCAGCGACAGCGGCGACAAGTGGGTCAATCCCGAGATCGCGCAGCGGCTCGCCGCGGACATCATGGAGGCGGAAGCCAAGCGCGTCGGCGAGGAACTCGGCCTTGGATGGATCCGCCCGATCGCGTCCAACTTCACGCACAGCGCCGCCGCTGGTCTTTATCGCGTCATCCTGCCTGCACCCGAACTCACCGAGGAGCAGGAGACCCGGCTCGAAGAAATCTCGGCGCGGCAACAGGCCATTTCCGAGGAGATGGCCGACGATTCCATCGGTGAGGATGCCTGCAAGGCCCTCGACCAGGAATATGACGCGCTCACCGACGAGGATTATGCGATCCGGAACGTGGCGCCCACGTTGCCCGATGAGCTGCGGCCGCAAGTCGGCGCTTTCCTCAAGCTCACGCCCAAGGGCGCAATGGTACTCGACACGGAATATTATAGCGAGGAGCCGGTGCGGGTCGGCGGCACCGAGGACGAGGCGAAGGAAGGCGAGGATAGCGTCACGATCGGTCGTCCCACCGGGGGAGGCCGGGAAGGCGCCGCTCCAGTCCCTCGTCCCGAGGCCGTGGCCCCCGGAGGCAAGCCGCTCAGCGCGCGCCTCTACGATGAGCTCGCCATGCAGCGCCGCGACGTCTTGGCCGCGACGCTGCTCAGCCATCCGGCGCTCGCGCTCGACTATGCGCTGTTCGTCATGATCGACGACCGCATGAGCAGCTCCGCCGCCTACGGCTCGACCATTCGCGCCCGCTCCCCTCAGGATCCGGTATCGGGCGAGCTGCCGTCGACGCGGGCCCGAGCCTATTTGGCCGAAGCCCATGACGGGCTCGACGCGGTCTGGACGGAGCACAGCAGCGAAGTCGAGCGGTTCGAGGCGTTCCGGGCGCTTGACGACGACGGCAAGGCGGCTTGGCTCGCCTATATCGTCGCGATGTCGCTCGAAGCGCCGAGCTACCGTGCCGATCAGTGCCCGCTTCAGAACCGTCTCGCGACGATCATGGGAGTCGACGTCGCAAGCTGGTGGCGGCCGACCTCGGAGAACTTCTTCGACCGCGTCAGCAAGGGCTCGATCCTGACCTTGCTCGCCGAAGTCGGCGGCGCCGCGCTGACCGCCCGTCACGCCACCATGAAGAAGACGGAGATCTCGCAGTCCTGCGCGAAGCTCTTCGCAGGTGAGGCGATCGTCGAGCCGGAAGTTCGGGATACGGCGCTCGCTTGGGTACCGAACGCGATGAGGTTCCGCGACCAGGTGGACGTCGACGATCTCGACCTCGAGGAGGGTGCCGGCGAACAGCCGGACGATGCCGAGACCGTCGACGCGGTTGAAGCGAGCGAAACGGGGCTCGAACCGCACGCTGACGAACAAGGCGCGCTCGCGGCCTGAAGCCTCGCCTTCTGGATGTCCTGACCGCCGGCGTGCTTTCCCGCGTCGGCGGTTCCTTTTCCTCTCCACTCGGGAGTCCCCGCCATGCCAGTCTCTCGGCGATCCAGCCGCGATGTTGCCGCGGAAATCACGGACCTCATCATCCGCAAGCTCGAGGAAGGCGTCCCACCGTGGTCGAGGCCGTGGCGCATAAGCGGCGGCGGCGGTCGGCCGCTCCGTCATTGCGGGACTCCGTACACGGGGATCAACACGCTCTATTTATGGGCGCTCGGAGACGCGATGGGATATCGTTCCCGGTTCTGGATGACCTATCGCCAGGCCGAGGCGCTCGGGGCCAATGTTCGGCGCGGCGAAACCGGCGCAATCTCGGTCTACTATTCCTCGTTCAAGAAGCTGGAGGAGCATCCCGAAACGGGCAAGGAGGTGGAGCGCAACATCCGCTTCCTTCGCCATTACATCGTCTTCAACGCCGACCAGATCGATGCGCTGCCCGCCTATTTCTATGCGCCAGACGAGCCGCAGATGCCGGTGGCGCCCTCCCTCCGCCAGGCGGCAATCGATGCTTTCTTCGCCGGCATCCCCGCCGATGTGCGCCATGGCGGCAACCAAGCCTACTTCACGCCGACCTTTGATTATATCCAGATGCCAAATCGGACATCGTTCCGCAGCATGGATCTGTACGCATCGACAAGGTGCCATGAGACAGTCCACTGGTCGGGCCATGCCGACAGACTCGCTCGCACCTTCGGCAAGCGCTTCGGCGACAAAGCCTATGCATTTGAAGAGCTTGTCGCCGAAATCGGGGCAGGGCTGTGCTGCGCCGATCTGGATCTCCCGAATATCCTACACGACAGCCACGCAAGCTATGTCGGACACTGGCTCGGCATCCTTCGCGGGGACAAGACCGCCATCATCCACGCGGCCGCCAAGGCCGAGCAGGCCTTTGCTTACCTGAAGAGCTTTGGTGGCGCAGCCGACGACAGCGTTCGGGACGAGCCAACGGCGGCGGCAGCTCTCGCCGCCTGATCGCCACGTCCGATCGATTTTCCATTCCACTCATATCGCGAAGGAGCACCACCATGGGCTGGCTCTACATGCCTCGCCAATCGCTCGGCGGACACGCATCCGCGAAATCCTATCTCGACGCTCAGTTCACCCATGAACGCCCGCAGGAGGAGGGCGGCTCGCGCGGGCTCAAGGTCCTGGCTTCGGCCTGCCCCGGAAACCGGGTCTATTACGCCGCGACCCAGGTGATGACGAACGGTGTCGGCGGCGAAATCTTCGCGATCGTCTGCCTCGTCCGATGGAACCCTCGCGACAAGGAGGGAATGATCCTCGGATACAAGGATAGTGCGCCGTTGCGGCGCTGAAATGGAGTATCAGTGATGATGAGGTAAGTTGAGAATGCCTCTGCTCGCCGGACTAACCTCGGGCCTCACAAGGTCTGAAATCCCGAAAGGGACGGGGAACAATAGCATGTTCGGAAAAGGCCAGATGCGTCTTAGTCGCAAATGGAGGCGATGACGGTCAGGGCAAGGTGCGTATGGTGAAGGCTACACTGCTTAAATCCCAGTCTGCAGCAATCTATATAGCGATACTGGCGAAAGCGACTGTCACGCCAGGTCCGGATGATGACAGCGGTCTCATGTCTTGGCCGCCTGTTTCTCAGCCCATCCGGTGCGCCTCTCGTCGAGGGGTTTAGTGGACGAACGGGACACCTGCCCGCGCCGCATCTCCATTCAGCGTAATTACGGGATGCCCTAAACAGGCGGCTTCTGCCGGCCTGCATGGGTACGGAGCCGCCATATTACTCAAATGCCCGGGGTAATGCCCGGGACATCGACCTCTTCGGAGGCGGCGGTGCAACTGTATAAGGTCTCGAGCGATCGGGCCGAAAGCGGGGAAGACCGGGGGAAGGGCGGCAGCTGTGATTCTTCAACCACCGATCATGGGGTGTGCTGATGCTGCCAGAAACTGTGAAAGGCCGGTTGGAGGCCATTCCGGCGCTCGTTGCGTCGGGCAAAAGGGTGAATGGACTCTATCGTCTGATGGGGTCTCGCCTCCTTTGGGAGGAGGGGCTCCAGAAGATCGGATCCAACAAGGGTGCGATGACGCCGGGTATTGACGGCGAGACCTTCGCGGACTTCGGACCGGAAGACCTCGACCCGATTATCGCCAGCGTGACGGCAGGGACCTATGATCCCAAACCAGTGCGTCGGGTGTTTATCCCGAAAGGCAAGGGCAAACGGCGTCCGCTGGGCATTCCCACGCGCGACGACCGCCTCGTTCAGGAAGTGGCGCGGCAACTGCTCGAACGGATCTATGAACCGGTGTTCTCGAACGCCTCCCATGGATTCCGGCCGGGCCGGTCGTGTCATACGGCGCTTGAACACGTCAAAGCCGTATGGACGGGGGTGAAATGGCTCGTAGATGTGGATGTCGCGGGGTTCTTCGAGAACATCGACCACGACATCCTCCTGCGGCTGTTGCGGAAAAGGATCGATGACGAGAAATTCATCGGCTTGATCGGCAGCATGCTTAAGGCGGGTGTTATGGAAGACCGGGTTCACACCCGGACCTACAGCGGCACTCCGCAGGGCGGTATCGTCTCTCCAATCTTGGCCAACATCTACCTCCATGAACTCGATATGTTCATGGCGGAACGGATCGCGGCTTTCGAGAGGGGGAAGGTCCGTGCCACGAACCCGGAATATGGGCGACTGGCTGGGCGCATCCAGAAACAACGGAAGCGCGTCACCATGCTGCGGGCCAAAGACAATGTCGACGAGGTGAAGGTTGCGGCCTCCTTGGCCAAAATCCAAACCTTACTGCCGCAAAAGCGGTCCATCCCGTCGAGAGACGCGATGGACCCCGGTTATCGCCGACTTCGTTACTGTCGCTACGCGGACGACTTCATGATTGGGGTTATCGGTAGCAAGGAGGATGCACGAAGCGTGTTCGCCGAAGTCAGGGCATTCCTGACCGAGGCGCTGGCGCTCACGGTGTCCGAGGAGAAAAGCGGTATCCGCAAGGCGAGCGATGGAGCCGCCTTCCTTGGATATGAGGTCCGCACATATACGACACGCCAACGGGTTGTCCGGAGCCGACAAGGTTCCGTCAGCTTCCTTCGTAGGCCGCCGTCGGAAGTGATGCAGCTGCATGTCCCTTGGGAGAAGGTCCACGCGTTCGCTTCTGCAAAAGGTTATGGTGATCTGTCGGTGTTGAAGCCGCGTCATCGTAGCCTGCTGCTCAGCTGCAGCGACGTTGAGATCGTCCTAGCTTACAACGCCGAATTGCGGGGTTTTGCGAACTACTATGCTCTCGCCAAGGATGTGAGCTTCAAGCTGAACAGGCTTGAGTTTCTCCAGCGGTGGAGCTTGTTCAAGACCTTGGCCAGCAAGCACAAAACCAATGTGCGAGCGGTCGTGGCCCGCATGAGGACGGGGCAGGAATTCACCATCGGCTACGACGTCGATGGCCAGCCCCGATCGGTCAAAGTCTGGAAACTGGCTCATCTGAAACGTGATCCGGCCACCTCGTCCAGGATTGATATCCAGCCTTGGACGCAGGTGTTCACCCACTCACGTACGGACTGGGTTGATCGTCAGAATGCCAAGCAATGCGAGGCTTGCGGTCGATCCGATGTTCCGTGTCAGGTGCACCATATCCGGGGGATGGCCGATGTTTCGCACCGCGGTTTTGTCGTGAGAATGAAGGTGGCACGCGCCCGCAGGACGGTGGTCCTGTGCGAGCAATGCCACTGGGATACTCACAGAGGCCGCCTGCCCGATCTACGGCAAAGTGATGGTTCGTCACAGTGGAGAGCCGCATGCGGTGAAAGCTGCACGTGCGGTTCGGCGGGGGGATCAGGGCTGACTCCATGAGCAGCACCAATCCTACCCGACTGGAGGAATCCATGGGTCCCTGTGAGGATGGATGTCCCGCGCATATCCTGGATCTCCTGACGGCGACCGACAACAAATACGCTCTCGACTGGCGGGAGCGTTGCCGGGCCAATCTCGCGAGGCGTGGACGCAAACTGTCGGACGGTGATCGCATCCGGCTCGAGGCGCCGGTGACTTTCTCGGACGGTCACGTCGGGCAGGAGTTCGTGGTGTCCAAGCGCAGGCGAAAGCTCCTCCTTCGCGATCCCACCAACGGTAGTTTCTACCGGATCAGCCGCCTCATGGAGCGCGCCTGGTCGGTCGTGCCCGTCACCAAGGTCCACAAGACGGTGTTCGCCTGAACCTCAATCGATATATCCTCGTGACGAAGGGGATCATTTTATGACCATCAGCATCGACAGGGACGGCCTCTCTCCCAAACGCGCGCTGCTCTGCAGCCGCGAGAACGCCATGCGCGTCGCTGGGCGCATCTTCGATCATTACCCAAGGAAAGTGAGCATTTTGCGCACGGCGGACCCGCTCCAGCCCTTTCGCGTATCCACCGATCCGTCGGCGCCGGGTTTCGTCGTCCTTGAAATGGTCGCATGACGCGCGTTCCGACCCTGGCTCTCCTGCTTATCGCCGCCTGCACGCCGAGCGATGCCGCCGAGGACACCTCCTTCAATGCTACCGCGCGGGCGCTTGATGGCGATACGGTCGCGGCCGATTTCCGGCTTCTCGGCGTTGACGCCTTCGAGCGACGGCAACTTTGCCAGAAGGCGGGCGCGTGCTGGGAGTGCGGGAAGGCGGCGCAGGATCTTGCCGCCCGCACCTTGCATGGCGGCGATGCCAATATCCGCCTGTCCTCGCCATCAAGCTACGGACGGCCGGTGGCCGTCGTCACGGTCAACGGTCGCGATCTCGGCGAAGTCATGATCGGCTCGGGACTCGCCATTCCCCAGCCCCAGTTCCTCAAGGCCGATCCCGATCGTGCCGCGCGCTATGCGGCAGTCTTCGCGGATGCCAAGCGCCGCGGCGCCGGAGCCTTCGGGGGCGAATGGATCGAACCCACCCAGTGGCGACGTGGGCGTCGTCTCACCTGCGAGCGATAGCGACGAGGAAATCGAGCGCGTCGGCCATCAGGGAAGCCGCCTGCGCCGAGACGCCCGCGATCATCTCGACCGCGAACATGCCGGCATTGAGCCCGAGGGCGATCAGCAGGACGCGTTCTCACCTCTCGTCCCGCGAACGCTCCTCGCCGCATCCGCCTCCGCAGCAATCACCGGCCATGGGCCAACCTCGATTCGACTGACGTAGCTCATTATCCACCCGACCCGGTCCGATGGGTCAAGCCAAGCCTCGATCTAGCGAGGCAAGCCCGGGTTCAGACACCGAGCTCCGGATCCGCCCACCACGAACGCCCCTGCCGGAAATCGTCCGCTGCCGACACCATCGGCCCATCGGGCTCGTCCGCGACATAGGGCGAGACGAGCGGCCGCGCCTTAATGCGGCGCCGATGGATGTCGCCGGCGATCCGGCCGCGCGCCTCCAGCAGCTCCTCGAGCCACATGAGATCGTCGATCATCTCGACGACACCGCGGCCCGCGAGGCAATAATAAATGCAGCGCTGGAAGTCGTCGCCCACCGGATTGCTGAGGATCGAGGCCAGCTTGCGCTTGCCGCCCGGCTCGCCCTCGTGAATCCAGCTCACCGCCTCGCGGAGCTCGCGGACCGAATAGAAAGCGTCCTCGATATGCATGCCGATGGCCGCATTGGCGATCATCCGGCGCGTCGGGCGGTTCTGCTCGTCGATCGCCGCATCGCGCAGCGTCACGTCCAGATCGAAATGGTCAAGATAGCGGGCGGTCGAAGCGGACACGGTGATTCTCCTTCATGAGGAACATTATATGAACGATCCGCTCCCAAAGAAAAGATCAATCACGGTCATGGTGGGTCTGCCACACCTCGCCGACGGCAAGCTGCTCGAGCGTGCCAGGCGGTTGCAGCAGCCGGTCCTCATCTCGGCGAACGCGCTCTCGCGCTGGACGAAGGAGCGCGGCTGGCGCAAGTGGGCGGGTTGGCGGATCAGCGCGCTCGCCAACGCCACCGGCCTCAAGAGCCTTAGCCTCGACAGCGCCGGCTTCAGCGCCATGGTGACCTATGGCGGCTATCCGTGGACAATCGACGATTACATTCGCCTCGCCGCGGCCTTTCCCTTCCAGTGGTGGGCGAGTCTGGACTACTGCGTCGAGCATCAGGTCGCGGGCGACCGCGACGAGGTGCTCGACCGGATCTCGCGCACCATTCGCGCCAATGTCGAGTGTCGCCTGCGCGCTGAAGATCAAGGCATCCTGACCAATTTCATGCCGGTGATCCAGGGACGACTGCCGTTCGACTACGAGCGCTGCGCCGACGCGCTTTCAGGCACGATCGAACGGGCCGGACTGGTCGGTGTCGGGTCGATGTGCCGGCGCCCGATCCACGGGCCCGAAGGCCTGATGGCGGTCGTCGATCATCTCGATCGCGTGCTACCGCCGGGCATCCGGCTCCACCTCTTCGGCGTGAAGGGCGAGGCCATCCCTTATCTTACGGTCTTCGCGCATCGGATCGCCTCGATCGACAGCCAAGCCTACGGCGTAGCGGCCAGGAATGCGGCGCGACGCGGCGGCATTGCGAAGAGCGACGCCATCGTGGCGGACCATATGGAACTCTGGGTCTGCTCCCAGCATGCGCGCATGCGCCAAGCGCAGCGCCAGCTTCCGATGCAGGTGCCTGTAGCTGAACCCGCGCGACCCGACGACCCATGGGAGGCGGCCATCGCGGAAGCGCGGCAGCAAATCCGCGAACTGATCGAATTTGGTGATCTCGATCATGACGAAACCACCGCTCCTTGGATCGAGCAATGGGCGGCTGACATTTATCGCGAACGCATGACGCGCTGAATGGTCCCGTCATCCTCAATCGCCAGAACCTGGAAGCGCGCATGAAAGGAGAGCGGGAAGGCGGGGACGACGAAACTGGGGCCTGAAGGCTCCTGCAGCCTTGGGGAACCCTCATGCACTTCGGAACGATCGTCACGCACCGGGCAACCGAACGCTCGAACCGCGCAGAAATCCGCAACCCCATCCTCGCGCTCCCCGCCATTGCGCGACTACGGGAACTCGATCCTGAAGTCCGTGTCGCCCTGCAGGAACTGCTGCTGGATCTGCAGCAGGACGCTAGGGCGCGCGCGGAGACGAGCTGGCGGCGGCGCAAGCCGCCGGTCGCAGCATATTGGGCAGCCTGCGGCGTCTATGCAGGCCACATCGCTCGCGCCATCGGGGCGGGCGTCGGCCGCCGGCGCGGAAAGCGAGCGTAAGTTGTCCAAAGCCCCTTAGGAGCTGTCCGGTTATTCCTCATGAAGCGCGTGGTAGCTGTCCAGGCAAGACCGACTGTGACGCCCGCTGTGACCTTCCGCTCACCTGATTGCAGCAGCTTCTAGCACTATTTCCCGGAGAAAATCGTATGATTGATCATCATGATACACCGTTGCTCCGCGCGGTCAGAGAGAGCGTCGATCGTTGCGGCCAAGGCGTCGTCGCGGTCGTAAACGGTGAAGGAACACCTTCTCAGGCCCACACTATCGGCAACGCCAATCGCGGCCTCCCCGAGCTTCTCGGGCTTGGCGCCTTCATGCCACAGCGCATTTTCACAATCCTTGCCCAGATCGGTCACGAAATGCGCAAGGCGGGAAAGCCGCCGGGAATGTACATCGATCTGGGTCGTACCTATCCGATCAAAACACGTATCGCAGGGCCGGCGGCAATGACGTTTTATACCGACAGCGCGGGTAAATATCTTGGTCACGCCGACTATGCGGTTGTGCAGCTCCTGTTTGCCGATCCGCTCGGCCGCTACCCTGGCGAGGAGAACTGTGACCCTCGCTATGAAGTGCAGCATGTTTGACCCGATCTCTTTGCCTTCGCGCCGAGATTTGCTGCAGTAATCATTGCCGTGATCATGGCGGCGAGGGACTGGGCTTTGCCGCAGTGCGCGTCGCTATCGTCATCACAAGCTTGATCTGTGCGCTCCGGCGACGGACCAATCGCGAAGCCATGCGGCAAGGCTGAAAAGGGAAGGGGGGCCGGGGTCGCGAGTGGAAAGACCGCTCGAGATTTCCGGAGGACCCCATGAGCTACGACGTGGCGTTTCGCTATAGCCAAGCGCTCGACCCCAGCGCGCTGATCACCATCGGTACCACCTTGCACGCCGTGCAGGCGGCGATCACGGATTGCCGCAACGCCGGCATCGATGTCGAAACCGACCCCGCCGTCATCCTGCTGGTGCGGCATCTGTCGCAGGTCTGCGCCGATCGCGGCACAGACGCCGATCTCCGCCGGGACTGCATGGCGCGTATCGCCGATTTGCGGAACCGTCCCATGCTCAAGACCCTCGCCTTGCGCGGTGTCGCCTATGACGAACCGGCAAAGCGTCTCTTCCACTCCGAGGGCCGCGCCGCGCTGCGACGACTCGCCGAGGCGCTCGGCCTTGAAGAGGGCAGCTTCGATATCCGCTCCAACAAGGCCGGGCCGGCCGTATCCGGCGAGATCACCCTGCACGGCGAAACGCTGTGGGTGCAGCTCTCGATCGGGCCGTTCGGACCCGACCGCGAGGTCTGCTTTCGCAAGGTGCAGGGCCGGCAGGATCATATCGGCGAGCGCAACCACTGGGCATCGGTTCGCGAGCTGGTCGAGCCGGATCGTTTCGCCGCGCGTGTTCGCCGCGAACTCAAGCTCCCCGCGGCGGCGCCCACCGCGCCGCGGCTCGTCGCCTGAAGGGGGCAAATCATGCGCATCCTTCTCACCCGCATCAGGATCGGCGTGGACGTGCCGAGCTATTCTTACCGCACCTATGTCCCCTTCACCGAGATCTCGCTCGAACGTCAGGCCTTGATCTCGATGCACTCGGACTATGGCCACGGCGCCGGGCTCCTCGCTCGTCTGCCCGATGTTATCGCGCCAATGGCGCACCTCGAGGCCGCGTCCGGTCTCGACAAGCACAACGTCGCGAAGGCCATCGATGGCGTTGCCGATCGTCTCGCTGCCGTCCTCCTCGGTGCAGCCTTTCCCGAGATGACGGAACGGATCCTTCCGTTCCGCCTGGATGTCGCGTCCGTGCCGCCCAACGCGCGGCGGTTCGGGCGAAGCGAAAACCTCGCAGGACGCTACGAGATGCTCGTCCAGGCGCGCGATAGCCTCACCGCCGCGAGCCTCGGCTTCCGGTTGGAGACCGACCGATGATCTCGGAGCCGTTCGACCCGGCCGATGCTGGCACCTGGATCGCCCGAGGACGCAGGCCGGAGCATGCCGCCGTCATCGCCGAGGCCTGGCGCCACTTTCCGGATCTGCCAGCGGCGGCGGCACCGGAAGATCGCCTCGCGCGCATGCGACAGCGCGCGTTGGCGCTGCGGCCCGTGATGGAATCTATGTCGCGCGCCGCCGAGGAAGAGCGCCAGGCGCGGAACTTCGCCTTCACCGAAGCCCGCATCGCCAAAGGGGAGGGCGACGATCGCGATCGCGCGATCCTGTCTGCGCGCAGCCTCCACGGCTACGATTGGGATCGGGCGGTGCAGTACGCTTATGGCTGGTATGCTGCGATCGCTGAATGGGAACCGCGGGTGCGCCGGCCGGGATGTTCGACGGCCGCGACGATCGCCTACGATCAGGGCTTTGCTGAGGGCGGCGGCAACCGCGACGATCTTTTCGATACCGCCCGGCGCGCCTTCGAAGCGGCCGCGCCCCAGATCGAGCCGCCCTTGCTTGCCACCGGCCGGCCGCGCCCGAGTGAGTGGCCGAAACCGACCGACGAGCCTTTGCCCGCCCGCTGGAGCCGGCGGCTGCTCCTGCTCGGCGCGCCCGAGGCAGGCCTGGTCCCGCCGAGCGGTGACGCGAAGCCCGACGTCGCCGTGCTCCTCCCGACATTGCAGGCCTGTCAGGGCTATGGCGAACTCTTCGTCATCATCATTTCCGGCGCCGGTTTCCATGCGTTCGGCAATCAGCCGCCGGACGCTCGACCGTTGGAAGCCGCTTCCGGCGTTGTGTCGGGATCCGATCCGCGACTGGATCGCCAGCTCCGCGCACTGCTTGCCGGCCGCGACTTCGATGATGTCCTGATTGCCGCCCAGGAAGGCTATCTCGCGCTCCTTGACGCCCATGCGAGTGCGCTGCCGCTCTGCCGGACCATGGAACGCACGCGCAACACCGTCCTCCAGCAGCGCGCCCATTTCCGGATATGGCTCGATCGCGGCCTGTCGGCGGGCGAGAGCGTCGGCGCCGGTCACATTCGGTGGGGCAAGGCGGCCAAGGGTCTGACCGGCAAGCTCGGCGAATTCACCGCCCGCTATGCCGGCAAGTCGCCCGCCGGCGGCCATCGTATCGTGGTCGAGACTGAGGATGGCGAGCCCGCCCATCGCTATGTGACGCCGCAGGGCGAACCGCTCTCACCCGAAACCGTGATCGGCAATCGATCGCATCTCCGCAAGGAAATGGCCGCGCGGTTGCGGGCCTTCGGCGGCGCCACGCGCCTGTCCGCCGCTCCAATTTCCGATCTTCTCGATGCGCTCGCCGCCTGAGCCGGCGCTGGGGTGAGGGAAGGGGGAGCGCGAGAGAAGAGCCGGCAGGCTGACAGACCGGATCTTCGCCCCCTCAAACACGGGAACTCACCATGTCCGATACGCTTGCCCCCTCTCGCGTCCCCGTTGCCGCCGATTCCGATCTCATTGATCAGCTCGACCGGCTAACCGTGGCACTGACCGAGACCGAATATCACGCCGCGACGATCCTCGCCTTCGATCCCGACGCTCACGTCTCCGCCGGGCACCTCGATCATGGCCAAGGCGAGCCACGTGACCGTCACCTCGCCGGCGACGCGATGAGCCTGCGGGCCTGGCGGATCCTTGCCCGGGCCTGTGCTCCCGCATCCGACCGATTGGACGACACAGCGCGGCTCGCGCTGTTCCTCGCCGAGCGATCCACGCCGATTGACGCGGTGCGTGAACCGGGGATCCGCGACCGCGTGCGCATCCGGGTACGTCCGCGCGTTGGCGGGGACCGATTTGCGGGCCGCGAGGGCGTGATCGTGAAGACGCATTTCGCGGGCTTTTATGTGAAGCTCGACATGACGCCCCGCGAACGCAGTCAGAAGACCGAACTGGTCGAAGCGGCCTATCTCGAAGTTCTGGCTCCGGCCTCTGCCATTTGAACCGCTCCAACCGATATGGAGGCGTACATGCCTAAAACCTTCGCCAAAAACGTACACGATGCGGAGCCGGTTTTATCAGGGAATCGGCAAGGCGGCCCAGGAGCTGGCCGACCTCTACGTCTACGACACCGACCTGGAAAACCGCGCAGCCTTCAAGGAGCTGCTGTGGGATGCGGTGATGCATTCGCTCGTCGAGCACCACGGGTTCAAGCCGGAAGACCTGTAATGGCCAAGATCGACCCTCTCGACCTTTTGGCATTCATTGCGTCCGGCTCCTCCATGACTACCGAGCAGATCGCCCGGAGATGGCCCGAATGGGCCAAGCGCAGCGACGCCGCCTACAAGCGCTATGATCGTGAGAGCGCGGCTTACCGCACGAAGTGGGGCTACCAGGCGCGAGGCACGAATGATCCTAAGGTCGACAGCCTGGCTGGCGCCCAGCGTTACTGGGTCCACCTCCCGCTGATCAGGGCATGCCTCGAGCAAAATCAACCCGATATCCTGTCGTGAGGAGGTATCAGTGCGACGCACTCATCAACCCAATATCCCCGACAACCGAGAGTTCTACGCTGCGATCGAGCGCAATATCGCGCAAAGCGGCCAGCATCTCTTCCTGATCTTCGCCGATGGGGAAACGCCGGCGTTCGCCTACACCATCGGCAACGCGCTGCGGGGACCGCCGGAGCTGCTTCTCATTGGCAATTTCCCCCCGCGCGTTGCCGGCGGCATCGTGAACGAGCTCGGCCAGCGCATGCGCGAGGCAGGCAGGCCGCTCGAAGGGGACATCGACGTGGGCGGCCGCTTCCCGGTTCGCGTGCGCCGAGCCTCCGCAGGGGCCCGGCAGGCCTATACGCTCCAGGCAGGACGTTACTTCCGCCACGAGGAATACGACGTGCTGCAGATCCTGCTCTGCGATCCGGGCGGCACCTATCCCGGCGAGCCGGGCTGCGAGCCCGGATACGACGTGCCGCTTGCCTGATCGCGGCGGCGGCCCCCCACATTCCAAGACCGGAGACAGATGATGTCCGAGCCGACCCACTTCGTCCACGTCTATGCGACCGTCAGGGTCAAGATGGCCGTTTCCGCCGACGATCATCACGAAGCGATGCTCGCAGCAGATGCCGCACTCTTCGCCAGGGGCTTCGGTGTGCGGCTTATCCCGACCGCAGAAGGCGCGCTCGATGCGGACTATGCCGGGGAAGTGACCGGCTATCTCGTCGATGAAGCGGGTGACCCGGAATTCATGCGGAGCGCTAACTACGGACCGGACTACGAGCCTGACTGGGGCCTGCGCGGCCGCGGCGACAACGCTGCGCCGATTGCCAGCTCGTAGCACCAGCAGGCAAAGGGAAGGGGGAGCGATTGGGTGGTGGCCAGACAGGCCAAGCCCCAGGAGATCCCACCATGGCAACAGTCGTACAGATCGACCCCTCCGCCGACCAATGGTCCGTGCCGATCGGCAGGCACAGCCGTGGCTCGCTCATGCTGAACCTCGAACGCCTGCTCGCCGGGCGGCTGCTCATCCAGGGCAGCAGCGGCGCGGGCAAGAGCAGAACCCTGCGCAAGATTATCGAGGAGGCCTTCGATTTCACGACAATCGTGCTCGTCGATCCCGAAGGCGAATTCGGCAATCTCGCCGCCCACATCGGCGCAACCTCCCTAAAGGGCTGCGAGCTGACCTCCGATGGCCTGACGGCAGCCGCGGCCCGCGCCAGGCAGCACCGCCTGTCGCTTCACGTCGACCTCACCGATCTCGATCCCGACCAGCGGATCATCAAGGCGGCGGCGCTCTTCGCCGGACTGATCGGCGCGCCGCGCGAGTACTGGGCGCATACCGTCCTGGTCTGCATCGACGAGGGCCATCTGCTCGCGCCACATCATGCCGGATCGGCCCGCGATGCCGAGACCCGGCGCCTTGGCGTTGCCACGCTGACCGACCTCTGTGCCCGCGGCCGCAAGCGCGGCATCGCCCCGGTCATCGCCACGCAGCGCCTCGCCAAGCTCTCATCCTCGGTGATCTCGGAGCTGCAGAACTTCCTCGTTGGCCTCAACGTGTTCGATCGCGACATCGCGCGCGCGGCCGATCTCCTCGGTTTCTCGGCGAAGGAGGCCGATGCCCTGCGAAAGCTCGCGCCCGGTGAGTTCTTCGCGATGGGCCCAGCGATGTCGCCGCTGCCTGTCCTCGCCCATATGGAAGAGACGATCACCGAGCATCTCGGCGCGACGCCAAGGCTCACCGCGGCCGCTGCGGTCGACAGTGAAGAAGCGGAGAAGCTGCTCGACCTGTCGGCTCTCCGCGAGGTCTCGAACGGCTCGCGCGATGCGGCTCTGACGCTCAAGGGCACCCGGGCGCTCGATGCCTTCCTCCTCGATCCTTCCGCGCCGCACGCGGCCTCGATCATCGGCGCGCTCAAGAGCATCGCGCCGAACGCCACGACCGCCAACGATCTTGCGGGCCATATCGGTGCCCCGCGCGAAGCCGTCGACAACGCCCTCGACATGCTCGCCGCCATCTCCGCGGTGGACACGATGCCTCGAGGCGAGGATCGCATCGCCCGGCTTCATGCCCGCCTCCGCGCCAAGATCAGCGACATCCCCGTGGTGGCGCTGGCATGAAACCGCTCGATCTGGATGCCGACATCGTCGAGCTGGTACCCGCGCCAAGGCTGGTATTGCCTGCCACGCCGCTGCGCGAGATGGCCTATCGGGCCGATGCATGGACACCGCAGGAGAGCGAACGGCTGCGCGCGCTCTTCCTCGAGGACACCGCGATCGCCGACATCGCGCTGGCAATCGGCCGGGGCAGGGCAGCGGTCGCCGAACGTATTGCGCTGCTCGGGCTCCGCCGCAATTCCACGCGGACATGGACCGAACTCGATGATGCGGAACTGTCGCGGCGCTACGGCGGCGAACCCACGGCGGCCATAGCTTCCGACCTCGGTCGATCCTGCTCGGCGGTCTATGCCCGCGCCAGGATCCTCGACCTAACCGAGGGTAATCCGGCGGAATGGACGCCCTGGGAGGACGCCCAGCTCGTCGAAGGCTATCGCCGCGGCGTGCCGTTGGCGCAGATCGCCACCCTTATCGGCCGGCCGTTCGGCGGCCTATCCAGCCGGGCCGGAGCTCTCGGCATCGTGCATGCGAACCATCCGCCGGACTGGTCGGAGGCGGAAACGGCGAGGGCTCTCGACCTGGCCGAAGCGGGTCATCGCTACACGGCGATCGTCGGGATGCTCGGCCAGGAAGGCTTTCCCCAACGCACGGTCCGCGGCTTCGGCCTCGCCATCCGCAAGCTGGGCTATGGCCGCGGCTGGGGCAGGGCCTGGACGCCGGAAGAAGACGCCCTGCTGCGCAAGGCCTACATCGACGGTACGAGTCTCACCCCGCTGCGCCGCCAGCTTGGCCGCACCGCTGGATCGCTGCGCCACCGCGCCGAATATCTGGGCCTGCGCGGGCTTCATGCCAACCGCAATGGCTGGCGGCTTGGTCCGGACTGGACCGAGGCCGACGAGGCGCGCCTTCGTGCGGACTATGGCCGTGTCCCGACCAAGGTCCTGGCGGCAAGCCTGGGACGGACCAAAGCTGCGCTCACCTCGCGCGCGAATAGCCTCGGCCTTGTCCACGGCTACATTCGGCCTTTCAGCGACGATGAAACGCGCGCGCTCGACGTCGCCTTCAACACCGGTGTGTCGCTCGCCGATCTCGCGGTGGCGCTCAACCGCAAGGCCATGTCGCTCAGCAAATACGCGACCAACCATGGCTATCAGTTCGGCCGCCGGCCGCGCCGCGCCGTGACGCTCGAAGCGCTCTTGGCCACGAACTGACCCGGGCTCGGGCGCCGAGCCATTCGCCCGAGCCCTTCCACGCCCGCCAATCAGAACGTCGCGATGCCGCGCGAAGCGGCCCCGTGACCGGGGATCTCTCATGCCGCCGCAGGATCGACACATCAGGAACGTCCTGAAACTCTTCGATGCGCATTGCTATCGTCACGACCGCTACACGCTCTTCTCCGACTGCATGGAGCTCATAGCGATCAGCATCTCGAACAGCGTCGACAGCCGATCCCGGGAAACGCGCGAGGCGCGCTATCTCGAGATCGTGGGACGATATGAGCAGCACACCATCGAGATGTTCCCTCGCGTCTTCGGAGAGATCACAATGGCACTGGAGGAAGCGCCAGGGGACGTCCTCGGGAGCATCTTCACCGCGCTCGAGATCCACAACAAGAACCGTGGGCAATTCTTCACGCCCTATCCGGTTTGCCAGATGATGGCACAGGTCACGCTTGGCGATGCCAAGGACGCCCTGGCGCTGATCGACGACAAGGGTTTCGTCAGCGCGATGGAACCCGCCTGCGGTGCCGGCGCCATGGTCATTGCTCTCGCCGAAGCGATGCGCGCCGCCGGGATCAACTATCAGCGCCATCTCCACGTGACGGCGATCGATATCGACCAACGCGCCGTACACATGGGCTATATCCAGTTCTCGCTGCTCCACATTCCGGCCCACGTGATCGTTGGTAACTCTCTCAGCAACGAGGTCCGCGAACACTGGTTCACGCCGGCCCACATCCTCGGCGGCTGGGGCGCCAGGCTTGCCAGCCAGGAACGCTTGGTCGAACAACCCCCGCGATTTTTTACTGAAACGACACCGGAACGCACAACCCACGATAAGCAAGCCCAAGAGCCAAGGACCAGAACGGTCGGCGAGCAGTTGACCCTATTCTGAATTGCAATCCCGCCAGCGCGCCTCGGCTCTGGACATCACACTCTGAGGCGGGCTCTGGATCACCAATATACCCGGAACCTCCGGTCAGAGCGATCATAGGGCTGTTCGAAAATCGCTGCCCGCACCTTCTCCGCGATCTCTTTGAGCGTGGCGAACATCCGATTGATTTCGGACAGATCGCTGAGCTGTTCCGGCCCATATCTCACCATGAGATAATCGCGCTGATCGCTCAATCGGACCAGATGCTCCGCGGTACGGCGCCGGAGAGACAATCCCTTCTCGACAGCCAACCGCGTCCGTTCGGCGAGATCATGCTGCAATCCCCGGACCTGCTTTCGATCGACCGAATGAAAGAGCAGAAACGCATTGAGGTAAGTCTCGATCGACTGAATGGCGCACAGCCTAGCCGGGGTGGACGAGACACTCCGGCCTTTCTCGATCTGCGGCAGCAGCCTGTGCGCGGCATCCCAGTAGGCGTCGGCCAAGGTCATGACCGTACCAACCGACGCCTCCGTGCCGGGATAGGACGGGGTGCGAGTCTCGATCAGCCCCGGAGGTGTTGTCGAGCGCCGCGTCGAAATATCTTGATCCGATGGTCCCTTTTCCAAACCGGCCGTCTCCCCAGAGGAAGTCCTATTAGGCGGGCTGCCCTTCGGTGGATTTCGGACTTCCGCGACGAACCGGCGCAGATTTCGTCGCCTTTGCCGATGCGGCAGCGCTGGACCCCTTGGGCTTGCGGCCAAGTCCGATGCTCTTGGCGAGCGTGCGACGCTGCTCGGCGTAATTGGGCGCGACCATCGGATAGTCGGCCGGAAGATTCCACTTCGAACGATAGTCCGCCGGCGTCATCTGATAGTGCGTCATGAGATGACGCTTGAGCATCTTGAGCTTTTTGCCGTCTTCCAGGCAGACGATGTAGTCAGGTTTCACCGAGGCACGCACGGATACCGCCGGCTCCTGCTTTGTCTCGGGCGCCGTTTCACTTTTGCCGAGATTGCTCAACGCTCCGTGAACATTCTGGATCAGGGACGGCAAATCCGCCACCGCCACGCTGTTGTTCGTCACATGCGCCGCGACGATATCAGCGGTCAGGGTAATCAGCGTGCTATCGTTTTCCGATACGTCGCTCATGATGATCTTGCCTTCTCTGGTTGAAGAACCCGGAAGACTATTCGCTACCGGGAACATGGCGCCCTGTGAAGTTCCCAAAGGCTCACAGGAGCACCTATTCACCCGCGCCAAACAGGGACGTACGATATCTGATCGCGTCCAAACCCGAACATTCCGTAAATCCCTTCATGTCGATTCATGTCCAAAGAAGAGGGGAATGGGCCGGGGAGACCGGTCGGAGGCCAAGCGCCTTCGACCCCTTCCACCCGGGAGCCAGGACATGGAGACCTCACGAAGCCAGCGATGGCGGGAACGCCGCGCCTTATGGGCGACGGACTCTCTCATCATCAATCCGAAGGCCTATTCGGTCGACATCATCGATCACGCCGTAGCGCGTACGTTCATCGCCGAGCATCATTATCTGCCGAGCTATCCGGCAGCCCAGGTCGCAGTCGGCCTCTTTGGACTCCGCGCGGTCCTGGCAGGCGTGGCCGTCTTCGCGGTTCCCGCGACCGACGCCGTCATCACCCGGCACACGGGCTTCACCGATCCGGCAAAGGGATGCGTTCTCGCACGCCTGATTCTTCTCGACCGGGTCCCGCAGAACGGGGAAAGCTTCTTTTGCGCACGGGCCTTCCGACTGCTTCGCCAGGCGCGGCCAGCGATCGAAGCCGTCGTTTCCTACAGCGACCCCGAATTCGGGCATACCGGCCGGGTTTACGCCGCTCTTTCCGGGGCGCACCGGGGCACCACGCGCCCGCGTACAGTCCTTCGCGCCGCAGGCCAGACGATCTCCGATCGGACGCTTTCGAAGATCCGGCTCCGCGAACGCGGGATGGATGGCGCCATCGACCAGATCGTCCGCCTCGGTCTACCGGCGCCCGGCCTGCGCGAGAGCCCAGCCGCATGGCTCGCCCGCCTTCAGGCCGAGCAGCTCCTGACCCGCCACCGCCAATCCGGACTCTTCACCTACTGCTTCGAGCTCACCCGCAACGCGCGCCGACAGGGCCGCGCACTCCCGCGGTTGCCCTATCCTAAACTATTGCCGGGGCCGTGATCGCTCTCAGGCCTTGACGCCTTCGACATAGGTGATCGCCTCACCGACCGTCTGGTTCTTCTCCGCGTCGGCATCGGGGATCGCGATTCCGAATTTCTTCCTCGATCGCCATGACCAGCTCGACGACATCCAGGCTGTCTGCCCCGAGATCATCAATGAAATGGGCGTTGGGCATTACTTTCTCGCGGTCGGCGCCAAACTGATGCGCCACGAAATCGCTGACCCGATGGCTACGTCACCCCAAGCGACCCTCCCGCGGAGCGGGCTCGTGCTCTGCGCGCAACCTGTTCCACAAGGTCTACATGCAGAACCTGACAGTTCAGGCGGGCAATAGCGGCCTGATCGTCGGCACTCCGAGCGAACCCCGGCTGATCGGGGTGACTCTGAGGCTGCACAATTAAACCAACCCGTCTCTAAAACGCTCGAATTTCGAGACGCATGCGGCCTACATGAGCTATCCGCTCCCCAGGTTAGGCCGTTACCGCTGGCTGTATTTCAGGTCGATTGCGCCCATCGCCAACGCGGAGGGAGAACCTCCCTCGCGCGCTATCTCCTCGTCAACGCAACGCTGCCTCGGGCTTCGAGTGTCTTTCGGCCGCACAGGCACGGTATAGACCTCGCCGTAGCCCGGCACGATGACCGTGCGCGCAACCGCGCGAGGATCGTCTGTCGGCGCGGGCTGAACAAGAACAGTGCCGCGGCCTGGCAGATATAACATGCGCGGTTGCGGGGCTGCCGGCTTCTGGTCAGAGGACTGCGCGGCTATCGGCGCAGTCGCGCCGATCGTGAGCGCGGCTGTCGCCGCCAAAGCCAATAATTCTATGCGGGCCACAGTGAGGCAAATTGGCCGGGGTGCGGTTTTCATCAAGTTAACGCCCCAATTGCTAGAGGAGTGGCCTGCCCTCTGCGAGGGAGTCCAGAGCAGTACGATCATGGATTAGGATGCGTCGTCCGATACTTGTGAGCAGGCCGGCCCTGGCCCAGGCGGAGAGCATTCGGCTCGCAGTGTGAAGGGTCGTTCCCGAGAACTCCGCCAGGTCCTTACGACGTAGCGGGAACGCTACCTCGTCGCCACCATCGTTACGGATCAGGCGCAGGAGCGCACGGGCGAGACGCTGATCGGCGCGCTGGGTGGCCAACTCGCGGACCCGATCCTGAAGTTCGATAAGCCGCGTCCCGATCACTCGAATGACGTTCAGCGACACCTGCGGATATATGCCGATCAGCACTACTATATCCGCCTCGCTCCAACTGAGGACGACCGACGCCTCCGCTGTGATCGCGTCCGCCGGAAGAAGGTGGTCAGTGAAGAGAGGCACTGTTCCGAACATTTCGCCGGAGCCGATAAAGCGAATGATCGCCTGCCCGCCATCACTGCCGGTCTGGATGATTCTCACGCTGCCCTTCGCCACCGCATAGGCCCGCTCGGCACGGGCTCCTTGCTCGAAAATCCTCGCATGTTTTGGCAATCGTTCGATGCGTGCGCAGGCATGGGCATGCACCAGCGCTTCGTGAGGCAGATCGCGAAATAGCTCCACCGCGCCGATAATCTTCAGGTGTGAAGCAAGGCCTCGGGTCTGAACGATGATTTGCCTCCTGCCTTCTCTCGTTCGGGTCGATCTAGTCGAAATAACAGAGCCGAGTTTGCGCCAGCGCAAACCGGCTCGCACCGACAGCCTCTACAAGCAAACTGTTATCATGAAGAGGATCGTCGTGACCAAAGCATTGTCTCCCCAAACCATGACGTTGGTCAAAGCGACGGCGCCAGCCCTTCAACAGCATGGCGTGGACATCACCACGCGCATGTATCAGCGGCTATTTGTCGATCCCGAGATCAAGGCGCTGTTCGACATGGCCGCGCAGGAGTCGGGCGCGCAACCCAAGCGCCTTGCGGCGGCGATCCTGGCGTTCGCCCAGAATGTGGACAAGCTCGACGTCCTGAAACCGGCGATCGAGCGGATCGCCGGGCGGCACGTCGATACCCATATCAAACCAGAGCATTATCCTGCGGTCGCCAATGCCTTGCTGCCGGCCATTCGCGACATCCTGGGCGAGGCCGCGACGGACGAAATCCTGGCGGCATGGGGCGAAGCCTATTGGTTCCTCGCCGACATTCTGATCGCGCGCGAGGCCGAGCTTTATGACGAGGCCCAGGCCGCATGACGGGGCCGGCGCCCTACAGCTCGTCGCCGGTGTTCGATCAGGACACATTGCCGGCGGCGCTGCGCGCGCGCCATGACACCAAGGCGGGGGTGTGGGGACTGATCCGCGTCCTCGAAGGTGAACTGAAGCTCACCTATCTCGAGCCGGCGTCGGAAGTCATCCTGAAGCCCGGTCATCCCGGTCTGATCGAACCGCAGCAGCCGCATTTCGTGACCCCGCTGGGTCCGATGCGGATGCAGGTCGAATTTTACCATGAGCCGCCCCCGAAGAGCTGATGATCGCGGACGATTTCACTCTTGCGCGCGTGATCCATGTCGTCGCCGTCCTGTTCTGGATCGGCGGCGTCGCCTTCGTGACGCTGGTGCTGATGCCGGCCGTGCGTGCCGGCAATCCGCCCGCTGAGAGGCTGGCGGCATTTCACCGGATCGAAGGCCGCTTCGCGCCGCAGGCTCGGCTGTGGGTTCTCCTTGCCGGCGCTAGCGGCTTCTGGATGACCTGGCGGGCGGACCTGTGGGAGCGTTTCGCCGATCCCCGCCTCTGGTGGATGCAAGCGATGGTGGCGATCTGGCTGGTGTTCGTCGCCATGCTGTTCGTCATCGAGCCGCTTTATCTGCACCGCCGCATGGCCGCTTCCCCCGATCCGGCGGCCGACTTCGCACGCATGGAGCGTATGCACCGTCTGCTGCTGGCGGCATCGGTCATCGCGCTGATCGGCGCCGTCGGCGGCAGTCACGGGCTTTTCTAAAGGAAGAGGGACGGGGAACGATGTCGACGACGAAACGGCTGTGGATCGGCCTGGCTGCCGTCATCTTCGCAGGATTCGCGGTGATGCTGTGGCTCGGGTCGGACCTTATGCGTACCGCGCCGCCGATCCCCGAACGGGTCGTGACCGCTTCCGGGCGCACCGTCTTCACACGCGACGATATCGAGACCGGCCAACAGGTTTGGCAGTCGATGGGCGGCCAGCAGCTCGGCAGCGTGTGGGGTCACGGCGCATTGATCGCGCCCGACTGGTCCGCCGACTGGCTGCACCGGGAGGCGCTGGCCCAGCTCGACGCCGTTGCCCGCACGAAGGGCGCGGCCAGCTTCGACATGCTGTCGCTGGCAGATAAGGCGGCTTTGCAGGCCGAGCTACGTCCCGGCTTCCGTGCCAACACCTATGACGCTGCGACCGGCACGCTGACGATCAGCGACGCGCGCGCTGCAGCGATCGCCGGCGTGGCAAGGCATTATGACAGCCTGTTCTCCGCTGACCCGGCAACGCGCGATTTGCGCGTCGCCTACGCCATGAAGGAGAACACACTTCCCGATCCGGCGCGGCGCAGGGAACTCGCGGCCTTCTTCTTCTGGACAGCCTGGGCGACCGTGACCGATCGGCCCGGCGATATGGTGAGCTTTACCAACAACTGGCCCTCCGAACCGCTGGTCGGCAACGTGCCCACGTCCGGCACCTTCATGTGGTCGCTTTTCAGCATCCTCTTCATGCTCGCCGGCATCGGCCTTCTCGCGTGGCACTATGCGGTCTGGCACGGCAAGGAACCGCCGCTCACCCCGCCCGCGGCCGATCCGCTCAAGGGGATCGTTCTGACACCCTCGATGCGTGCCAGCGCCAAATATTTCTGGATCGTCATCGCGCTCCTGCTCGCGCAGATCGGCCTGGGGGCGGCGACCGCGCATTATCAGGTCGAGGGCCAGCATTTCTACGGCATCAACCTCGCCGACTGGCTACCCTACAGCCTGACTCGAAGCTGGCACACCCAGCTCGCGGTGCTGTGGATCGCGACGGCCTGGCTCGGCACCGGCCTCTATATCGCGCCCGCCATCTCCGGCCATGAGCCGCCGTGGCAGCGCGCCGGTGTCAACTTCCTGTTCGTCAGCCTGATCGTCATCGTCGTCGGCGCGTTCGCCGGACAATGGCTGGCGGTGATGCAGAAGATGGGCCTCACCGAAAACTTCTGGTTCGGGCATCAAGGCTGGGAATATGTCGATCTTGGCCGGTTCTGGCAGATATACCTCTTCATCGGCCTGCTGCTGTGGCTCTTCCTCGTGGGTCGCGCGCTCTGGCCCGCGATCCGGCGCCGGGATGAGATGTCCTCGATCGTCGGCCTGCTGTTCCTCTCCACGGTGGCGATCGGTCTCTTCTATGGCGCGGGGCTCATGTATGGCGCGCGCAGCCACCTGTCCGAGGTTGAGTATTGGCGTTGGTGGGTGGTCCATCTCTGGGTCGAGGGCTTCTTCGAGATTTTCGCGGTCGCCGTCATCAGCTTCCTGTTCGTAAAGCTGGGGCTGGTGCGCGGCCGCACGGCCACGGTCAATGTGCTGTTCGCGACGATCGTCTTCCTGTCGGGCGGCGTGCTTGGCATGTTCCACCATCTCTATTTCGTCGGCACGTCGATGGCGGGCGTGGCGCTCGGCGCCAGTTTCTCCGCGCTTGAGGTGGTCCCGCTCGCGTTAATCGGCCTCGAGGCGATGGACACCTGGTCGCACAGTCGCGCGACGCCGTGGATGGCGCGCTACAAATGGCCGATCATGTTTTTCCTCGCGGTGAGCTTCTGGAATCTGGTCGGCGCCGGCCTGTTCGGCTTCCTCATCAACACGCCGATCGCGCTCTATTACGTCCAGGGACTCAACCTGACCCCGCTGCACGGCCATACCGCGCTCTTCGGCGTCTATGGGATGCTCGGCATCGGCCTGATGCTCTTCTGCCTGCGCGGCCTGCGCGATCATATCCATTGGAACGAAGGCTGGCTACGCGCGAGCTTCTGGTGCTTCAACATCGGGCTTGCCCTGATGGCCCTGCTCACGCTGCTGCCGATGGGCGTGCTGCAACTTCAGGCGGCGCTCGATCATGGCTACGCCTATGCGCGGTCGGCCGCGTTTATGGATCGGCCGCTGATCCATTTCCTCGTGTGGATGCGCACCCCCGGCGATGTGGTATTTGCCGCTGGCGCGCTGCTGCTGACGGCGTTTGTCGCGCTGCAATGGCTTCGGCCCATACCGGAAGTACCCGCCTCTACTGCAAAGGCGAACGAACAGAGCGTTTGACTAACACCTACGTGCCGATTTGTGGATATCAGTCAGCCCGTAAAATGACTGCTGTGGTGTAGAGGGAATGCAATTCCCATCCTAAGGATGCATAGAGACCGCGACCCTCTGCAGTGGCGACCAACACCTCCCGCGTCGCACCATGATGCGCGCGATGGATTCAAGTTTCTTCATGACGGTTCGCGCGAGGCCGCGCCGTCTATGAGCGGCGTTGGTTTCGATCCGATCGTATATGGCAAACTCACCGACGCGAACGACACGTCCGATTGCGACCAGCGCGCCGCTCGGAGTAAGCGCCCGCACGATTACAATGGGGCGAGGTTCAGCCGCATCGAGCAGATAGCCGTCAGGAGGCGCGGAATCGCCGGGCATGATGCGCCGATATTTCATCATGAAGCCCGGTGGCTGTATTACCCAGTGTTCTGGTAAGGCGACGCGCATTGCTGTCGCCGAGACACAAGCTTTCAAAAAAACCCACGGCTCCTCGATCGTGGTGGCCAATTCGTGCAGGGCCGGCGAGATATCGGTAAAGACATAGCGCGTCCGTTGTTGCGGCCATCCCACATCGACTCTGAAACCACCGTGATCTTCGACCGGAGGCGGCGTTTCGCGGGCAATGGTCCATCCTTCGATCCAAGTCGCCACAACTCTTGAATCGGCAACCAACTCATGTTCGTTAGCCATGCCTCATCCTATCAAAACCTGATGCCGGTTGGACGAGCAGATCAGTTTACGGGCGAGGGCGAAAATCGTTGATATATCGCTTGGTCTCGGAAACGCTGATTTTCGAGACAACGCAGCCTGAAAGGCTCAAAAGCGGCAATGAGCATCTCCTCGATTTCGACTTCCGGTTGATGGGCACAGGCGAGTTAGCCAGACAAGTCGTGGTTAGAGGTTCGGACTGCAATAATAGAGTTGTCCAAAGAGCCGGGTCCTCTCTACCGGTCTATCCTAGCCCTTGAACGACCGCTTCTGCGACAATCGAGACGTCAAGCGCCCCAGGTTGACGCAACGCTATCGAGCCGCTTAGCTCATTCTACGTTCAGCCATCTATGCTCATCTCGGCGGACTTGTTCAAACCGACACACAAACTACGCACTCGGCGCTTCGCACAAAGTTCTATAGGACAGCGAAGGCCGGTCATCCATCGATTCCGGCATCATTTGATACATGCATTATCTTAGGGCAGCCCGACGTAAAATTGCCGTCCCGAAACGAGCCATCGCCCGTGTCCGTCCATCCAATGATCGAGATGGCCAGCACCGCAGAGGCCGACGACCACCGCGACCTGACAACGGCGCAAACGGCCGAGTTCGGGGGTCATCTCGACCTCTACGATCGCACATCTTGCCTGCAGGACAGCGACTAAAGCGGGCGGCGACTACGGCAGAGAGGTGAGGGGAAGGGAGCCGGGCGCGCAGAATGGCTGCGCGAGACCGGAGCGACTCCCATGCTGGCCAGCGATCGCCCCGCGCCGTCCGCGCGGCCCCGTGACATCGACTATATCCGCGTCGCCGAGCCGGCTCCCGTCGTGCTTGCCTATGGCATCGGCGTCGACAGCACGGCGCTCCTCGTCGAGCTCGAAAGCCGCGGCACGCCGCCTGATCTCGTGATCACCGGTGACCCGGGCATCGAGAAGCCGGAGACCTATGTCTATCAGGAGATGATGGCGGCGTGGATGGCCGCGCGCGGCATCCGCTACGAGACCGTCCGCTACACGCCAAAGCGCTTCAAGCACTGGCCGCCCTATTACGACCTGCTGGCCAATGTCCTCACCAATGCCACACTCCCCAGCATCAGCCTCGGGCGCCACAGCTGCAGTCTTAAGTGGAAAGTGGCTCCGCAGGACGCTTTCCTGAAGCAATGGGAGCCGGCAAAGGCCGCCTGGGCCAGAGGCCAGAAGGTCATACGCCTCATCGGGTATGATGCCTCGCCCGCCGACACGCGCCGCTATAACCATGCGTCCGCCATCGCGAACGATCTGTTCGAATGCCGCTACCCCTTGCGCGAATGGGGCTGGAACCGCGCCGCCTGCATCGCGCGCATAGAGGCCGCAGGTCTGCCGGTGCCACCAAAATCGAGCTGTTTCATCTGCGGGGCGATGAAGCCCGACGAGGTCCGAGCGCTGCCTTCCTGGTGCCTCAGGCTCATCGTCCTTGTCGAAGCGCGCGCAGCTCCACGCCTGCGCACGGTCGAAGGCCTCTGGCGCCGTTCGACTGCGACCCGCCCGGGCCGAATGACCGACTTCATCCGCGCCGAAGAACTGCTCCCTGCGGCCGACATCGACGCGATCATCCGCGATGCGCCGGCCGATCTCATCCGCTTCCAGGACGTGGCAGGGCACGTCCCGCTCCCCGAACGACCGACAATGGCGGAGTGGCTCGACATGTTCAACGCCGGCCTGTTGGAGGCAGCATGACAGTCCCCGTCACCGAACGCATCACCCAGCTCAACGATCGCTGCCGGCACGGCCTCGACCCCAACGCGCGGATCATGGTCACGCGCAACTGTCTCGCCCGGCTTTCAGGCGACGGCGAGGGGATCGCTGAGGTACTCGCCCAGGCCGCGTTGCTTGCGGCCGTGCGCCGTTACGCGTTCCAGCCGGGTGATGGCCCCGAACGCGACTTCGGCGCCTTCGACCTGCAGGGGCAGCGAGTCCTCTTCAAGATCGATTATTACGACATGGCGCTCGAGTGCGGCTCCGAAGACCCGGCAGATGCCTCGATCACTCGGCGCGTCCTCACCGTCATGCTCGCCGACGATTACTGACCGCGTCCGCGGGCAAATCCAACCTTTCGAAATCGACTGCGCGCTCTTCCAGCCCTCCGGGCCGCGCGAGGGGAGGGGGAAGGCGAGCGTGAGGCTCGCAGAACCGAAGGCACGCGACCCCGGCCGACCCGGCCTTCCCATTCCACGAGGAGATCCGTCTTGAGCACTCCAGAACCGAGCTGCGCCACGCTGCCGCTCTCGCGCATCGTCAAGGGCGACAATCCGCGTCGCTATTTCGACCGGAAAAAGCACGACGATCTCGTCGCTTCGATCCGCATTCGTGGCATCCTGCAGCCGATCCTGGTTCGTCCGGCACCCAGCTCGGACGATAGCTACGCCATCGTCGCCGGCGAGCGCCGGTACAGGGCGGCGCTGGAAGCGTT
>JAEMRT010000025.1:0-26139 GCA_016463225.1 Sphingopyxis sp. | reverse complement strand
GGTTCCGACGGCGAGGTGCCCGCGATCATCCGCGAGATGACCGACCAGGAGGCCCTCGAGGCGGCAATCGACGAGAACGACAATCGCGACGACGCCTCGGAGACGGAACAAGCGGACGCGGCCGTTCGCGTGCTCGCCGCATGCCGTAACGATCGCGCCGAGGCCGCGCGGCGTCTGGGCTGGTCGCGGGCCAAGCTCGATCGCCGCCTGGCGCTCGCCGAACTCTCCGAGGCGGTCAAACTTGCGCTCGACGAACGGCGGATCAAGGTCGGCCATGCTGAACTCCTCGCCGCGATCCCCGCCGACAAGCAGGACAAGGCCCTCGAGACCATCCTGGGCTCCGGTCTCGATGTCAGCAAGACCCGCGACCTCCTCATGCGCGTCACCCAGAATCTCGGCGCGGCGTGCTTCGACAAGACCGACTGCACCACCTGTCCGTTCAACTCGGCCGCACAGCGAACCCTGTTCGAAACCCATGTCGATGACGGCCATTGCACCAATCCGGGCTGCTTCCAGCTCAAGACCGAGGCGTGGGAAACCGCCCAACGCGAGGAGCAGGAGCGCGCCGCTGCCGCGGCCAAGGCAGCGGCGCCGCCGCCCGCAGACGACATCGAGGACGAGGAACAGGATGACGACGAAGACGACGCCATCGACCAGAGCCCGCCGGAAGCGGACGATCAGGAAGAGGCAGGCGACCGCGCCTCGCCTTCGGGCACGGCAGCCACGCCCGCATCCACGCCGCCCACTGTCGTTCAATCCAAGGGCAGTATAGTCCAGGCGCACAAGCCAACGGTCACCGTCAAGTCGATCGCCGGCCGCACCAGCGACCTGCGCGAGGCGACGTGGCGCACCGCGCTCGCCCGTGCGCTCGCCGGCAATGCCGCGCACGCCCAGACCGCGATCCTGGTCGCCGCGATGTCGGGCACGCTCTCGCAGATCAAACCGGAGACGCTGAAGGCCCGCGCCGGCCTGCTGGTGGGCGCCTCGTTCCCGGAGCTCGCCTACAGCGCCAAGATCGCGGAGATCCGCGCGTTGCCCGAGGCTCAGGCCGAGAAGGTGCTTTCCGCGATCGGCGCCGCTTATGCCAAGGATGTGCTCACCTTCGGCCATGTCGCCGACCTCGCCCGGACCTTCGACGTCGACCTGCGCGATGTCTGGCAGGTCGATAAGACATTCCTCGAGCGCTACACCAAGGACGAACTCAGGTTCATCGCCCAGGAGTGCGGCCTCGTCGCGCATGTAAGCGAAAAGGCGTTCGCCAAGCTGCTCAGTGCGAAGAAGGCCGACCTGATCGCTGGCATGCTCAACGCCACCGGCTTCGACTGGGCCGGCCGCCTGCCGAGCTCGATGACGCTCGACGGCCAATATGGCCCGCCCCCCGTGCCGGCCCAAGCCGAAGAGCCGCTCTCCCGACAAGCCGCCTGACCCGCTTCTCCAATCTCACACAAGGACCGAACGCCATGCTGATCTCCAGCCTTCTTCCTATGCTCGCCCGCTACTCGCTCGGCTTCGATCTTGTCGCCGGCGCCAACGACACGGTCACCCTGACCATCCTTCCGCGCAAGGCCGAAGGCGCAAAGGACAATCTCGAGGCCAGCGAAACCCGGCCGATCTCGATCACGGCGACCGCCGCAGAAATCGATGCGGAGCTCGCCCGGGGCCCTGACGGCGCGCTCGGCCAGCTCATCGCCTCGCGCCGCACCCTTGCCGATCAGATCGCGGAGCAGCGACAGGCTGCCGAAGCCGCACGGGCGGCCGCCGCCGAGGCAGCCAAAGCCAAGGCGGCTGCGCCCAAGACGCCCGCGCCTGCAGCCTCACCGAAGACGCCGGCTCCCAGCAGCCCGCCGGTCGATGCCAAGGCCGAGGAGCCCGCCAGCCTCTGGTGACGCGCCGCCCTTGAACTTCCCGATCACCACCAGCCCGGAAGGCCAGCCATGCAGATCAACCAGCTCACCCGCGCCTATCGCTACGACGGCATCGACCTGCCCGTGCCGCCGCACCTTGCGGACGACCGCCAAGCTCTGCGCGCCTATCATGCTACCCTCTACCCGGCGATTCTCACTGCCGAGGCGGTGGACGCCGGCGTGTCGGGCACCGCCCACGTCACCGAATATCGCCGCGCCGTCGGCACCAAGGGCTGATCGTGCCCTGCGGCAACGACGCGCCGATCCCCGCCGCACCGCGCAAGACGCTCCTCGAATGGATCGAGCACGACGATGGCAACACGAGCGAGTTCCCCCAGCCTTCCTGCAGCGCCCAGGCCAAGGCGCTTCACGCGCGGATCCTCCCCGATCCCGACAACGGCAAAGGCGAAGCGCCGGAGCCGCTCCAGCCTCCTCCCGGTCTCAGGCTCGCGCCCCTCGGTTGACCTCGCGGGGCGAACGGTCGCGTTATCGGCCGACATTCCCGCGACCTTCGACCAGCCCCTCAGCAATCACCACAAGCTGATCGGCCGCTGGGTCGCGGGGCGAGAGCCGAGCGCCAAGCAATACACCCGTGTGAGTGCCCGCCGCCGCATCGAGCAGGTTTTCAACGCTGCCGTGCTCGAGATCCTGGACCCGATCGAAATCGTCGACCTGCGGATCGCGGTCCTCACCGGCGAAGACGCCAACCCGCCGGCGATCGCGGTCGCGTGTGACAGCCTCGGACAGCTGGATCTCGGCTGGATCGAAACCGGCGAGGCGCCCACCCCCTGGCGTGCCGCGGCCTATGCGGCGCTCGGCGAAACCCTCGGCACCGCGCTCCCGATCTTCGGCTACCAGGACCTCTTCGACGAAATCTCCATGTATTACTGGGACGGGGAGATCGACGACGAGGGCGCGCGCCAGAGCCTGATCGCCTATCACGGCCTCAGCGCCGAGGAACTCGAAGAGCAGACCATGCCTTCGGAGATGAACGCGCGCCGGCCTGACTGGATGATCGGCGCGAACGCGGCGAAACCGGCCGCCCTTCCGAAGGGCCTGCGCGAGGCGCTCTGCCAGCTTCGCGACGCGCACAAGGCGCTCAAGCGGCTGCCATCGGACCGCAACGCCTGGCACTTCGATACCGACATTCTCTACGAATATGTGCCGGGGATCGAGGAATGCTCGTCCCTGCCGCCGTTGACGCTCGTGCCTTTCGATGAGTTCGCGCGCGAGCTCGACGATGTCGCCCGCCACGGCATGGAAATGGGCTTCATGGACGTCTGCGGCATCTGCCCGCTGCCCGATGTCAGCCGGATCGACGACTGGTTCGCAAGCCTGCGCCTCGGCGTCCAGTTCCTGCTCGCCGCCCAGGACCTCGTCCGCTTCGACCCACCCAATCCGTGAGGCCGTCATGTCCGATCACAGCAGCCACTTCGAAACCACTGGCGGCGGTCTCGTCCTGACCAACGCCGTTCTGCTCTATCAGGCGGGAACGCCCCGCACGCCCAGCCCTTATGGCGCTCCAAGGCCGGATGCGGCGGCCTTCGCCAGCATGCATGCCGTCGAGCACGATGCGGACGGGCGTCCGACGATCGCCGCCGGCGTGCCCCTGTCGCGGGCACAGCTGCGCCAATGGACAGAGGCGCTGGGCCGGACCGCGGTTCCAGAGATCCTGCCGGCCAATGTGCTTGTCTCCCACCCGGACGTCCTCGCCTGGTGGGTGCCGGAGCAGGTGCGCCAAGCCTATTTTGCGCTGTCGTCGCCCCCCGATGGCCTTCGGGCGCTCGCACGGCGCACTACCGTCGCGGTGCCATACCCGGCCCATCTGTTCGTCGCCACGCGCTCCGGCCTCGGCGTTTACGCGCTTGCCGCAAGCGAGCGCCCTGCCGCCGACACGCCGGTGCTCCATTCGCCGATCCTCAACGTCTTCATCCAAGGCCGGCTGTGCTGGGGCAACATCCCGAGGCCGAAAACACTGGGCGTTGCCGCCATCTCGGAATTCGAGCGCGCGGTGTTCGACAGCTGGTCAACTCACCCCAACCCCGGCCAGGAGCGGACGGTCACGGGGAAGGGCGGCCTGGTCAGGCTCTGGGACGATCTTGCCGCGCGCGGCGCGCGTCGTTTTCCGGTGAAGCGGCTCCGATCCTTCCATCCTGCCGCCGGCCAGCGGCAAGTCCGTCCCGCCGCTGATGCGGTCACGGTCGGTATGCTCGTTGCCGCAGCGGCAGGGAGATGATCATGATCGCCGAAGATCCGACCGCGGCGGCACTGCTCGCTGTCGTGCCCTGCTATCCGGTGCCATCGAGCGGTGGCTCGCCGGCACTCGACGCGCTTCGCGGCAGCCGTGCCGGCCACGGCCTTGCGGTGGGCAAGGATGGCGTAATGCTCATCCTGCGCCGGCCATGGCTTGCTCTCGATGCGCCGGTGACGCCGCCGATCGCCGCCTATCTTCCTTATGGCAGCATCGGGTCACCCAAGGCCGACCTGCGCTGCGGACTGATCCCTGGCGAGCATCTGGCTGCGATCCTCGATCACTTCCGGGCGGCTCTGCCCAACGAGGCTGCGGCCTTCATCCTCTGGAACGAGACGACCAACACGTTCGCGGTCGATTTTCCGGCAATCGACGACGCCACGCCGACACGCCTCGTCTATCGCCCCCCGGTCTGCGAGCCGGGCTGGCACATGGTCTGCGACATCCACAGCCACGGGCGGGGGCCCGCCTATTTCAGCGCGACCGACGATGCGGACGACGCCCACGCTACGAAAATTTCGCTCGTCATCGGCCGGCTCCACGATCCCGCTGGCCCGGTCATGGCAGCGCGGCTCTGCGCGGGCGGCATGTTCCTGGCCGTACCGCGCAGTCCATTTTCCGGAGACAATCCATGCAGCCTGAGAGCCCCAAGCGCCACTATCTTCCCGCCGCCTTCGACAACAGCGCTGTCCGAATCCTGCTCGTGGGATGCGGTGGAAACGGAGCGCAAATGCTGATGGGGCTCGCCTCGCTCGATACCGCATTGCGCGCAATTTCCTCACGCTCGCTCGAGGTCACCGTGGTCGACGAAGACATCGTCACCGAGGCGAATCTCGGCCGCCAGCCCTTCTACCGCTGCGATCTCGGCAATTCGAAGGCGAGGACGCTGACCGAACGGATCAACCTTGCCCATGGTCTGGCCTGGAAGGCGGTCCACGGCCGCGCACCCGGAGCGATCGGCGTCGACAACAGCCATGTGCTCATCAGCTGCGTCGACACGGCCTCGGCCCGCCGCGCGCTGGGCGCGGCGCTGCAGGATGCGCGGAACCCGCCCATCTATTGGTTGGACCTCGGCAACCGCGCCAGCGACGGCCAATATCTGATCGGATGCCCGGGCCGTGGAACCGGCCGCGACGATAATCGCCTTCCAACGGTGCTCGAGGCTTTTCCCGAACTCGCCGACGAGGGCCTGGCCGAAGACGATGCGCCCTCCTGTTCGGTCGCCGAGGCGCTCGAGCGCCAGTCGCTCTTCGTCAACCGGGTGCTTGCGAGCCACGCGCTGGCGCTCCTGTTCGATCTGCTCGGACGCGGGTCGATTGGCCACGCCGGCGCCTTCGTGAATCTTGCCACCGGGTACAGCGTTCCGATCCCGCTACCTATGAAGGTCGTTTCCCTGTGCTAAAGCAGGTGGCTCGCCACCCCTGTGAACGGTGATGGTCCGGTTGCGTCACCGCGCTCGGACCATAGCATTATTCTGCCGAGGCCGTTTCAGCAGGAGCGATTTCGACCGGTGCTGTCGGCGGGGTGTCAGCTTTCGTCGCACGGCTGCGCTTTGGCTTTGCAGGCTCGACAGCCGCTGCCGGTTTCCCTTTGCCGATGGCGGCCTTGGCGTTCGACGTTTTTGGCGAGGCCTTTGCAGGGGCTGCCTTCGCGCGCGGCCCGCGAGCGGGCGTCGCCTTCACTTGCGCAGCTTCGCTGGCAGTCGCTTCGGGCGTTGGGGCCGGCTCGCCTGCCGGCGCCGCAACGGTCTCGGCGACAGCGCTGGGCTTGCCCTTCCCGGCTACGGCATTGGGCTTCGCCTTAGTTGCCGGGGCAGAGGCATTCACTCGAGCCTTGCGCACCGGCGCGGGCACTTCCGCGACCACTTCCGCAGGCGCCACTTCGGCTGCCGGGGCTTCGCTGCCCGCCTCGGCTAGCGCCGGATTAGCGGCGACGTCCTTCCGCTTGCCGCCAAGACCAAGTTTCAGGGCGGCCTCCCGGCGCGCGGCGGAATAACCGGGTGCGACCATGGGATAGTCCGCGGGCAGATCATAGCGCGCGCGATATTCTGCGGGCGTCAGGCCGTGAGTCGAGAGATGGCGTTTCAGGGACTTATAAGGCTTGCCGTCGATCAGGCTCAGTATCTGATCGGGCGACGCAAGGCTTGCATCTACCGTCACCGCTGGCTTGAACTCGGGGGCTGGTGTCGGCGGCACAGCCGCTGGTTCAACTGACACCGGCGCGGACACTGTCTCTTCAGGGGCTGGCGACACCACTGGTGCATCGCCCAACAAGGCTTTTCGAGTTCCCTCGACCAGCGCGGGCAGTTCGCTGCTCGGCACGGTGTTGTTCGCAAAATAGGCGCTGAGCAGCGCCACGGTCAGAGACATCACGTCCGACTGTTCGGCCTCGGCCATGCAGGTTCCTTCTTTTGTTTGGATAGACTGGTCTTGACCCATGCGTGATTGCGCAAGCGTAAACAGATACGTGCCGTCATTCGGCGTGCAAGTCAAAGGGAGGGAGAAAGAAACTCATGGATGGCGTGGCGATTGGGCCGCGCAACTGTCTCATCGAGAAAATTTATGGCGGACAGCTTCGTTGAGGGGCTCTTTCTCCTTCACCTGCTCAAGCAAATGAAGCTGCATTGAGTGAAGAGCCTCTCACCAACGAAATCGAGGCGTCTCTTCCGGGCGCCTGACATTCTCCGCCCGCGAACGGCGGAAAACCAATCATCCGAGGAAATATGTAATGACCGACACCACTTCGTCGGGCGCGCCCGCGCGCCTCTATAGCCAGACCCCATATGACGATCGAGGCAACTTCCATTATCAGGGCGATCTCTATCGTCCCAGTGATAATCTTGCGACCCTCGCTGGCCGCATCGAACCGCATCTGGCGCGGTGCTTTCCGAACGCGTCCTTTGCGATCCAGACCCAGAAATTCGCGGGAGGACGCAAGATCACCGCTGAGATCCTCGACTGGCCCGAGGATCTGACCGGGCGTGACGCTCAGGAGGCCGCGCAGGTCGCGATCCGCGACCAGATGGAGCGGTTCGGAACTACCCGCACCAACCCTCTACAGGACTTCTGGTCCTGCTCCTTCTACTGCGAAGCGCGCATTGGACAGGTTTATTGGTCGGCGCTCGCGAAACGCAACGGACTGAAGAATCCGGTCGACGCGATCGTATCGCTGGCCGCCTTCAAGAAGCGCGTAAAAGCGGGCGACGCCCTCAAACTGGTCGATGCGCCGGCAGGGCATCGCGCAATTGGGACCACGCGGACGATCACCAAGGTGCGCTCGGGCGATCTGATCCTCGAAGGCAAATCCTATCTCGGTTTCCCGCGGGCGTCGGCTTTCGCGTGCGATGGCAAGTTCGTTCGCATCTCGATCGGATCGGAATATGAGCCGGACGCCCATCTGCTGTACGAGTGGATAGTGCAAAAGGCCGCGTGAGACATGGCCCTCATCGTCAAGGGCGGCGCCGTCTGCCAGAGCCCTCCGCGTCGGCGCCGACCATTCCGTATCGTGCAGAAGGGCTATCCCGACATCTGGGCGGCTGACTGGGCTGACGCCTCGCGCCTTTACTGCGATCGGCGGGACATGAACGGCCTGGGCGCAAGTATGTTCCCTGAAGCCACCCTGCTCCTCGAACACATGCCTGTCGGCCGCATCAGCTACAACGGCCGTATCTGGCTTCCAGGCGAGTGGCGTCCGGACGACCGGCCACTGTACGATAACCAGATCGCGTCCGGCACCTGACCGCGCGCTCTGGTCCTCCCATCCGAAATCGCCGTCCCGAGGAAACTCCATATCCGCAAGCGGCGTCCGAACGGCGAGCGCTACGTCCACATCGAGACCGAGGCCGAGACCAGCGCCGCTGTGCCTGATCGGTTGCGAAAGGGGAGAAGGGGAGGGCCGGGGGAGCAGGTCCGCTCTTGTCCAGGAGACCCCGATGCCCCTTCCCACCGTCATCCACAGCCAGGTCGATCCCGCCGCGATCACCAAGGTGACGCGCCTCTTCAACAACACGCTGGTCGACACCCTGGCTGAGCTCATCCAGAATTCGCGCAGAGCCGGCGCGACGGTCATCGATCTCGATGTTGCCGAGGCCGACGGGCAGAGCTGGCTTGTCATCGCGGATGACGGCGCGGGTATCGCCGATCCCGCCGTGATCCTGGCGCTCGGGCGCTCGGGCTGGGACGACAACATCGCGCGGCGCGAAGACCCTGCCGGCATGGGCGTCTTCAGCCTTGCCGGTCGCCATGTCGAAATCCGCTCCTGCCCGCGCGGTCCGGGCGAGGGCTGGGCTATCACCATCGGACCAGACCATTGGGAATCGGGCGCACCGATAGCTGTCGCCCCCTGCGATCATGGCTTCGGAACTGCAATCCGTCTTCTGCTCGACGACGATTGCACTAGGAATCTCGAAGCAGTGGCCAGCGGCGCGGCGCGCTATTGTCCCACACCGATCCGTTTCAACGGCGTACCCCTTACGCAAGCCGACTGGCTCGCCGGGGCCGATGTGGTCGAGGAGGTCGATGGCGTGCGGATCGGCCTGTTCACCGACGGGCGCACGACGCCCCATCAACCGCGCATCAATTTTCACGGCCTCACGGTTCCTTGCGTCCTGCCGTCAGTCGACGAGAAGGATCGCCATTGGTGGGCCCGGGTCGATATCGTCGATGCGCCGGCCCTGCAGCTCGTCCTGCCGGCCCGCAAGGAGATGGTCGAAAACGCCGCCCTCGAAGCGCTTCGCAATAGGGTGCTCAAGACGATCTACCGGCACATCGCCTCGCTCGGCAGCCATCGACTGTCTCATGCGCAGTGGACCGAGGCCGCCCAGCTTGGCGTCGATCTGCCCGAGGCGACGCCGCTCTTGCGGGCATGGATCCCGGCGACTGCCGACCAGAACAGCGGGCGCGAGAGTCAGGGGCTCATCCCCGCCGATAACCTGATGCTCGTCGATGACTTCGGTCCGCCACTCGAACAATGCGCGGCGTTCGCGCTTGCCCGCGATGGCCGTCTGAGAGGACGCTTGGCTGACCCCGACACTGCCATGGCCGGATATAGCTGGTACGACGCACTGCAGCGCATCGCCGCGCTCCGCTTCGAGATCGAGCGCGATGGCCGCGCCCATGTCTTCGACTGCACCGAGCTACCCGGTCTCGAAAGCGGCCCGGTCGAACGGCTCGACCTCGTGCTTGAAATCACAGGTCCGCAGCCCGAAACGATTACCGTCCCGGCACCTGTCGTCATCGAATATGACGATGGCCTGTTCTGGACCTTCGAAGATGCGAATATCCTGCTGGGCTCTCGCGACGCCGTCTCGCCCGAGGAGCTGGTTGATCTGCTGGAAGCCGCTTGCTTCTGCGCGAGCGACGATCGCGACGCTGATAGCTGGGAGACCCAAAACGACCGCTTCCTTCTCGACGCCAGGGAAATGGCTACCCGCCTTCTGCTCGGCGACGATGCCGCGCTCGTCGAGCGCCTGCGGGCGATCATCGCTTATCGCGCCCAATGGTTCGTGCCCGAAGGCCGGCAGTTCTCGGCGGTGATCGGCCGCGACGCGATCGCCATCGAGCTCCAGCCCACCAACCAGGTGGCGGCATCCTGACGGCATAATTGGAGGACCAAGCCATGCGATCCATCAAACGAGCGGCGCCGGCCGATCGCGCCGCCGTGGCGGAGGCGATTGACCATCTGCGCGCCGCGCGTAACCTTCTCGCCAGGAGCGGCGCCCCGCGTGCCGCCAGGGCCGTTCGCAAGGCACTGCGCAGCGCCGAAGGCGCGGCCCGGCACGTCAACCATCGTATCCGCAGGAGCCAGACATGAGCCGCTACGAACTGAAGCCGAGGCCCGGAAACGGTGTCATCAAGGCGGTGATCGGATGGGATCGCCCGCTGCAGAGCTTCTTCGCGCAAGTCTTCACGCCCACCGAAGACGAGCCCGACGAGGGCGAAGCAACGATCTGGCTCGGCACGGAGCCGGGGGAACTGCCGACCCCCGAGGCCGCGATCCGCGTCGTCGAAGCCTATGCGGACATTCCCGAAACGCTGGCGGCGTCCCTCGCCGCCGACCGGCACGCGACCATCGGGATGGTGGACGGCGTCCACCAGACGCGAGCCAAATTGAGTCTCTTCGGCACTCGCTCCTAAACCCCCCGAGGCCGCTGAAGCGGGCCTCGGAAATGGCGCTTGCGCGCCTGCTCGGCCGAACGGCCGAGGAGGGGAGTGGGGAAGGAGGAAGTTGGCTCGGACACAGTGTTCGAGACCGGCTTTCAGGAGACTTTCCCATGAATATCGGTTCGATCAAGCAGAATGACGCCGGCATTTTCGTCGGCAAGATCGCGACGCTGACGATTGCCATGACGATCGCGCTGCGCGAGGTGCACTCGGCCAATCCGAAGGCGCCGAAGTACGAGGTGCTGGCGCTGTCGGCATCGCGGGCGTGGGTGCAGGTGGGTGCTCTGTTCGAGCTTGCCTCCAACAGCACCGGCGAGGCGTTCCTCAACGGCAAGATCGAGGATCCGAGCCTGGCCGCGCCGCTCTACGTGTCGGCGTTCCGTCAGGAGGACGGCAGCTACAACGTCGTGTGGTCGCGCCCGACGCGCCGCCGCGACCTCGCCTCGGAGATGGCGCCCAAGGCCGACGAGGGCCTGCCGCCGCTGCCCGGTGCCGACGAGACCGCCGGCCCCGCCACACAGGGCACCGAAGCCGGCCTCGGACAGTCCTCCGCAAGCCATGCCTTCGCTGGCTGATCGCACACGCCAAGTCACGAAAGGCCCTCGCTCTTCGCGGAGCGGGGGCTTTTCGCAATTTCCCCGGCCGTGCGGCCGCAGAGGAGAGGGGGCTTGGGCTGGTTGCTCACCGAATTGGAGAAGGCCATGTCCGACATCATCGATCTGGGCGGCGCGCCAGCGAACGAGGATTGCGCCCAGCTCGGGCACACATCCGACTTCGAGCGATTGAACCGCCTTGAGGTCGCCACCTACCGCGCGGCAATCATCGCCCGTTTCGGTCCGCCGCCTGACGGCTGCGCGCTGCTCACATTGACCAACCGGCACGATTTCGGCGTCTATTACACGCTCGGTCTCAAGGTCGATGCAAGCGCCACGCGGCGCGATTCCACCGTCGCCACCTATGCGGAGACCGTCGAGAACGGCCTTGGCAGCTGGATCGAGGCCGGCTTCGCCGCGCCGGTCTGCTATGAGGACGGGGAGGCCCCCAAGGTCGAGCGAAGCTCGATCGACGACATCGTCATGGGGGCGCTCCTCGCCACGCGGCCCGGCCCCGACGGACACTTCCCGGTCGCCGACTTCGCGATACTCCACCGCAATCTGGCTGCAGGCTATCCCCGCAGCGCCGAGGCCGCACAGCGCCTCCCCGAGGAGATTTGACCATGACCGCGACAGATCAATCTGCCGATGCCGCCATCACCGATCCGATCGAGGCCGAGTTGCAGGCGGCCCTGTCCGCCGTGCGGACAGTCGAGGCGCGCTGCAAGGATGCCTTCCTCCCGCATCTGCTCGATCATGGCATTGTCCGTGTCGAAATCCACTACGATGGCGGCGGCGACCAAGGCAGCGTCGGTGATGTCAATGCCTACACGCTGGAAGGCGAGATCGCGCTGCCGCGCATCCTCTGCGATCACCATAGCCTCGCCTATAGCGGCGAAGTGTCGACCCGCACGATCGACCTCGAGGATGCTCTGAGCGCCTTCGTCGACAACGCCATCTGCGCGCGGCACGCCGGCTGGGAGGACGGGGAGGGCGCTTATGGCACCATCGCCATAGACGTCGCCAGCGGCGCGGTGACCCTCACGCACAACAGCCGGTTCATCGACTATGACACGACCGAGGCGGAGCTATAGGCGATGTCGCACTGCTATTATCACGCGCTCAGCTCCGTGAAGCGCTGGGGCGGCGAGGCCGAGGACTATCTGCCCCTCCACCAATGGTTCGACGAGTCGAAGAAGATCGTCGCGGACCCCCGCCACCGTTCCTTGCGCCACCATGCAGAGGGCATATTCATGCTCGAGACGGTCTTCGGCGTGACGATCCGAAACGCTGATGGACGGGATATCCCGGTGCGGTTGATCGGGGAACAGCACGTCCAAGAGGATCTTGGCCGTATTCCCTCCTTCGCTGACTGGGCGCGGCTCATCCAGCCGATGCCGTGGATTCTTCGGGGCAACCCGGCCGGGTCACCGGGATTGGATCCAGATGTTGAAAACATGTGCCGGGTTGCTCCAGCGACGCAATTGTAGTAACATGGCTACATGCCCAAGTGCGAGGCTCTTATGAACATGACAACCATTTCAAGTCGTGACTTCAACCAAGGTGCGAGCCGGGCAAAGAAAGCTGCCCGCAAGGGCCCTGTCTATATCACCGAACGGGGCAGGCCCACCCATGTGCTCATGACGATCGAGGATTATCATCGACGGCAGGGCAAGAAGCCCCGCAGCTTGCTCGCGACCTTGGCGCAAGCCGGCGACGATGCTGACTTTGACTTCGAACCCAGCAAGCTGGATCATATCGTCCGACCGGCGGATCTGGATTGATGTTTCTCCTAGATACGAACGTCATCTCCGCGCTTCGCAGACCTGAACGGCTGCCTCCCGAGGTGACATCCTGGGCGGACGAAGCCGATGTCGACCAGTGCTACATTTCGGTCATATCGGTCCTCGAAATTGAACTAGGCATTTTAGCCAAGGAGCGCGTCGATGCTTCTACCGGCCGCATTTTGCGGACATGGTTTCAAACCGACGTGCTGGCGGCGTTCGATGATCGCATCATCCCGATCGACACCGAAGTCGCGATGCGGTGCGCCGCATTGCATGTGCCGGATCCCCAACCGGAGCGGGATGGTCTGATCGCCGCGACGGCGGTTGTGCATTCGATGACGCTTGTTACCCGCAACGTTGCGGATTTCGAGCGCACGCCGGCCAACCTCCTAAATCCCTGGCATTGAACTGGCGCTGAGCCGAAGTTGATTTGAGGTGACAGACCATGAAGTCTCGGCACAAAGATCCGAAAGCAGGCGACACATCCAGGCGGGAAGTGCTGCGCCTCCCCGACTTCAATGCAGATGATCGCAAAAATGTTGCAGCTGCTCGTCCTCCGGTAGCAGCGGACGCTTTCAATGAAGAAACGCGGCCGGCGTGACCGCGGCACCCTTCGGCAAGGCCGCTGCGGGAAAAGCTCTCGATCGCCTGATCGATCTTGCCCGGTCCGACACGGGCCAGGCGCGCCGCGCCGCCAACTTCCTGCTCGCCTGGTGGAATGGCGAGGATTGCGGTCATTTTCCCATCGCCGATCTCTTCGGTGTCGATGCGACGATCGCGACCCATATCACGACCATCATTGGATTTCTTGGCCAGCATGAAGGTGCGATCTACCCCGATGCCTTCGGTCGCAAGGCCGAGATGATCGAACTGGTCGGGCGCTGGCGCGACTTCGCCGACGAGGATGGCTGAGCGCTCGCATCGGGACGCTATCGGCGCTATTGTCGAGTCCCATGGCCGAGCTTGATCCCCACACGCTGCGCGTCGCCGCTTCGCTCGTTCGCTCGCGGATCGAGACCATAAAGCTCGACGGGCGCATGGACGGGCTCCAGCGGTTGGGTGCGCACCGTACGCTCACCCAGCTCGCGGTGGATCTCGAAGTGTCGGCCGACCATGTCGGGCCTCCCCGCCGGCGCAAGCGTACGAGCTGAACGCGCCAACCCGGCGGTGACGCCGGCCGGGCCTTCCGACCATCGCTGACCGAGGCCGAGAAGCTTCTCCGCACGTCTTCTGCCGTCCGCGCTCCGCGCACGGGGAGGGAAGGGGGGAAGAGGATGGCGGCCGGGCCTGTCTCCGAGGCCGGGGACCGGCCTTGCGCCGCACGCCCTTCCTGAGGAGCCATTATGGCCAACCATTTTACCAAGGCGAGCTTCACCTTCGCTGTCACCGATGCCGAGGCCGAAATCTTCCGGCATGTCGGCGAGGCTGCCGAGATCGTTGGCGATTCCCGCCTCGCACCCGATCAGCGCGCTGCAGCCTATGCCGACCTTGGCGCGGGCTTCGCCGCCTGTTTTCCCCCGATCGACTCCGATCCCTTCGGCGGCTTCCTCGCGATCTTGAGCGATCCCGATTATCCACGGCTCGGCTTCTCCGTCCAGGTCGATCCGTCGGATGGGACAGGGCGGTGCAAGGTCTGGCTCCATGGCGATCAGTTCGACGTAGAAACCGCCGCGCAACTGATCCAGAAGGTCGCGAAATCCGCGCTGCCGGCCGGCTTCGAATATTGCCTCGATTGCGACCGCCTGCGCCCTGGCGAATTCGGCGGCGGCTATGTCGTGATCCGCGAGGATCGCTTCGAATTCGCCTCATCGGCCCAGCTCCTCGAGCGGGCGCTTTCGCGCGAGCACCGTGAAGGCGCCGACGGCTACGTCCTCACCACGCGAGATGCTGAAGAGGGTCTGCTGTTCTGGAACAATGACACGGGCTTTGGCGAGCTAAGCACCGCAACCGTGTTCTCCGAAGCCGAGGCCGGCCGTTTCGACGTTCCCATCGCCCATGATCAGCCGGAATGGCTGGCCATGCCGGCGCCGATCTCCTGAAGGAGCCCGCCCATGCGCTTCATCATCGCTCTCTACGAGATCGACCGCGCCTATGGTGGGCCTGAAGAAGGTGCCTGGTGGTACGATACCGGCGAACTGGCTCGATTGCTGGCGCTCGCGCCCACCGAGACCCGCGCCGTCCAGCTTGCCGATCGCGCCAATCGCCTGCTCGAGCGGTTACAGCGCCACCGCCGCCGCGTCGATTCCGTCCTCTACGACGGTGGGCGCTATGCCGCCATCGTCTTCGAATGGACGGCGCCGCCGGCATTTCCCGAAGTCCGGCCGCAATACGCCTGACCACGCACGCGCAGGCAACCGGTCCGCGCCTGCTCCCTCCTGACCCCCCAGACCGACCATCCCAAGGAGGATTCTCCATGTCGACCTATCATGTCGCCTTCACGGCGCGTGTCCCTCACTGGATTCTCGAGCACGCCGAGGCCGGGAACACGGACCGTGCGCGCAGCTGGATCCTCTTGCAAGGCTGGTATGAGCGCCGCAGGCTCGAATGGAACGCCACGCTTACGGTGGAACCGGACAAGGCCCACTCCCCGATACGCCATGAGGTCATTCTCGATCTCGATTGTCCCGAAACCGACAGGCCCAGCGCCGCCTCGTTCGCGTTCACCGTCAAGGTAGGCGTTCGCCATGGCGAGGATCCGATCCACAAAGCGCGCCGCGTGCTCGATCTGTCCCGCCGCCGTGACTCGCTGTGCCGCAAGGCCGACCGCTGGGACGTTCTGGACCGCGGCTCGTTTCGCGCCGTGCGCGGCAGTTCGCTGATTGGACCGATGCCGCCGCAGTGGCCCATCGACCGGACGCTGACCGCCTTTTCGAGCCATCTGGGGAGCTATGGACAAGGCGGGGTCGGCCTCGCGGGCTGGCAATGCAACGGGGGATCATGGATGGTGCTGCCGCTGACCTACTCCGACGGATGGATCTGGCTCACGCGCGAGGAGATACGGCCAGCGCCGGACCATCGGTCACTTGCGATCGCTGTCGATCAGCGAATCCTCGGTGTGCATCCCGATCAGCTCGCGGACTTCCCGCCCTGGGAGCATCGCTATGCCGGTCAACATCAGATCCTCGACATGCCTGACTTCGGAGCCGAAAGGCCCACAATCCTGCGGTTCGACGCGAGCGAGACCGGCTTCATCCTCGAGGCCGCCAACGGTCCGACCCGCTGGCGCTTCGCCATGGGCGACGACCTACCGCGCCCTGTCTGGGGCGGTTCGCGGAAACCGCGGCTGCTGTGCGAGGGCGAATCCGTCGCCGAGGCCTTCTGCCTCGCCCATGATTGCTATCTTGAAGTCTGACCGGGGTCACGCACGTAGCACTCGCCCACGCGCTACCGCGATCGTTGCTGTGACCGCATGCCATCGGTCGCGGCCCGCTGACCTACCGCTTCCGACATGGAGGATCACATGATCGTAATTTCAGGCCTGCGATGGAAGGTCCTGGCAGCCAGCGCCCCAGCCTGCTGCGACCCGGCAGATGTATGCCGCGAGGCCGTCGAACACTGCAACGCCTTGAGGGTCGGCATCGACGTCAGCTTCCGCGACAACATCATCGAAGCCCGGCCCGGCAGCGATCCCGCGCAGCTCGCCGACATCTGCGAGCGCCGCGCGGCCGAGCTGGCCAAGCCGGTCGGCTCTCCCTCGTCCGACCACGTTCAGTCCCAAGGGGAACGACCATGACCACCATCGTCCTGAGCAACGGCCATTTGCGCACAGAGACCGCCGACGCGGCGATCGACGCGCTGATCGAGATCCTGCGCGATCATCCGCTCAACCGTCTGTTCGAAAAATATGGCGACTTTGTCGAACGCGACGCCCGCAATCTGCGCGGCGAATGGCTGGAAGGCGTCGAGAATGCCGTCAGCTTCTTCGGCAACTTCTTCGATCGCTCTCATATCTTCAGCATCGTCTCGAACGATCCGGATCATGTCGACCGGCTCTGCACGGCGATCGCGGCCAACAGGCAGCGCGCCGACTATCTGCGTCAGCCGCCGCCTTATGATTCCGACAAGCTGGTCATCGAGCGCAAGCGTTTCAGCGTCACCCAAGGCGAAGTGCTGCTGACCTATAACGGCCAGCGGATCGAGCAATATGGCGACACGATCCGGCTCAATGGTCGCGGCGACTATGACGGCCATGACGACCATTACTGGCACGGCATCGCAAAGCGCGACCTCGCCCGTCGCCATGTCGAGGCCTTCGACCGCAGCAGGACCGCGAGCGAGCGGCCTGCTTCCTTGTAGCTGTCATCGCCCAGCCAGTACCGGCGGCCCGGGGCGGCCTGACCGCTTTAAGGCGATCAGCGGCATCCCCTCACAGATCCATTTTCGCCCCGAGGCCGCGGAAGCGGGCCTCGGATGTGGCGCTTGCGCGCCTGCTCGGCCGAACGGCCGAGGAGGGGAGTGGGGAAGGAGGAAGTTGGCTCGGACACAGTGTTCGAGACCGGCTTTCAGGAGACTTTCCCATGAATATCGGTTCGATCAAGCAGAATGACGCCGGCATTTTCGTCGGCAAGATCGCGACGCTGACGATTGCCATGACGATCGCGCTGCGCGAGGTGCACTCGGCCAATCCGAAGGCGCCGAAGTACGAGGTGCTGGCGCTGTCGGCATCGCGGGCGTGGGTGCAGGTGGGTGCTCTGTTCGAGCTTGCCTCCAACAGCACCGGCGAGGCGTTCCTCAACGGCAAGATCGAGGATCCGAGCCTGGCCGCGCCGCTCTACGTGTCGGCGTTCCGTCAGGAGGACGGCAGCTACAACGTCGTGTGGTCGCGCCCGACGCGCCGCCGCGACCTCGCCTCGGAGATGGCGCCCAAGGCCGACGAGGGCCTGCCGCCGCTGCCCGGTGCCGACGAGACCGCCGGCCCCGCCACACAGGGCACCGAAGCCGGCCTCGGACAGTCCTCCGCAAGCCATGCCTTCGGCTGCGAGCCGCAGCAGGAACAGCAGCAGGAAGGCGGACGCCGGCAGCGTCGTCAGCGCGCGCCGGAGCAGGCGGAGGAGCCCGAAACCGTCTGAACCTCCCCGTGCCCGGTCCCACACCTCCAGGCCGGGCACACCCTCCCGCTGGGCTCGCTTCGCTTCTCGCGAAGCGGGCCCTGTTTTCATTTACCCGGCAGCCCGCACGTCTGCATTCCGGCTTCAGTCTCCCTCTTGCGGAACCCGTCGTCGTGCCATGGCCAGCAGCGCAGCGACGACGCATCCCGCGACGATCCCGAAGGTCAGGTCCTTGACCAGGGTCAGCCCAAAGGTCGCCAGGAGCACCAAGGCCGTGGGCCAGCTGCGGATCAGGCGCAGAAACTCCGCCTTCTCGGCCATGTTCCAGCACACCACCAGAAGGACGCCGGCGAGCGCGGAGAGCGGAACGTACCGTGCGAGCGGTGCCGCGACGAGCATGAAGAGCAGGACGAACAGCGCGTGCATCATGCCCGACAGCGGACTGATCGCGCCGGCCCGAATGTTGGTTGCTGTGCGTGCGATCGTGCCGGTGACGCTGATCCCTCCGAACAAGGCGGACACGATATTGGCAAGCCCCTGCGCAACAAGCTCCATGTTGGAGCGATGCTTGCGCCCGGACATGCTGTCGGCGACCTTCGCTGACAGCAGACTTTCGACGCCGCCGAGCAGCGTAAACGACAGGGCCGACGGCAGCAGCTGGAGAACCAGCGCCCACGACAGCTGCGGCGCCTGCGGCGTCGGAAGCCCACGCGGGATCTCTCCGAAACGGCTGCCGATCGTCTCTGCCGGAAGCTGCAGCCAGGCGGCAGCTATCGAGGCCAGGACGACCGCGATCAGCATACCGGGCCAGTTCGGCCGGAACCGGCGCACCACGAAAATCAGCGCGGCGCATCCCAGGCCGAGCACCGCGGCCGCGGGCGTCACCGTCGAAGCCGCGTTGCCCAGCCCCACCAGCTTGGGGATGAGGGGGCCAGGTTCCGCTCCGTCGAGATGAAGACCGAAGAGGTCCCGGATTTCTCCGGAGAAGATCGTCACCGCAATGCCGCAGGTGAAGCCCACCGTCACCGGATGGGGAATATGGCGGATCAATGAGCCCAGCCGCGAAAGTCCAATCAGCGTCAGCAGGGCCCCGGACAGCATCACGGTGACGAGGAGGCCGTTCAGACCGAATTTCGTCGTGGTCGCCGCGACCAGAACAATGAAAGCCCCGGCGGGACCCCCAATCTGATAGCGGCTACCGCCCAAGGCCGAAACGAGGAATCCGCCGATGATCGCGGTATAGAGCCCTCGCTCGGGCGACACCCCCGAAGCCACGGCGATCGCCATCGACAGCGGCAGAGCGACGATCGCGACCGTCACGGCGGCCAGCACGTCCTTGCGAAACGACGAGAAGGAGTAGCCCTCGCTCAGGACCGTGAGCAGCTTCGGCCGGAAGAGATGCGATGTCGCCGTTCCGTCAGGCATCGCTATGACGCCGACGCATTGTCCGGCGTGCGCCGCACGGGCTCGCGCAGGGTCGGGCTGGTGGGATCGCGCAGCCGGACGCCACGCCCGCCACTCGTGCTAACGCTGTTTTCCCGGATGAGTTCGATGCCCTCGCGTTCGAGCGCGTCGACCACCTTGGTCAAGGTGTCGACGACGCCCCGGACATAGCCATCGCTCGCCGCTTCCATCCGCTGGATCGTGGGAAGCGATACGCCGGCGCGCTCGGCGAGCGTGCGCTGGTCGATTCCGAGAAGCGCGCGCGCCGCGCGAAGCTGGGCCGGAGTGAGCATCGGCATGATGTAAAATACATCAGAAATGACGTCAAGGATCGCTTAAAAGCGTTGTAGAGTATCTATCATGCTATCCTAAACTTGCTTTCAGCGCCATCAAACTGCTAACGCTCAGGCACCCAAACCACCTTTTTAACCGCGCGCGCTCGACGCGACGCCCAGGTATTCGGAGAGTTTCGATGTCGGACGCCCTTATCGCTGAAACGCTGGCCGCCCCGACTCGCCATCGTCGCCTCGCCGCCTGGGTGGACGAGATCGCCGCCCTTACCAAACCGGACCGGGTCCACTGGTGCGATGGCTCCGAGGCCGAGTGGGACGCGCTTACCGCGCAGCTCGTCGCCGCCGGAACCCTGCGCCGCCTCGATCCCGCGAAGCGTCCCAACTCCTTCTGGGCCGCATCCGATCCACGCGACGTCGCGCGCGTCGAAAGCCGCACCTTCATCTGCGCCGAGGACGAGGCCGACGCCGGCCCTACCAACAATTGGCGCGCACCGCATGAGATGCGCGATACGCTCCACGGCCTATTCGACGGCTGCATGCGCGGACGCACCATGTATGTCGTGCCCTTCTCCATGGGGCCGATCGGCTCGCCCATCAGCGCGCTCGGCGTGGAGATCACCGACAGTACCTATGTGGTGCTCTCGATGCGCGTGATGACGAGGATGGGCGCACCGGCGCTGGCAGCCCTGGGCGATGACGGCGAATTCGTTCCCGCGGTCCACTCGGTCGGCGCTCCGCTGGCGCCCGGCCAGGCCGACGTCGCCTGGCCCTGCAACGAGACCAAATATATCGTCCATTTCCCTGAAACGCGCGAGATCTGGTCCTATGGATCGGGCTATGGCGGCAACGCCCTGCTAGGCAAGAAATGCTATGCGCTGCGCATCGCCTCGGTCATGGCCCGCGACGACGGCTGGCTTGCTGAGCATATGCTGATCCTCAAGCTGACCTCGCCCGAAGGCGGCGTGCATTATGTCGCCGCCGCTTTTCCCTCGGCCTGCGGCAAGACCAACCTCGCCATGCTGCAGCCAACCATTCCAGGCTGGAAGGCCGAAACGATCGGCGACGACATCGCCTGGATGCGCTTTGGCGACGATGGCCGGCTCTATGCCATCAATCCCGAGGCCGGATTCTTCGGCGTCGCACCCGGGACGAGCGCAACGACCAACGCCAATGCCCTGGCCAGCCTCAACGCCAACACGATCTTCACCAACACCGCGCTCACCGCCGACGGTGATGTCTGGTGGGAGGGCCTGACGAAGGAGCCGCCCGACGGGCTTACGGACTGGCGCGGCCAGGCCTGGTCTCCCGATCTCGGGACGCCGGCCGCCCATCCCAACGCGCGCTTCGCCTGTCCCGCCGGCCAGTGCCCGGCCATCGCACCCGAATGGGAGGATCCCAAGGGCGTCCCGATCTCGGCGATCCTGTTCGGCGGCCGGCGCGCGACGACCGCTCCGCTCGTCACCGAGGCCTTCGACTGGCAGCACGGTGTGTTCCTGGCCTCGAATGTCGCCTCCGAAGGTACGGCTGCGGCCGAGACCAAGATCGGGGATGTCCGCCGCGACCCCTTCGCGATGCTGCCCTTCTGCGGCTACAATATGGGCGACTACTTCGCGCATTGGCTCAAGCTGGGAGCAGAAGCAGCGGATCCAGCCAAGCTGCCACGCATCTTCTACGTCAACTGGTTCCGCAAGGATGCCCATGGCCGCTTTCTCTGGCCCGGCTTCGGCGACAACGCCCGCGTCCTCAAATGGATCGCGGACCGGCTCGACGGGTGCGTCGAGGCGGAAGACAAGGCCATCGGCCGCCTTCCCAATAGGCACGACCTCGATCTGCAGGGGCTCGATCTGTCGGATGACGCGGTCACCGCCTTGCTCGCCGTCGATGACGATGAATGGCGCGCCGAGGCCGAGCGCATCCGCCGTGACTATGCGCGCTTCGGCGACCGCCTGCCCGCCGCCTTGACCGCCGAACTCGGCGCGCTCGAAGCCCGTCTGGCGTGAAGGGCGCCATCGATCGTGACCGACGCAAACGACGACTATGTCTATGACGAAGCCTCTGGCGACTGGATCACCGCTGCCGAGGCAGCCGTGAATGCCCGGACCGCCGAGACGATCGAGGTCCGCGATGCCGTTGGCAACGTCCTCGCCGATGGCGACAGCATCATCACGATCAAGGACCTCAAAGTGAAGGGGGCGGGGCAGACCCTGCGCAAGGGTACCGTGATCAAGGCGATAAGGCTGACCGGCGACGCTCAGGAAATCGACTGCCGCTACGAAGGCATCAAGGGCTTGGTCCTGCGCGCGGAATTCGTCCGCAAGCACTGACATGGCTGGCGAGGCTTCGCCGACCGCTCCAAGGACGAAGCAGGCCGGTGCCCCGCGGCCCGATGGTCATGGAGCCTGACCGAGTTGCGTGGACGGCGTCAGAACCTGCGCCCATCGCCGTCCACGCGGCCGGTGATCATGCCCGACCACTTGGCGCCGCGCCCTTCTCGTGTCTGGCGCTAGCCGAGCGCCGCCCGGCATGACCTGACGGCGTAACGCCGCCGTGGAAGGCGCGCCGATGTCAAGCTGCGACGCAGGCCGTCCCCGACCATTTGGGCACCGATGAATGTCTGACGCGCGCTGCAGTCGTGCTGCCGGCGTGTCTCGCCGTGGCGGGTCCGTGTGAAGACCGTCCATGCCGCGCGCCTTGCCGATATCACCGCGGGGCCATCCGCTTGTCTGGATGAACGCTACGCCCGTGCGGGATCCCCGCAACCCGCCATTTTCCGACCGTGTTGAGGCCTGACGGCCTCTGCCCGCACCACTCGAAAAATGGGGGTTTCCCCGCGCTGAAGCGCAGGTGCGGTGCCCCCTCGATCACGGGCCTTCGCGATTGTTCATCCCAGCGGGATCGGCCCGCTGGCGTGAAACGCGAAAGGCATCAGGCCATGAACAAGGTTTTTCTCTCGGGCCGCATCACCTCGGACATCACCCGCTTCGGCACGGACAGCAAGGGCGGCGTCAGCTTCAGCCTCGTCACCTCGAAGCCGGTGATCAAGGACGGCCAGGTCCAGAAGGACGACAACGGCTACACCGAAACCTACGACGAGTTCCATCAGGTCAAGGCCTTCAACGGCCTCGGCAAGTCGGTCGCCAACAACAAGAAGAAGGGCGACAAGCTCCTGGTGGTCGGCGAGATCCGCTACAGCCGCAACGAGCGCGACGGGCGCACCTACTACAACACCGACATCGTCGCCGAGGAAATCGAGTTCCTCTGACCGTCTCCCGGGCGGTCGCTCGCGGCCGCCCTCCACCTTCCTTCAGATGGAGAGCAAGATGTTCACTCTCACCAGCTTCGACGACATCGCCGGAATCGCCCAGGGCGTCGAGATCACCAACCCCAACATGGTCGAGCGCATCCGCCGCGCGGCAGACAGCCTTAACCGCCACGAGATCGCCGCGCACCTCGGCCAGGCGATCACCGAGGCGACCGACGCCGCGCATGTCCGCGACTTCGAGGAAGTGCAGTTCGGCGAGGCGAGCGCCGATGCGATCGTCGATTGCGAATATTACGAAGATCTCGCCGCAGCCTGGTCGCTGATCGCCAGCGAGCATCAGCTGACCATTCCCCATTCCATCTTCGCGCACGACGGGTCGGTCCACTGACCCGTCACACGCCTTTCGAACGGAGTACCGTCATGATCAAACCTGCCCCTTCGAACACCGCCGCCGCCCATTGCTACGGCATCGTCCTTCACCATCGGCTCGCCTGGTGGCTGGTCGAATTTCCCGAACTCGACGCGGCGCCGACCGCCGCGCGCAAGCTTTCGGGCAAGCTCACGCCGGGCATGGCCGACTGGCTCCGCTCCGAGACCGGCGATGCCGGTCTCGCGGCCGACGTCGCTGCGCTCCATCCCCAGAGCCGGTGCTGGTCCGGCGAATTCTCCTACCTCCCCGCGGCCGGCGCCGCCGACCAGATCGACATCGATGCCCATCCCTGGGGCAGCGAAGCCGGTGAACTCGAGACCCGGCTCGCGCGCACGATGATCGATGCGACACTGCATCCGGTTCCCGCGGGCTTCATCTCAGTCTTCACGGGCCTACCGCCGGAGAACCAGCCCGTGCTCGCGATCAGGTTGAGCGGCTACACCTGTTCGACCTTCGAACTGCTCACCGCCCGGCATATGCCGACCTATCGGCCGCGGTCGCCCTGGCGCGACATCTCGGCCGATGCGGTCAGCGATAGCGGCAGCGACATCATCGGCTGGCAGCCGGCGGCCGACTGGATCAGGCCTATCTGATCCGTGCGGCGAAGCCGGCGAGTGTCGTTGGCTTCGCCCTGCCTTTCGCTCGAGCCTGACTATCATCTGCCCGCGCGAGCGCACAGCCGGGCGCCACCACCGCTGGTGGCGTTTTCCACTTGCCGTGCCCACCTCCCGGTGAAATCCGGACGCCGGCGGCTCCTGTCGTGACCCGGCTCTCATGCGTGCCGCAGGTTGTGCCGCGCCTTGTGCCGCGTGAGGTTCATCGCCCTGCCGCGAGCCGCGTTCACTGCGCCCGGGCCCTATCGCTCAGCCCCGTTCGGACATGCGGGCGCGAGCGTGTCAGCCGGCGATCGAACTGCCTCGCAGCCAGCTCCTCAATCCAGGTGATCGATACCGTGACGCCCCAGGACGTCAGGCACCGGGGAGGTTTGCGGTGACCATCCAGTGCCGGGCGGGCCGGCGAGGTTTTGCCCGGACAAGAAGAAGAGAAGAGGGTTTCGGCGCATCCCGCCCAACGCTTCGCGCCGGGCGGGACCGGGGCTCTATTCGCTAAGCCGCCGCCCGCGCGTACCGCACGTGCCCCGGCCAAGCTCACGGAGCCAGGCCTTCGGCCCGTCTCCGTAGGGTAGACGCGAGACGCCTCTTGCGAGGACGCCTCAGCGCCTCCCCCCGAACCGTGCTTGCACCTTTCAATGCACACGGCTCTCCATTCTGTCAGGCATCCGGCCACCGTGATGAGCGACATGGCATTTGTGGCACAGAACGATAGTCCGGCGCCGTCGTGCCGATTGCACCCAAGGCGTCAGTGGGCCGCGCCGCTTGTCCTTCAGGCGGTGGGGGTGATGCATCTCGAACGGGCCATCGGTGTCGCCACATGCTTCGCATTCTTCAGCACTTAGGCGGTTGACCAGATCGTTTGGGCTCTGCGCAAGGCGAGAACCTATCGTGATGGTATCGACGATGGGGTTGTCCCACGTCTTCACGATCAGATGCTTCAGTTTCCATACCCTATGGACTCGCGGCTCGCCCCGAACCACGGTTGTTACGCCGTGATCCGATCCCATTCTCAGATATTCCTCGGCACGCCTTCTCGTCCAACCTTTCCGGCATGCGACAGTCGCCAGCAGGCTCCTGAGCATGACCAGTTCCAGCTTGTCGAGGGACGCTTTTACGCCATCGGCTATCGCATAATAGTTCGCGAAGCCCCGGAACTCTGAGTTATAGGCAACGATAATCTCCGCCACACTGGATTCCATGAGTTGCGGACGCACTCGGCCATTCCTCATGTCGAGGTTGCCGAGCTTTTTGCGCCTGCAAAACGCATAGACCCGGTTTCTTGGCACCCACAGCTTGATGTTCCCCCGCGTTGGCCGACGAAGGATGCGTCGCATCCCGCCGCCGACCTTCTGACGCCCCGCCATTGAACCGGGAGAGCGCAACGTGAAGGCGCATACATGGAAGCCAAGAAAGGGCGATCCCCTCGACGCATCGCGAACCCCGGTTTTCTCCGGTGATACCGCCAGATTGAGCCGATCAGCAAGGAAGTGCTGTATATCGGCCATGATCCGGACGGCCTCCGCCTTGCTGCCGATCACGCCGACAAGGAAGTCATCGGCATAGCGGCAATAGCGAAGGCGACGGAAGTTGGGGTCCATAGGATCGACAGACGGTATCTTCCGCCGTTCCCGATTGATGGCTTCGATCCGAGCCAGACAGGCTCGAGCCTCTGCCTCATCCGCACCATCGGCACGGATTGCATCGATCTTCTTACGAAGTGCGGCGATCTGCTGGGTCTGAGCAACATAGGCAGGATTGGCCCGCCGTTTGACGCCCTTATCGAAGCCCGCCCGCATTTCCTCCATGAACAGGTCAAGCTCATGGAGATAGATGTTGGCGAGCAAGGGCGAGATGACCCCGCCCTGCGGAGTGCCGCTATAGGTCCGCTCGAACTTCCATTCGTCCATGCACCCTGCCTTGAGCATCGTCCCGATCAGATCGATGAACACAGGATCATCAATCCGGCGGGCCAAGAGGCCAAGCAGGACGTCATGGTCGATGTTGTCGAAGAACCCGCGAACATCCACTTCGATCAGCCATTTCGCACCCGTCCAGGTTTTGCGGATCTCTTCGAGGGCCGTGTGGCAGGAGCGACCCGCGCGGAACCCATGACTGTGTTTCGAGAACACAGGCTCATAGATCGCCGCGAGGATCATTCTCGCCGCCTCCTGAACGATGCGATCGTCCGCCGTAGGGATGCCCAATGGGCGCATTTTACCATTGCCCTTGGGAATATAGACCCGCCGCACTGGACGAGGGCGGTAACGGCCATCCGCCACGCGTTCGACCAGACGATCAAGCCTCGCCAGCGTCATGCCGTCGAAGGTCTGGCCGTCTACTCCCGGCGTCATGG
>JAEMRT010000201.1 GCA_016463225.1 Sphingopyxis sp. | reverse complement strand
CGGCTATCTGGGCGAGCTTGGCGTAGGATTCCGCCCCCTCCCGCAAACGCCCCCTGAAAGGATTTGGCGAATTTACTCGCCGCGCCCCGCTGCAGCCCCGCGCGGAGCTAGATCACCCGGACGATCTTGTTTCGGCCCGTCGATCCGCGCAGCAGTTCCAGTGCAGAAACCGGTTGACCGAGCGCTGCTGCCAAAAGCTTGAGCACGGCCTCGTTGGCCTTGCCACCTTCAGGCGTCGCTGTCGTCCGGACATGCAAGATACCGTCCGCGGTCGCCAGGGTGATAGCATCGGCGGAGGCATTGGGCGTCACACGAACGGGAAGCCGGCCCGCGCCATCGACGAGCGCCAGAATATCTGCCCGTGGCGGACAGGACACTTTAGGCCGCGCCATGGCCGCGCAAAGCCGTGTTGCGTTTGAAATTGGGCCCGAAGCCAGCCTTGACCTGGACATTGCTGGCTGCCCGCCCCCGCGTCACACCGGCCCGCTTACGCACAGCGGCGCTCGGCGCGAGACAGCCAGAGAGCGACACGTCATGACCGGCGATCCCCGGCCGCACTGGGCTGCTGGTCAGCTCGACGCGCCGCTTCCCTGTTCTGCCGATCATGGGCGCGGCCTCCGGCCACGGTCACGGCGAAGAACAGCACCATCAGGATCAGGGAAATGATGACGATCGCTGCGATGATCATAATGCGTGCCGGCCCTTTTGGATTCCGTCGGGCCAGCTCCCTGCGAGATCAGCCTTGCGCCCGCAGAGGCATCATGCCTCGCTCATACATGTACCATCTGTCGATAGAGGCTGTGAATATAGAGATTTGATGTTCTATACATCAGCAGGGGGCGGGAGCCGAAGAATGCGGTATGGCCCGGACCCACTGCGAAGCGGACCCGGGCAGTAAATCTTACCTTGGCATGAGCGGCCGGCTGAGAGACGCCCCAACCGGGCCTTCAGATCGGGCCGCTGCCGCGGAGCAGGACCCGGCCAAGCCGTTCAGAAAAGGCGCGCGGATCGAGCGGCAGTTCCCCGTCGGCGATGCGGGCCTCGTCGAACAGCAGATGCGCTGCATCCTCGCGCAGATCCGCCTGCTCTGCGCCTACCGCGCTGAGCCGGGTAACGAGCGCATGCCGGGGATTGATCTCGAGGACCGGCTTGCTCACCTGCGCAAGCTGCCCCGCGCCCGCCAGGAGCCGCTCCATCTGACGGTCCATGCCATGTTCGGGCGCGACCAGGCAGACAGGGCTGTCGGTCAGCCGTTCCGACGCGCGGACATCGGACACCACGTCGCCCAACGTCGCCTTGACGAAGTCGATGAAGCCGGCGACCTCGTCCGATGTTTCCGCCGGCGGCTGTTCTCCATCGGCAAGGGGGATGAGACCCAGATCCGACATCCCCTGCGTCACCGACTTGAACGGCTTGCCTTCGAAATCCGGCGCTCCGGTCACCCAGAAGCCGTCGATCTGATCGGTAAGCAGGAGCACTTCGATGCCGCGCGCGCGGAAGCCTTCGAGCTGCGGCGAGGAGGCGAGCCGCTCGATGTCGGAACCCACCGCATAATAGATGGCGGTCTGGTTCTCTTTCAGATCGGCAGCATAGTCCTTGAGCGAACGCCATTCATTGTTCGACGTGCTGGTCTTGAAGCGGGCGAGCCCCAGCAGCGTCTCGCGCCGGGCGTAATCCTCGTAGAGACCCTCCTTCAGGACGGACCCGAAATTATCCCAGATCTTGAGATACTTGTCGCCATCGCTGTTCGAGAGCTTTTCCAATTCGCTCAGCACGCGGTTGGACACACCCTTCTGGATGGCGGCCAGAACCGGGCTCTCCTGGATCATCTCGCGCGAGACGTTGAGCGGCAAGTCCTGCGAGTCGACCAGTCCGCGCACAAAGCGCAGGTAGCGGGGCAGGATCTGCGCCTCGCCCGTGATGAACACCCGGCGGACATAGAGCTTCATCCGCCCCGCCCGATCGGGGTCGAACAGGTCGAAGGGTCGCATCTCAGGCACAAAAGCGAGCACATTATATTCGTGCACGCCCTCGGCGCGGTAGTGCAGCGTCAGTGCCGGCGTGTCGAACTGTCCGGCGTTGGTCCTATAGAAGTCAGTATAGTCTTCCTCGCTGATCTCGGACTTGGACCGCGTCCACAGCGCCGCTCCATCGGCAATCTGCGCCGGCTCCGCATCGGGCTTGTCCTTGAGGACGATCGGGACCGGGACATGGCCCGACTGCGCCTTGATCTTGGGCTCCACGCTGAAGCGCCGGGTATAGTCGGCCGCATCTTCCTTGAGATGAAGAATGACGCGCGTTCCGCGCGCCGGAGCCTCGGCCGGATCAGCATCCCCGATTGAGTAGGTGCCCAAACCATCCGACGTCCACAGGCCAGCACCCTCCTCGCCAGCGCGGCGCGATAGCACGTCGACCTTGTCTGCGACCATGAAGGCGGAATAGAAGCCGACGCCAAACTGGCCGATGAGCTGGCCGCCCTCGCCATCCTTCTTGGCGGCGATCTGTTCCATGAAGGCCTTGGTGCCTGAGCGGGCGATCGTGCCGAGCGCCTCGGCCATTTCGGCCTGGGTCATGCCGATGCCATTGTCCTCAATGGTCAACTGGCGCGCATCGGGATCGAGCGTGATCATGATCCGCGGCTGAGGGTCGTCTCCCAGCAGTGCCGGCGCGGCTATCGCTTCGTAGCGCAGCTTTTCGCAGGCGTCGGCGGCGTTGGACACCAGTTCGCGAAGGAAGACATCCTTGTCCGAATAGACGGAGTGCACCATGAGGTGCAGCAGCCTGGCGACATCGGCTTCAAAGGACCGCGTGTCGGGGGAAGCGTCGGTAATCGTGCTCATCGCTATATTTCGCTCTCCTTAGAATGGCGGGCGAAATCTGGTTGGCACCGCCCGGTTTTTCAACCCGGGGAACAGGCGTGATCGCGGGGCGGGACCCAAGTGACGCACCAGTTCGGCGGGATGATGAGCCTCAAATCCGTCGCGGGGGCCCGGCAGGCGGCGCGTTGCTTGTCCCTGCAATGGTCGGCCCTCGCGCTCGGCGTTGCCGATTCAGTAGGATGGGTACTGCTTAGCGCTGCCAAGGCGGACCTGCTGCTTGCGCAGTAATCCAGCCCGCAGCCCGCAGCCCGCAGCTAATCGTCAGCTGCGACGCTGTCTTTCTCTTGGGGCCGGTCGTAAATGGGGGGCGGCACGCGCCAGGCGCCTTTGTGATCCATTTCGATCGGCAAATCGCATCGCTCGCAGAACGCTTTGTACTGGCCCTGCTTGTCGCGCGCTATGGAAGCGGAAGACGGCTTATGCCGACCCAGAAGACAACGCACATACATGGTCCACGTCTAACGCGATCGACGGGACATTTGTAGCACCCGCGAGTCAATTCCCACCGCAATAGCCCAAGGTACTTGTCATGCCCGCTTCAGCGGAAAGGCGGAACCGACGTTCTCGGCTCCGCCGTCCTGTCGTCAGGCCGCCGAGCTCTGGTCGCGACCGCGATCCATGGCCGTCAGTCGATCCTTAGCGGCGAGCTTGAGCTTCTTGAGGCGGGCGACCAGAAGCTGGTCGGGTACAGGCCGCCGCAGTTCCTGCTCGATCTGTGCCTCCAGACGGGCGTGCTCCTCGCGCAGATGGTTCAGATAATGGTCGGACATCGTCTTCTCCATGCCAGGTTGTGACTATGTGCGCGTGCTCGCGCACAGCCTGAGAATAGGTGCGCGCCCTTTCTTTTTCCAGTGATTCCCGAGGCCTGTGGTCGACATCAGGATGGTCTTGGTCTGGCGCCCCAGCAATCGTACAGCAACACACCGCCTGGTCGTCAAAGCACCGCCATCGTCTCAGCAAAGATTTGGAAAATCTCCCATGGATCGTTTCTTCACCGCCATCGCCACACGTTCCGCCACGATCATGGGCCAGCCGCTGGCTTTCATTCTCTCGACCCTGTTCATCATCCTCTGGGCCGTCAGCGGACCATTCCTGAATTACTCCGACACCTGGCAGCTCATCGTGAACACCGCGACGACCGTCCTGACATTTCTCGCCGTTTTCCTCATCCAGAACAGCCAGAACCGCGATGGCGCCGCGATGCAGGCCAAGCTCGACGAAATCATCCGCGCGCTCGACAAGGCGCGCGTCGAGTTCGTGGGCATCGAGCATCTGACCGACGCCCAGATCGCCAAAATTCGGGAAGCCCTGGAAAACGATATCCGCAATGAAGCAGACGACGACAAGGATCGGACCGTCACCCGCACCGTGGAAACTCTGCTCAAACGCTACTGACGAGCGCACAGCGCCCGTTCGGAGCGCTGGCGCCTCATGATGCGCAGGTCAGGGCGTCCACCAGACACCCGGTTCGTGAAGCTGGCTGGCGTTAGAGGCCCTTGGCCATATTGAGGTGCGCAGTGACGATCGGTACGAGCTCGGACGCGAAAGCCTTGAGGGGCGCAACGTCCCCGCTTGCCGCATAGGCCTTGAGCGCATCCAATGTCTTCTGGTGGCCATCGGCCTGAAGGCGCGCATAGGCGCGATCAAACTCGGCGCCCGACTTGGTTTGCAGATCGGCGAGCTCCTGCTGCTGGGCCGGGGTCAACGCCGCATCAGGCGCGATCGCCGGCGTCGCGGCCGCGGCCGCCGTTTTGAGCTTGGCAGTCGAGTCCGTGTGGGCCTTGATCATCTGCTGGGCGAAGGACTTGATCTTTGCGGACTGCGCCTTGCTCGCCGCGAGTTTTGACGTCTCGATCTCGAAAGCGTCGCTTGCTGCCGCCGTGTTTGCAAAGGCCTGTCCCGGGCTCAGGACCGCAGGTGCCGGCGCGGCAGGTTCGGCCGCGGAGGTCGCTGCCGTATTCTCGACAGGCTCGGCCTTCTTGCCGCAAGCGGAAAGGCAGAGCGCGGCGGCCGAAAGAGATACCAAAAGAAGCGGTTTCATGAATAACTCCCC
>JAEMRT010000082.1 GCA_016463225.1 Sphingopyxis sp. | reverse complement strand
GCTATGAAGGACGATCATGGCGGCAACTACAAGACCTCGATCGTCGATCTCCTGAAGCTTCTCGATCTCGATTCCAGTCTCACCGCCCGAAAGGAGCTGGCCGAGGAACTCGGGGTGAATGCCGGCGAACCCGGTTCAGCCGAACAGAATATCGCGCTTCACCGCGCCGTCATGGATAAGCTTGCCGAAAATGGCGGCATTGTTCCCGACGACATGCGCAATTAGGCGGTTGCGCATCGCGGCTGTTCCAACGGAGCAGCCGCATTGCCGCAACGACGATCCAGCGAGTGACGACGGCTGCGGAGGCGTGCAGGCGGGGCAGGCCGGATAAAGCTTGGCGCGCCTACAAGGGAGGCATATTGCCGACCCCATGACAAACACACGCAACATTCTTGTCGTGGAGGACGAACCGCTCATCGCCATGATGCTCGAGGATTTCATCGACATGATGGGTCATCGGATCGGCGCGGCCGTAGGAAGCGTCGCCGACGCGCTCGCCGAGATCGAAGCGCAGAGCTTTGACCTCGCCATCCTCGACCTCAACCTGGGCAAGGAAACCTCCTGGCCGGTCGCCGACGCGCTTCAGGATCGCGGCATCCCGTTCGTCCTTGCCACGGGTGGCAACCTCCAGGCGCCGTCCGAGCGCCATGCCGGCGCCCGGACCCTGACCAAGCCCTATACTTACGAAAACGTTCAAGCTTCGATCGACGCGCTCGCGGGCGTGTGAGAAAGCCGCATGCGCGGCGTCAGGCCGCCGTCGCGCCCGCCGCCTGCCCTGGCTTCAGGACGATCTTCGTGTAGCTGTCCTGCTCGTCGTGGAATTTCTGATAGCCGAGTGGCCCATCCTCGAGCGCCATGCGGTGGCTGATAAGGAAGGTTGAATCGATCTTGTCCTCCGCGATCGCGGCATAGAGAGGCTGCAGATAGCGCTGCACATGCGTCTGGCCGGTCTTGAGGGTCAGGCCCTTCTCCATCAGCGCGCCCAAGGGGAACTTGTCGACGAAGCCGCCATAGACGGCGGGCATCGAGACACGCCCGCCCTTGCGGGTCGCCAGGATCACCTGCCGGATGGCGTGGATGCGATCGGTCCCCAGGAAGGTGGAAGCCTTGATCTGGTCAATGATATTGTCGGCAAAGGCGCCGTGCGCCTCAAGGCCCACGCAATCGATCGCCGCGTCGGGGCCGATCCCGCCCGTCATCTCCATCAGCGCCTCGTAGACCTTGCTCTCCTCGAAATTGATGGTCTCGGCACCGAATTTGCGCGCAAGTTCCAGGCGGCGGGGGAAATGATCGATCGCGATGACCCGCTCGGCGCCCATCAGGAAGGCCGACTGCACTGCGAACAGGCCGACCGGACCGCAGCCCCAGACAGCGACCGTGTCGCCCGGCTCGATCTCGGCATTCTCTGCTGCCATCCAGCCCGTCGGGAGAATGTCCGAGAGGAACAGCACCTTGTCGTCCGGGATGCTCTCGTCGGGGATGACGAGCGGGCCGACATCAGAGAAGGGCACGCGGACATATTCGGCCTGCCCGCCGGCATAGCCTCCGGTCATGTGGCTGTAGCCGAACAGGCCGGGCATCGGATGGCCATAGCCCTCGCGTCCGATATCCTGGTTGTCGGCCGGGTTCGCATTCTCGCACGCCGAATATTGCGTCTTCGAGCAGTGATAGCAGCTGCCGCACGAGATGGTGAACGGCACGACGACGCGCTGTCCGGTCTTGAGGCTGCTTTTGGGCCCGGCCTCGACCACTTCGCCCATGAACTCGTGGCCGAGAATGTCGCCCTTCTGCATCGTCGGGATATAGCCGTCGTAAAGATGCAGGTCCGACCCGCAGATCGCGGTGGAGGTCACGCGAATGATCGCATCGCGCGGATTGACGATCGCGGGATCGTCGACGGTATCGCAGCGCACATCGTGCTTGCCGTGCCAGGTGATCGCCTTCATCGCGCTTACTTTCCTTCTTCTGCGAGGATGCGCGGATTGCGCGCGTTGGTGGCGATCTCGCCAGTTTCCATAAGCTGCTTGAACCGGCGCAGGTCGCGCCGCGTCTGGATCCTTGGCTCGCGCTGGAAGAGCTTGGCGACCAGTTCGCCAATCACACCGCCGGGCGGATCATAGGCGATCACGGCGCGCACCACGGTGCCGCGCCGCCCGGCATCGCGAAACTCGATCCGGCCGCTATTGGCGACGTCGGCGCCCTCGGCAGACTGCCAGGTTATCTCCTCGCCCGGGACGTCCTTGGTGATGACCGACTCCCAGGACACTTCGCGGCCCGCCGGTGCCTTCACGGTCCAGCGCGACCGATCGCGGTCGATCGGCTCGATCGAGACGATATTGTCCATGAATGAAACCAGGTTCGTGGGATCGCGCCAGAAATCATAAAGCTCGCGCGCCGGTCGGTTGATCGTCACCGCCTCGGCCAGCAGCTTGCGATCGGGATCGGCGGTTTTCGACGCGGTGACGGGGGCGTCATCCTGTCCGGCGGTGCGGCTGCGCGTTTCAGAATCTGTCATGGCTGCGGATACTCCTTGGTTCGGGAACGTCATCGCGGAGCGGGGGTTCCGATCTGTGCCAGGATCACGGACCTCCGAAACGACCGATCGGACGCCGGGCAAAGCGATAGGAGTGCAAGCTGGAAGACGCCGCCGGATGGATCGCCCCGATCGCCACGATGATCGCCGCCATGATGACAGCCGCCAATCTTGGTGCTCGCGTGACTGGCTGGGGCTTCGTCGTCTTCACGCTAGGCTCGATCTGTTGGTCACTTGTCGGGTTCTCGACCGGGCAGACAAATCTGCTGGCGACCAACGGCTTCCTGACGCTGGTCAACCTGATCGGCATCTGGCGCTGGCTCGGCCGGCAGCGCGCCTATGAAGATGGCGGCCAATCCGCCAGCGAAGCGAGCCGCCGCTCGGCTCTGCCCACGCTCTTTACGGCCACCGGGATCACCGGCCTCCCCGTCACGGCAGCGGACGGCGATGTGGTCGGCACCGTGGTCGAGGCCCTGGTGACCTGCGCGGACGGCGCCGTGAGCTACGTGGTCACACGCTCAGGCGGCGTGGGCGGCATCGGCGAGACGCTGCGCGCGGTCGCACGCAGCGACCTCGACTTTGGCTGTGATGGCTTCACCCTGCATCATGAGAAGACATGGTTCGAGGCGCTGCCTGGGCTCGCCGATGGCGACTGGCCCGCGGTGCCAGAGGCGGCGGCCGCGACGCCGGCACGCAGCTAGACGGTCAAGTAGTCACAGCGTCGAGGTTCGACCCTCGGTGGTCACCATGACTTGCTGAACAAGGAGAGAGGCGGCAGACTTGCAGGAGGGGGCGACGATCATGCAGGACGGCTTTGCGCGGACTTCCGCGCCCGAATTTCTTTCCATATCCCTGGACAACGCGCTTCCGCCGCTGCCCGGCGAAAAGCCTGAGCGGATCGCCTCGGATCTTGGGCGCGGCCTGTGGTCGCTGATGGCGCGCGCCGACCGCAATGTGTTGCCCGGCCCCGCCCACAGAAGCGAACTTGGCCTCACGGACGAGATTGATGCGCTCGTGGAGGCTGCCGGCCAGGTGGTTCTCACCAGTGGCCACCGCCTGAGCGAACTCCTCTGGACCCGCAGCGGCCCCTACTGGAACGGCGCGCTAGCCCGCACGCTCATCCTGCAGCAGGCGCGGCAGGGCTTTCTTCTGCTACTCGCCCAGACAGTCACGCCGCGCGCCGTCCTTTTCGGCCATGCCTCGCCGCTGGTCGTCGAACTCGGCATCGAGGGTGATCTGGACCTCGCAGGTCCGCATCTCGTGCTGCTCGTCTGTACCGTCGATCCCACAGGCAAGGCGGTGGCACGGCGCGGTTATGCGCAGGCCATCAAGAGCGCGCGCTGCTTCATGCCTGTGGGATCGGCCTTCGAGCGGGACGCGCTCGAGGCGATCATCGCGCTCCGCGACAAGCTCGACTGTCATGGTGTGGATTGCACGATCATGCGCGACCTTCGCGACGATGGCTTCGCTCGTGAATGGCAGGTCGGTCTGCGCCGCGAGGAGACGACAATCGGCCGGCTGCGGATCGTGCTTCCAGGCGACGCGGGGATGGCGGACGATGGGGAGATGGAGGCTGCGATCGCCGGGGACGGTGCCTTTGCCCTGACGCCGGCAAATTTCGAGGATGGGCGCTTCGTCGCATGGCTTGAGCGGGAAATCGGCAAAAACGGCGGGGCGAACGGCGGGTGACGCGGATGGGTCTGCCTGGATCACCACGAACTGGAGAGCCGGTAAGTGCGGCCCGCAGCGCTGACGCGCCGCGAGCCGCTTGAGCCCCCCGCTCTGTCTCCCCGATACATAGAGGGCCGCCGTTACCAATGAGCTAAAGGCGGAGCATTCCTGGAGGCTCAACTTTCTGCCCAGACGCGTTTGTTCGCCAGACGCCCAAAGATGACATAGCAATATCGTCCGTGAGGGTGCCGGCAGGCATCACGGCTTGGCCTTATCGGCCAGCTTTGGTAGACCGTCACCGCGCTGCGAAAAGGGCGGCGCCGGGACTGCTAATCCCGCGAACGCGAGCAACTCGGAACCATCGGTTCCCGGGGTGCCGCTGCGCATGTCCAGACCCTAGGGTTAAAGGTGGCGGCGCATGTGTGTTCGCATGTTAGCAGCTCCGGCGGCTCCCGCGTCCAGTGCGCGGGAGTTCGGGAGATCGCTCCTTATGCTTCCGCATCGACGGTTCTGCCAGGAAGGTCAGCCGATGGATGCGAGTGACACGCGAAGCCGGACGGTAGCAGTTGGTCTGATGCGCATGGCGCTGACTTTCCTCGACGAGACCGACGACGATATGGTGGTCGCCAGGCTTCAGCATGCCATCGACACCGCGCTCGCCACAGGCGGGCGTGAGGACATCGATCCCAGAAGCGCGGCGCTTATCGCCGCCATGCCCCTCGACAGCTAAGCGCGCCGGGCTGTGCGCAGCGCATCGGCACTGCCGCCGGGACGAGAACCCGACGTGCCGAGGTCCGTTGCACGCTAAGGAAAAAGAGAGGGCGGATGCGCTTCCAAAACGGCGCGCACGGGTAGTCTGCCCGCTATTGCAACCCAGGGGGGCCAAATGCGACCAACCGGTCCGCCGCAGTGGAGGCCTCGCGCTCCGCTCGGCGCTTGGCGGTATGTTCGTGCTGAAGCGCCATGGTCTCGAAGGCCGCGACGGACCTCAGTGCGCGGTCGCGGGCATTGCTGAGGGTCGCCGCGTCAGCTTCCGCCTGGGCGCGGGCCGCCAGCCCGCGATAATGTTCGGCGTCATTCGCCATGAACAATCCTTTCGAATACAAAACCAAAGGGCGGCATTTCATGCCGCCCTCCTCGTCGCTCAGTCCTGCGTTTGCAGGTTGACCGCGCTGGTCTTGCCGCGGCGGTCGGTTTCCAGTTCATAGCTGAGCCGCTGGTTCTGGTTGAGCGTGTTAAAGCCCGCGCGCTCGACTGCCGAGATGTGGACGAACGCATCCTGTCCGCCGGTTTCGGGGGCGATGAAGCCATAACCCTTGTCGGCGTTGAAGAATTTGACGGTGCCAGTGATGGTGCTCATGTAAAATATCCTTCTAGGAGCGGGCTCCCGGAGATCGGGAACCCTCGTGCTCCGAGGGGCAGGGAAAGAAGGAAGAGCAGAGCCGCAAAGCACCGAAAGACCGTCTATTTGCGACTGTAGCAGGCAATATATGGGGCCTGATTACGCAAAAACAAGACCCCCATGCCCGCCGACGAACGGACGGCGCGGATCCATGAGATACGAAGGCCGGCCGCAAGGTAGCCCCCCGCGACCGGCAGATCGAGTTCAGAAGGGGGTTCTGAGCAGACTCGATCCGCGTCGAACCTTACTCCATCCATCAGACGTCATAAGCCGCTTCCTTTCCAGCCTCGACGATCGAACGTATAGCGAAATGCTGTTGCCGGCAGCGGTAAGGCAACACTTTGGATCAGAGGCAGAATCTGCTATCCTCGCGGATATGACCCAGCGAAATAATTACAGATCCGACGCCCTTAGAAGAAGGGCATATCTCGGGGAGTTACACTGGCCTTGCACTCTGAATGATTGATCGGAGCTAGCAGGAGATATGAATGGTAGCGATACGTCCATTCCGGTTTATGATGCGCAATCCGCCGTTCTTGCTGAGCGTTACGACGATCCGGCCTTGCTCCGTATCCATGATCCAATCCTGAGCCTTCTATCTGATCAACCGGCTCAAAGTTTGGCGCTTGATATCGGTGCTGGGTCCGGCCGGGATGCGGCTTGGCTCTCCGCGCTGGGCTATGAGGTCGTCGCGGTCGAGCCAGCCGCTGGCATGCGAGCCGAAGCTATGCGCCGTCATGCAGAGGCTGACATTCGCTGGGTGGACGACCGGTTGCCATCGCTAACCCGCGTTCACGCGCTTGGGTTAGCATTCGATTTGATAATGGTCTCAGCGGTCTGGCAGCATATCGCCCCGTCTGATCGGCAGCGGGCCTTTCGCAAACTTACGACCCTGCTCAAGCCATCCGGCCTGTTAGTGATTTCGCTTCGAAGAGGCAAAGCACCCGCCGACCGCCCAATGTTTGATGTGAGCGCGGGTGAGTTGGAGGGGTTGGCGCGACTGTATGGAATCGAAGTCCTGCGCGAGCTCCGCAGCAACGACCAGATGGGGCGCGAAGAGGTGTCCTGGACGCATGTCGTGCTGCGCATGCCGGACGATGGCGCGGGCGCCCTGCCATTAATTCGAGGGATCATTCTCGGGGCGGAAAAATCCTCGACTTACAAGCTCGCGCTCTTGCGCGCGGTCGCACGCGTCGCGGACGTTGCACCGGCAACGGCCCGACCAATCTTAGGAGAGATCGACGAGGTTGAAATACCCCTCGGTCTTGTCGCTCTGAACTGGCTACGCATGTATTTGCCGCTCGTTCGAGCAGGCCTGCCCCAAGCCCCGCGCAATAGCGGTCCGGACGGTCTTGGCTTTGTCAAAGCGGGATTTCGGACATTGATTGACGATCGCCTGTCTGGGATTGATTTGCGACCCGGCGCGAGTTTTTCTGGAGAGAGGGCAGTCGCTGTCGCCAGCGCGATCACTGACGCGGCCTCGACGATAGCCTCCATGCCTGCCAATTTCACCCGGTTTCCGGGCAGCGACAAACGTATTTTCGGTGCGCACCGTTCGCGTGCACCGAAAGTGGGACCCAGCCTATTCTTGGATGTCACCGCCCTTTGGCAATGGGGCAGCCTTACTGTGCCTGGTCACGTCTGGCGTGCGCTCACACGTCTAGGTGCATGGATCGAACCGGTGCTTGTCACCGAATGGGCTCGACTAATGAGAAGTTATGCTGATCGTATGGGCACGATCATCGCAATTGGCGTCGCAGAGGCCGGTCTCGTATGGGAAGAGCCACAACGCGACACGCAGCTTGCCAGGGCCGCAGCCATACGGATCCGTGACATGGGACGCCCGGTTTGCTGTATCTGGACAGGCCGGCCAGTGCCGGAAGCGCAGCTTGACATCGACCATTGTTTGCCGTGGTCAGCCTGGCCTTGTGGTGATCTTTGGAACCTGATGCCCTCTACCCGACGGATAAACCAGCACCAAAAGCGAGATTATTTGCCCGCTAAAGCTGCCCTCGCGGCGGCGAGACCATATATCGTCGACTGGTGGAAATCGGCATGGATGGATGATCCCGCGCTAGGCCTTCGGTTTACTCGCGAGGCGGCGGCAGCGCTGCCGCTCGACGAAGAGCCAGATGTAGAGAATATCTTCGCCGCGCTGGAATGGCGACGGCTTCGATTGCGACAAGATCAGCAGGTACCAGAGTGGAGCGGCGTCGGCGTTCCACTTTAATCTCTAGTTGCGTAACGGCGCACACGCTTAGCACATGCTTAGCACACCCGCCGCGGTTTATTGCCCATGTTTTTCGGCGATCTCGGTATTCCGCCGATGCAATTCGTTCGAGATGGCTTCACGGATGAACTGTGGTCTGCGGTATGCGCCTACGACTTCGTCAATTTGCTCGACGAGCTCTGGAGGCAATCTGACATTGAGCACCTTCATGTTGAGCGGCGGTCTTCCCATGTCGCAGCTGTACACCGGGAATTTCTTCAGTTCAAGTAAACGGTATCGTTTTCGCTTGAGCTTATAAACGATACCGTTTATTAGAGCGTGGTGGAACGCGAGAGGCAACGGTTATGACGGCGCAGCTACTTCCCGGCACACGGGCTTACACTCTTCATCAAATCTGGCAGGACGGAGTAGACGATGGCTTCTACGGCTACCCGAATGCCAACCCTTATATTGATGAGGACGAGAAACGATCATACGACAACGGCTTCGAGGCGGGCGTCTTTATCGCGTTCAACAAGCGCAACAAGGATGACATGGAAGCTTAGAGGAGATGGTAAAATTCCCTGGCTGGATCCGCTTGAACGAGACGTCTTTCAAGGAACGCAGGGGATGCGGCTGAATACGGTCTTCTCATTGCCATTCCGGCGCCGATCCAATCGCAAGGTGTCCTAAAGCACATCGTCCGTTAGACCTGTCACATTGTCAGCAAGGAAGAGCCGCGGTTCCGTTGAGCCGCTCTTCGCGCAAGAGGGCCATTCGGCATCTTCCAGCCAAAACATTGCGCGGGTTTGACTTGAGCGCGCAAGGGCGACATCATCGCCCCATGCAGATGCTGCGTCATCATTTCCGGTTCCGCCATCACGGGGGACAGCTTCTCGCGGGCATCTAGCCCCGGGTTCCGGCGCCTCCTGCCCCGAGCCCGGGGCTCGACCAGTGCAATGTGACGCACCGCCAGGAGTGGTGCGCCTTGTCTCTTTTCCGGAAAGCTATAGCCATGACCAAGACCAAAGCGGCCCGCCGGCCACCCATCCATATGATCGACAGCGAAGCCGATATCCTGGCGGATCTGGCCACAAGCGCCGCGAGCCGCCTTCCCCAGGTCAGCCAGTTGCTGCTGGAAGAACTGGGACGCGCCACCATCCACAAGACCGAGCGAATTCCCGCGGACATTGTCACGATGCACAGCGTAGTCCAGTTCACGGACGCGGCGAGCGGCAAGGAACATCGCTACCAGCTCGTCTATCCTAAGGACGCCGACATCGCCGAAGGACGTATATCCATCCTTACCCCGGTCGGTGCCGGCCTCATCGGCCTGCGTGCCGGACAGTCGATCCTCTGGCCAGACCGGGATGGTCATGAACGCCTGCTCACTATCGCGAAGGTAAGCCGCGAGCCGCTGCCGCTTAGCTAACGACTGCGTTGGCATAGCCGGACCCCGCTCGAGCCGCTGCTGCACTGGAGGCCTGAATGCGTGTAAACACGCCAAATCTATAAAACTGGCGCGATACGTGAAAGCCCAATTCGGAACATGGCAGGCGATGCGCAGGGCTGCCCGGCTGGAGAATGGCATTTTCATCATCGATCGTGGCGCCGCCGGCAACGAGGAAGCGAAGGCGGCGCACCCGGCAAAGTCGATATAGTCAGTCCCGGCCTCGGGTACTCGCCGCATATCGTCGACCGAATTGCGTCGCCGAAATGACGACCTGCAACGGTAGCATGGCCGGGACCTACATCAATCAATCACAATCTGCAGGAAGACCAAACTGCGACAATTGAAGCTTTTCCTCTCAGGCAGCCCTGCTGTAACTTGCATCGGACCACACAACCTGGAGCACTGGGCATGTTCGACTGGCTGAAGCAGCAATTACGCGGCGCTCCATCGGCGAAGGTAGTGAAACTGCCCGGGCAAACGAAGAAAGCCGCTCTGGTCATCTCTGATGACGAAATTCGAGCGGCTTTCCGCCAGGCAACCCTTAGTCATCTGGCCGACATCCACGGCCTGAAGCCGGTCTACTGCTCCGATCTGCAGTCTGAAAAGGCTTTCGAAGCGGCCCAGGCAGACATGCCTCTCATCGCCGTCTGGAACGAGCACCAAAGGTCGGACGGCCCAGCCTTCTCCCTTTCGGTCAACATGCTGCTCGTTAAAGCGGCGCTCCTGGAATATATGGAGGAGCTCGATCCCTGGTTCGACGAGGAGTGTGCGCGCATAGCTGCCGATCTCAAGGACCTTACCTATAATACAATCGTCCAAACCGCGACCGAAACCGGATGGACCCCCAGCGCCATCTGCGCAGCACTCGCTGACAAGCCGAACGCCTGAGCCAAAGGCGACGACCCCCAATGACCTGCTAGGCGACCGCCTCCGCGCGAAGAGCGCGCATGCCACCCCCACCGCTCTCACCGAAGACACCGCGATGGCCTTTCGTACAGCCTCGCATTAAGCGCTTGAGGGTGTTCGCCCTTGGGAGACGTCATGTCGAAGATCGATGAGAAGCTCGAGCCCGTGCTCGATCAGGTCCTGCGCCGGAATGCAGGAGAACTCGAATTCCACCAAGCCGTGACCGAGGTCCTCGAAAGCCTGGGCCGCGTCGTCGCGAAATATCCCAGCTATCTCGAGAACGCCCTCATCGAGCGGATCTGCGAGCCCGAGCGCCAGATCATTTTCCGCGTCCCTTGGGTCGACGACCAGGGTCAGGTGCACATCAACCGCGGCTTTCGCGTACAGTTTAACTCGGCACTCGGGCCCTATAAGGGCGGCCTGCGCTTCCATCCGTCCGTGAACGTCGGCATCATTAAGTTCCTCGGCTTCGAGCAGACGTTTAAAAACGCCCTCACCGGCCTTCCGATCGGTGGCGGCAAGGGCGGCTCCGACTTCGATCCGCGCGGCCGGTCGGACGGCGAGATCATGCGCTTTTGCCAGTCCTACATGACCGAGCTCCACCGCCATCTGGGCGAATATACCGACGTCCCCGCCGGCGACATCGGCGTGGGCGGCCGGGAAATCGGCTATCTGTTCGGTCAGTACAAGCGCCTGACCAATCGCTACGAAGCAGGCGTCCTCACCGGAAAGGGCCTTGTCTACGGCGGCTCGCGCGCCCGGACCGAAGCGACCGGCTACGGCGCGGTCTACTTCGTCGAGCGCATGCTCGCCACCAGGCAGCTCACCTTCGAAAACCGCCGCGTGGTGGTGTCGGGCTCGGGCAATGTTGCCATCTACACCGCCGAAAAGATCACCGAATTCGGGGGCAAGGTGGTCGCCTGCTCGGACTCGAGCGGCTATGTCGTCGATGAGGCCGGCATCGATCTCGCGCTCCTCAAGGAGGTCAAGGAAAGCCGCCGGGAACGCATTTCGGAATATGCCAGGCTCAAGGGCGACGGAGCGCGTTTCTCCGATACCGGCTCCATCTGGGACGTCCCCTGCGAAATCGCGATGCCATCCGCCACCCAGAACGAGCTCACTGGCCGCGACGCCAAAGCGCTCATCGAGAACGGCGTGATCGCCGTTGGGGAAGGCGCGAACATGCCCTCGACGCCGGAAGCCGTACGCTTCTTCAGGGAAGCGGGCGTCCTCTTCGCGCCCGGCAAAGCCGCCAATGCAGGCGGCGTGGCGACCTCGGCCCTGGAGATGCAGCAGAACGCGTCGCGCGACAGCTGGACATTCGAGCAGACCGAGCAGCGGCTTGCCGATATCATGCGCCGCATCCATGACACCTGCGCATCGACCGCCGACGAGTTCGGAACGCCGGGCGACTATGTCCTTGGCGCAAACATCGCCGGCTTCGTCCGCGTGGCGGAGGCGATGCGGGCGCTTGGCGTCATATAGGCCGGCCTCTGCCTACGGCTCGCGGCCCGATGGTCTCTTCGTCGCCGCCCATCAATAGCACAATCTCGGTTGCGCGCGTCGGGAGGGAGGACGTGCCCGTAAAGGATGCCGATGAGCCGTTCCCGCGCGCTGCTACAGGTTCTGGAGCGCGGTTTTCAGCCGACCGCGAGCTGCATGGCTTTGCTACGACGCCAAGATGGAAGACAATGCGGCCAGGGACGGGTAGGACGATCCTATGACGTCCTTCCTGCCCCAGCGGCGACCTGAGATCGCGATCGATTTCGGGACCGCGAACATCCGCGTTCTGCGTCGCGGCGACGGCCTCGTTTTCGACGAGCCGTCGCTATGCTGTGTCGCGGGCAAGCATAACATGACCAGCTTGTTTGCCGCCGGCCGCGAGGCCTATGCGATGATCGACCGCACGCCAGCGGCCCTGCGCATCGCGCGACCGCTATGTCGCGGGGTGCTACAGGACATCGATGCGGCGAAACGGGTGTTGCGCTATGCCCTGTCGAAGGCCAGGGGCCGGAGCCGCTGGCGCACGCCCGCCGCCATCATTGGCGTGCCCGCCGATGCGACCCAGGCGGAGCGCGGAGCCATGCTCACCGCCGCCGCCGACGCCGGGCTCGGCCCGATCACGCTTTTGACCGAGCCGCTCGCCGCGGCCATCGGGGCCGGGCTTGCCGTCGATGAGCCCGCCGGATCGATGATCGTGGAATGCGGCGCGGGAACGACCGAGGTTGCTGTCTTCTCGCTTGGCGGGATTTGCGGCACCGGATCGGTGCGGATCGGCGGCGACACGCTCAATCGCGCGCTCGCCGACCAGGTCCATCTCCAGCACAAATTCCTCATCGGCGATCGCTCGGCGGAACAGCTCAAGCTCGACTATGTCGCGCATAAGGGGTCACGCAGCGCGCAAGGCAATGCGATACCCGTCAGCGGACGCTGCCTGCGCACCGGCCTGCCCAAGACGATTGCGATCAACATGGCCGATCTCGACCGGGTCGTCGAAAAACATGTGGCCCAGATCGTAAAGGTCGTGCGCGACGTGCTCGGGCAGACCGCGCCAGACCTCAGTCAGGACATCCACGACAAGGGCATCCTGCTGACCGGCGGCAGCGCGTTGGTGCCCTTGATGCGCACCATGATTGCAGACGCAACGGGTCTTGAGGTCATGACGGCCGATGAGCCCGCGCAATGCGTCGCCAAGGGCCTCGAGCGACTGCTCGAAGCTTGATGGGACGAAGCCTGAGGCCGATCTAGGGAAATCGCAGAGAGCGCCGATTCAGGAGCCCTGAAGGTAGCTGACCGACGCGAGCGTGCGGGCAGGCGGGAAAATTCTTCCCCGTCGCCGCGCGGAACGGGTCAGCTCGCGTCAGACTTTGGCAACAGCGCCGTCGCCACGCCCAACAGCGGCAGCCACGCGCACAGACCATAGACCCAGACGATGCCGTAGTGATCGGCCAGTTGGCCAAGGCCCGCCGCCCCGATACCGCTGATCCCGAACATGAGGCCGAACATCAGGCCCGAGACCATGCCGACCCGGCCGGGCACGATCTCCTGCGCATAGACGACCAGCGCGGCAAAAGCCGAGGACAAGATTAATCCGATGATGACCGCCAGAATCGCGGTCGCCGTCAATCCGACGTGGGGCAGGATTAGCGCAAATGGCGCAACGCCCAGGAACGACACCCAGATCACCGCCTTGCGTCCGATCCGGTCGCCAACCGGACCGCCAGCAAAAGTGCCGACCGCGACTGCTGCCAGGAAGCAGAAAAGATAGAATTGCGACTCCCGTGCCGTGAGGCCGAAACGCTCGATCAAGTAGAAGGTGAAGTAGTTGGTGAACGCGCCGATATAGATGAACTTGGCGAATAGCAGGACGCCCACAACGCCGAGCGCGCGCGCGACCAGCGCCTTGTTCAGAGGCTGGGCCGCCGCCGCCGAGGCGGAAGCAGCGCGAGCCTGCGGATGGTGCAGCCGCCAGCGCGTGACGAGGAACAGCACCCAGATCGCGGCAATGGCGGCCAGCGCAAGCCAACCGACCGAGGTCTGCCCGAACGGCAGGATCACGGCCGAGGCGATGAGAGGGCCAAGCGCGGAACCGCTGTTGCCCCCGACCTGAAAGCAGGATTGCGCAGTTCCGAACCGGCCTCCCGAGGCCATTCGCGCCACCCGCGAGGCTTCGGGATGAAAGGTCGCAGAGCCGATGCCGATCACCGCCGAGGCTATCAGCAACGTCTCATAACTGCCGGCGAGCGCCACGCCGGCGATACCGATGAGGGTCACTATCATGCCCGCGGGCAGCAGCCAGGGCTTGGGATACTTGTCGGTGTGCAGCCCGATCCACGGCTGCAGCAGCGAGGCGGTGATCTGATAGACCATCGCCAGCCAGCCGATCTGGGCGAACGTCAGGTGATACTTCGCCTTCAGCATCGGATAGATGGCCGGAAGCACCGACTGGATGAGATCGTTGAGCAGATGGGCCACCGCTACCGCGCCGACGATGCCGGTAACGAAACCCTGCACGTGCGGCGCGCGGATTTCGCCCGAGTGAGCGGCGGGCGTTGTGCTGACGATCGGGGCGGCGTTAGTGGCCATCAAAACTGCTTTCTTAAATCTGCGCAACCGCCTGTTAGCGAGGTGACGAGCGTCCCGCTTCGCCCTATGGGTCATTCGTTTCTGCGATCGGGACAAAGCCATGAACATCATGTCCGCCGAGCATGACGAAGCGCCGCGCCCGCTCGTCGCGATCGGGCATGACTATCCGCCCTCCTACGAGCTCGCCGAACATCGTCATCGCCGCAGCCAGTTTCTCTATGCGGCGCGCGGGGTCATGGCAGTGAGCACACCCGATGGCGCCTGGGTCGCCCCACCTGAACGGGCGGTATGGATCCCGGGCGGCACGGCGCATTCCGTGCGCATGGTCGGAGCGGCCCAGACGCGCAGCGTGTTGATCCAACCCGGCATCTGTCCGTCGCGCGGCACGCGGACCCAGGTTGTCGGCGTGTCGGCCTTGCTGCGTCAACTGCTTGTCGAAGCGGCCGATTTGCCGATCGAATATGACGAGCACGGGCGTGACGGACAAGTCATGACCCTGCTCGCGTCTGAGATCGATCGTGCGCCGGCCATACCCCTGGCAGTGCCCTTCCCTTCCGACTCCAAGCTCGCTGCGCTCTGCCACGCCTTCCTGAACCAGCCCGACGCCTCGGCGGCCATCGACCTATGGGCCAATGCGATGGCAATGAACCGCCGGACTTTCACGCGTCATTTTCGCCTGCAGACAGGGATGAGCTTTGGCGCTTGGCGGCAACAGGCTTGCCTCTCGGTGGCCCTGCCAAGGCTCGTCGCCGGCGAGCCCGTAACGGCGGTCGCGCTTGACCTAGGCTATGACGGACCCGGCAATTTTTCGACGATGTTCAAGCGGGTCCTTGGCGTTCCCCCAAGCCATTATCGCGCGGGGTGACAGCGATACTCCAAGATTGGCTGTTCCAGACACTGGCAGCAGATGCCGACCAGAGTCAGTCGTTCGCTCCTGGCGGCGCGAACGTCGTAATCTGACAATAGCAGTCGCTCGGTTGTGTCAGGCCATCCGTTCAGGACGCGCTATACGAAAGGCGTCATCCAAGACGACGGCCGCTGAAACGAGGCGGCGCTGGTGCTTGTGCCAATAGATCCTCTCAGCGGCATGGCTATCATTCTCCTATTGCAGATTCACATATTGTTCTAACCTCTCTCCATGCCAAAGCAGCTCACCCCTAATCAGATACTGGGCGAAATCGGCGAGAACGCCGTTCGTGGACGCTTCCTCTCGATGGGCTTCCAGTTCGACGGCAGGTCGAGGCTTGAGGCCGGCATCGACGGGATCGCCGAGGTGATGGAGAAGGGCCAGCCGATGGCCCGGATGATTGCGGTACAGGTGAAGGCTAAGGACGACGGGCGCTACGCCTCCGAGACCGATGATGGCTTCGCTTACCTGCTTCGTCGGCAGGATCTGGATTACTGGAAGGGATCGAACCTGCCGGTGATCGTCGTCTTCTACCGGAAATCAGACAACAGCTTCTACTGGAAGGAGGTGTCGCGGGACAGCGACCAGGCGGAACGGCGCCTGCAGGTCGACAAGGCCACCGACGTGCTCGACAATGGCAGTATCAATCGGCTCGCGGGGCTGACCGTGCCGAAGGCCGGGTTCGGCTATTACGTCCCCGCCCTCGGCGGCGGCGAGGAGGCCCTAGTCAACATCCTACCGATCGATCTTCCGAAGGAGATCTATGTCGCCTCCACTCCATATGATGGTCGGCGTGCGAGCGCGATCCTGCTCGACGGCGATGACCCGGCCCGCTTCGACTGGTCGATCGCCGGCGGAACGTTCTGGTCTTTCCACGACCCTCGCACCTCGGTCTGCAGCCAGATTGTCGATCTCGACCAGGTCGACGCCATCGATACCGTGGATCTGGCCTTCCACGACGACGTCGACGAGCAGAACCGGTTCATGCACCTTCTGCGTCAGGCCCTCCGGCACCAGACGCGTGACGACCTGAACTGGAGCAAGGACCGCAAGATCCTCTACTTCCGGGCGTTGGAGAAGGACGTCCCCCGTAACTTCGCCTATGAGTCCTCCAAGAAGAAAACCGACGCCGACGTGGTGACGGTCGCCATGAGCGACAAGGAGGAGGGCAAGGTCTCTTTCGTACGGCATCACGCTTTCTCGCCCCGCTTCGAGCGCCTGGGCGACAGGTGGTATTTGATCGTCTCGCCCACCTATTACTTTACGACCAACGGCTTCACGCCGCATTCGCACCCGGGTGCCCTGCTCGCCGGCAAGAAGCGCCTCGACAAGAGCGCGGCGCTGCGGGGACAGGTCATCATGTGGCACCGCTTCCTGACCCAGGCCGACCGAGAAGCCGAGCGGGCCTCCGGCGGCTTGTTCGGCGTGGAGGTGGTGACGGAGCCCCGGCTCCGGTTCGGCGAGCCGCCTACGGTTCAGCTTGAAACGCGGGTCCCCGAGGATGGCTGGGGAGGTGGAAAGAAAAAGGCGGAGGCATCCGATCAGCAGGAGGGGTTGTTCGCATGAGCTCCTTCGACACGCGGATCTTCAAGGAACCCGAACTGGAGTTCGGCGACCATCATCACCACCCCGATCCTCGCCTCGGCCTGTTCGAGGCTGGACCACTCCAGCCGTTCGTCGGGGATGTCATCAAGATCGGCGTCGTCGGCAGCGCGAAGACGATCGAGGACACGCGGAAATTCCTTGAGACCGCGTCGAGCGGCGTCGACGGCAAGTCCGAGAAGCACCCGAACATGCATCCGGCGTTCCCGGGCTTGGGCAACCAAAGCCCATACCGCTGCCGCTTCGAGATCGAGGACGGAGCCACGGCCGCCCTGTCGCAGAGCAAGCTCGACAGGATTGCCAAGGAGCCCGACCACCAGAAGGCCGTCGAGATGGCGGTGGACGAGATCGTCGCCGAGCTTCAGGCTCTCGCCGATGGCGGCAACCGTCCCGACGTGGCAATCGTCGCGCTGCCCGTGCGCCTGCTCGAGCGCGTATGGAACGCGAAGGTGGATGCAGGCGGCACGACCGAGGAGGACGACAGCAGCGGTTCGGACGCACCGAACTTCCGGGGCATGCTGAAGGCGCGCGCGATGCACCTCGCGTTCCCGATCCAGATCGTCTGGGAGGACACGGTCGATGACAAGGTGTCGATCCCACAGAAGATCAAGGAGAGCAGCGCCCGCAAGATCCAGGACGTCGCTGGCCGCAGCTGGAACCTGTTGACCACGCTCTATTACAAGGGCAGCGGGCGCATTCCTTGGCGGCGCATGCCGAAGGAGGGAGAGTTCACCGCCTGCTACATCGGCATCAGCTTCTACCGCGAGGCCGGGGGCCAGCAGCTCTTCACCAGCGCCGCCCAAATGTTCGACGAGCGCGGCCGCGGATTCGTGCTGAAGGGCAAGCGCGCCCACACCGAGAGCCGTGGGCGCCATCCCTACATGACGCGCGATGATGCGCGGGAGATCGTCGAGAACGTGCTCGCCGCATACAAGACTCACCACAAGACGCTCCCAGCGCGGGTGATCGTGCTAAAGACCTCGCGCTTCAAGAACGAGGAAGCCGAGGGCATCCTGGAGGCACTCGAGGCTGCCGGCACCGAGATGCGTGACCTCGTCTGGGTCCAAGAATCCTACTCGGTGAAGCTGCTCCGCGACGGTAACTATCCTGTCCTGCGCGGCACCTTCGTCGACCTCGGCGGGAATGGCCTGCTCTACACAAATGGTAGCATGCCCTACTACGGTACCTACCCCGGCATGTACGATCCACGCCCGCTGCTGCTCTGCCCCCATCCAAGCTGCGACAGCACCGTCTCCCAACTGGCCGAGGAGGTGTTCTCCCTCACCAAGATCAACTGGAACTCGACCCAGATGAACCAGCGCCTGCCCATCCCCATCCGGGCAGCACGCATGGTCGGTGAGATTTTGAAGTACATGAAGGAGGGTCAGGTCGAGAGCACTGACTACCGCAAATACATATGACCGGCCGTGAGGCGATCCGCGTTACGAAATAACCCGATCGCAAATGCCTAGCGGAGATCGTCGCGCGTCGTGATCCCACCTCGATAAAGATCGCCAGGGGAGATGCGAAGCCTGCGCGCGTCGCGGATCGGCGCTGCCGCCGACTTTGACCTATCCCCGATCGCATGACGCAGGCTAGAAGTAAGGCATGTCGACCGCCCTAGTGATCAAGGAAATCCAGCGCTTTCTCGCCAGCGAGGAACCCGAAGTCCTGTGCATTAAAGGCAGATGGGGCGTCGGCAAGACTTTTGCCTGGCGCCATATCTGGGCGCGGCGCGCGCGTCCGGCGACCTCGCGAACCAGAGTTACGCCTATGTTTCGATGTTCGGCCTCAATTCGCTCGACGACCTGCGCTACGGTATCTTCGAGAGCACGGTGCCGCCGGCCAGCGTCCTGACCGGCCCCGACGCCGAGACCTTCGGCAAACTGGTCGGTCAGGCGTCGGCGGTCGGCCGCCATGCGCGAAATTGGATTGGCCCCGTCCTCGACTCGTTCAAGCTCGGCGCGGTCGGAAACGCGCTGGCCCGCTCAGCCTTCCTGCTCGTCCGCAAGCAGCTCATCTGCCTCGACGATCTCGAGCGCGCCGGCGCCGCGCTGCAGCCGCGCGACGTGCTGGGCCTTGCCTCCTTCCTGAAGGAAGAGCGCAAGTGCCGCGTCGTCCTCCTCCTCAACGACGAGGCGATGGCCGAGGATAAGCGTAAGGACTTCGAGCGTCTGCTCGAAAAGGCCGTCGACACCCAGTT
>JAEMRT010000024.1 GCA_016463225.1 Sphingopyxis sp. | reverse complement strand
GCCGCGAGGGCATTTGCGGCAGCTGTTCGATGAACATGAACGGCAAGAACGGCCTCGCCTGCACCACCGCGATCGAAGATCTGAAGGGCGCCATCACCATCACCCCGCTGCCGGCGATGGATGTGATCAAGGATCTGGTCCCCGACTTCACCCATTTCTACGCGCAATATGCGTCGATCGAACCCTGGCTGAAAACCAAGACGACGACGCCGAGCGGCAAGGAGCGGCTGCAATCGCCCGCCGAGCGCGAAAAGCTCGATGGCCTCTATGAATGCATCCTGTGCGCCTGCTGTTCGACCAGCTGCCCCAGCTATTGGTGGAACAGCGACAAGTTCCTCGGTCCCGCGATCCTGCTCCAGGCGTATCGCTGGCTCGCCGACAGCCGCGACGAAATGACCGGCGAGCGGCTCGACGAGCTTGAAGATCCCTTTCGCCTCTATCGCTGCCACACGATCATGAACTGTTCGAACGCCTGCCCCAAGGGACTGAGCCCCGCGCGCGCGATCGCCGAGATCAAGAAGCTCGAGGCCGAGCGGCAGGTGTGAACGACGGGATCGAGGAACCGAAGCGCCGCGACCATTTCAGCGCCGAAGCGCTGGACGATGGCTGGCTGAGCTGGGATCTCAAGGACGCGAGCCGGTTCAACAGTTTTATCGAACCGCTGACGGTGCGGGTCGAGCCGCCGACACCCGATGGACGGCCCTGCGCGCGGGTCCGCATGATTCCGGAACGTAAGCACAGCAATTTGGGCGACAACGTCCATGGCGCAGTGACGCTGGCGCTGGTCGACATCGCGCTGTTCGCCGCGTCGCATCAGTTCGGCTCGCTCAACGCGGGTCATTCGGTGACGCTTGACCTGTCGACCCAATTCATCGGTGCGGGCCGGGTCGGCGAGCCGCTTGATGCCGTGGTCGAACTGGTGCGCGAAACCGGGCGGCTGATCTTCCTGCGCGGCTTGGTGGTGCAGGGTGAAGACGACAGCCATATCGTTCTCAGTTTTGCCGGCACCATTCGCAAAGCGAGCAAGGATCGCGGCTGATGTCGGTGCTGTCGGCCTATGACGCACTCGTCGCCGGCGGCGAACTCCGTCCCGATCCCGAGCAGCGCGCCGCCGCCGAGCGGCTGAACGCGTTGCAGGCCGAGCTGGAGGCGGTGCCGCCGCGGGGCAGCCTGCTCTGGCGACTGACCGGCCGCAAGCCTGACGCGCCGCGCGGCGTCTATCTGTGGGGCGCGGTTGGGCGCGGCAAGTCGATGCTGATGGACCTGTTCTACGACCAGCTGCATATCCAGCGCAAACGGCGCGTGCATTTCCACGCCTTCATGCTCGACGTCCATGCTCGGATGCGCGACGTGCGCAAGCAGGAGAGCGGCGACCCGATTCCGTTGGTCGCCGACGCACTGGTCACCGACGTCCGCTGTCTGGCCTTCGACGAGATGGTGGTGAACAACAGCGCCGACGCGATGATCCTCTCACGCCTGTTCACTGCGCTGATCGACCGCGGGGTGACGGTGGTCGCGACGTCGAACCGGCCGCCGTCCGATCTCTACAAGGACGGGCTCAACCGCGAGCATTTCCTGCCGTTCATCGCGCTGGTCGAGGCGAAGCTCGACGTCATGGGATTGAACGGCCCCACCGACTATCGCCGCGACCGGCTCGGCGATGGCGCGCGCTGGTTCGTGCCCGCCGACGAGGCGGCGAGTGCAGCGCTATCGGCGGCCTTTTTCCGTCTGACCGATTATCCGCCGGAAGATCGCGCCCATGTCCCGACGCTCGATCTCGATCTAGGCGACGGGCGGACGCTGCATGTGCCCAAGGCGCTGAAGGGGGTCGCCGTCTTTTCGTTCAAACGGCTCTGCGCCGAAGCGCGCGGGGCGTCGGATTATTTGGCGGTCGCGCGGCATTTCCACACCGTCATCATCGTCGGCATCCCGCGCATGGGGCCGGAGAACCGTAACGAGGCGGCGCGATTCGTCACGCTGATCGACGCGCTTTACGAATATAAGGTCAAGCTGCTGGCGAGCGCCGCGGCTATGCCCGATGCGCTGTATGTCGCGGGCGACGGGGCGTTCGAATTTGAGCGGACGGCAAGCCGGCTGTCTGAAATGCAATCCGATGACTATCTGGCGCTAGGCCATGGCCAGCAGGACGCCGCTGGCAATCTTTCCCCAGCGTGACGAGTTGATCGTCACCGCGATGGCGTCGCGGACATAGCGCACCTCATGCGCGAGATGCCCGAACCCCTGTTGAATCACCCGGCGCAATGTGCGCAGCGGCCGCGGGGCAGGAACATGGATTCGCGCCGGACGCGCGGGCGGTGCGGGCAGGGTGGCCAGCCCGCCGCTGGTGACGCGCGGATCGTCGGCCACCGCGCGGCACAGTGCCTCCATTCGCGATATGGCGAGCCGGTTGGCGACCTTGCGATCGCGGCTGAGCAATTCGAAACTGTGGCTGAACGCCGAAAACTGGATCGCGCCGCTGGCCGCGGCATGATCGAGCGCATCGCGCATTTCCTCTTCGGACATTGCGCACAGCTGGGCGGGGCGAAAGCGGCTGGCGCGGTCCATCAGCCCGCTGACCGGAACTTCGACCACGCCATGGTGCTCGCGCATGCCCAGATTGCCCGCATCGAGCGAGATTGCACAGCCGTGGCCCAGATAGGCGCCGTTGAAGCTGCTGTCGAAGCGAAAGCCCAGCGCGGCCAGCGCGCGCAGCGTGTCGTCGTTGGCCCCGAAATTGCCGGCGCGAAAGGCAACCGGTTTGGACGCGCCCGCGCCAACCAATATGTCACGCGCCAGCGAAATCAGTTTCTTTTGCGCCGCCAGCGGAAAGTCGCCGATGTTGCGCCCCGTAAATCGCCCCACCGGGTTGAAGCGTGCGAAGGCCAGCCATTCGGTGTGGATATGCACCTGCACCTCGTGGCCGCGGTCGACGACGGGGCGCACGATCGCATCGATGACCTCGGGACCGTACACCAGTGCCGGCATGGGATCGATAAAGAACACCCCGGTCAGGCCGTGGCGCTCGAGCATGTCCATCTGAAAATGGATGCCGAAATCGCCGTCGCGACAGCGGCCGAGGATCGAGCTTTCGAAATTGGCGCGCGCATCGGCGCCGCGCTGGTAAAGCCCGGCGGACAGCTCGGTATCGAAACTGATGATTGCCCGCGTCATCCGCTCGCGCCTAGCATCCCAGCGATAAAGGAGGGTTAACTTGGCAATGCGGCCATCCTCCGACGTGCGCAAACCTGTCACGCGCGCGTTTCATTGTCCATCCAAACCCTTGCAAGATCGGTTGCATCGCCGCTTTTTGTTATTGCAAACTATTTGCAAAAAAAGGCGGATTTTCGACCTTTTCGCGGTTGTTTCGTTAAGGGAATCGGCGTAGGGGCGACCCCAGTCTTGGGATCGGCATGGCACTTTAGCCCGTGTGCCGCCGGTCTGTGAAGCATTGCCGGGCTTGCCAGGAAGGGAGTGCCGCGCGCCATGGGACGCAAGAAGATCGCATTGATCGGAGCCGGGAATATCGGCGGGACGCTGGCGCTGCTCGCCGCGCAAAAGGAACTCGGTGACGTCGTCCTGTTCGACGTGGTCGAAGGCGTGCCGCAGGGCAAGGCGCTCGACCTGTCGCAGGTCGGCCCGATCGCGGGCTTTGACGCGAAGATCACCGGCTCGAACGATTATAAGGACATCGCGGGCGCAGACGTCATCATCGTCACCGCCGGGGTCGCCCGAAAGCCGGGCATGAGCCGCGACGACCTGCTCGGCATCAACCTGAAGGTCATGAAGGCCGTCGGCGAAGGCATCAAGGCCAACGCTCCCGATGCCTTCGTCATCTGCATCACCAATCCGCTCGACGCCATGGTGTGGGCGCTGCGCGAATTCTCGGGCCTGCCGCACAACAAGGTCGTCGGCATGGCCGGCGTGCTCGATTCGGCGCGCTTCAGCCATTTCATCGCCGACGAGTTCGACGTCTCGGTCAAGGATGTGAACACCTTCGTGCTCGGCGGCCACGGTGACACGATGGTTCCCGTCACCCGCTACTCGACCGTCAACGGCATCCCCGTCCCCGACCTCGTCAAGATGGGCCTGTCGTCGCAGGACAAGATCGACGCGATCGTCAAGCGCACCCGCGGCGGCGGCGGCGAAATCGTCGCGCTGCTTGGCACCGGTTCGGCCTTCTATGCGCCCGCAGCCTCGGGCATCGCGATGGCCGAAGCCTATCTCGGCGACCAGAAGCGCATCCTGCCCTGCGCCGCCTATGTCGATGGCCAGTACGGCCTCGACGGCCTCTACGTCGGCGTGCCGGTGATGATCGGTGCGGGCGGGGTCGAGAAGATCGTCGAGATCGAACTCGATGCCGAAGACAAGGCGGGCCTGCAGGTGTCGGTCGATGCGGTCAAGGAACTGCTCGACGCGTGCAAGGCGCTGGACGAGAGCCTGAAGTAATGCGGATTGCTTGCGGCATGGCTGCTGTGATGATGGCATCATCATCTGTGGTTGCTCATGCCGCAGACGCCACAGTCTCCTCACCCGAGCAATTCGCGAACGCGACAAGCTCATGTTTCGACACGCTAGGTGCAAAAGAGCCCGCCGATGTGCTGAAAGTGCTAGAGTCTGGCGGCTGGAAAGTTCAGCGGACGTCGCCAATCGGCGGTATCTTTCGCCAAGATGGCGGCTCGATACTGCTCAAGGTCGAAACAGTACTTTTCAGCCGTATATGCACTGTGCTGGGAAATCGGGATGGGTCTGTACCGCTCACGGAATCGGCCCAGTCGATCGAAACGGGCTTGAGGGTCCGATATGGAGACGACATCAAGCGCGATGAGGCCGGCAGCAACTTCACCTTGATCGCCAAGGGAAAATATCGCGCAGTCATCACTCCCGCGCAATCCGAGAGAGACTTCAATACTCAGATCACCACGATCGACATCTAACAGGAATATCCGGCGGTAGTCTGAACCGCCAAGAACTTTGAAAGGCACTCAATGTCTATCCTGATCGACAAGAATACCAAGGTCATCACCCAAGGGATGACCGGTGCCACCGGCACTTTCCACACCGAACAGGCGCTGGCCTATGGCACGCAGATGGTTGGCGGCGTGACGCCGGGCAAGGGCGGCACGACGCACATCGGCCTGCCGAACTTCAACACCGTCGAGGAAGCCAAGGCCGCGACCGGCGCGACCGCGAGCTGCATCTATGTGCCGCCGCCGTTCGCTGCGGACTCGATCCTCGAGGCGATTGACGCCGAGATGGAGCTGATCGTCTGCATCACCGAGGGCATCCCGGTGCTCGACATGGTCAAGGTGAAGCGCGCGCTTTCGGGTTCCAAGTCGCGCCTGATCGGCCCGAACTGCCCCGGCGTGCTGACCCCCGGCGAGTGCAAGATCGGCATCATGCCCGGCAGCATCTTCTCGAAGGGCAGCGTCGGCGTCGTCTCGCGCTCGGGCACGCTCACCTATGAAGCGGTGTTCCAGACCTCGAACGTCGGCCTGGGTCAGACGACCGCGGTCGGCATTGGCGGCGATCCGGTCAACGGCACCAACTTCATCGACATGCTCGAACTCTTCTTGGCCGATGACGCGACCAAGTCGATCATCATGATCGGCGAAATTGGCGGCGACGCCGAGGAGCAGGCCGCACAGTTCCTGATCGACGAAGCCAAGCGCGGCCGTAAAAAGCCGATGGCGGGTTTCATCGCGGGCCGCACCGCGCCTCCGGGTCGCCGCATGGGCCATGCCGGCGCGATCGTGTCGGGCGGCAAGGGCGACGCCGAAAGCAAGATCGCGGCGATGGAAGCGGCGGGCATCACCATGTCGGCCAGCCCGTCCGAACTCGGCACAACGCTGGTCGAAGTGCTGAAAGAACGCGTGTGATTTAAGCGCCCGCTGGCAACAGTCGTTGTTGGCGGGCGTTGCTCCCCAATATCCTCCCCGGAGCCATTTCTCTTTCGAGAATGGAAAAGACAATGAACCTCGAACGACAAAGCTTTGACATCGACGAGCCGCAGGCTGGCCCGAGCTGGGCGCCGAAGAACTGGCCGCAGATCGACAGCGACGACCTGACCGCCGCGCTCGATCCGCAGCAGATGCAGGTTGCGGTCAAGGCTGCCGCTGCCAAGGGCGGCGCGCCGCTGTCGAACGCCGAAGTCGAGCGCGCGGCGAATGATTCGATCCGCGCGATGATGCTGATCCGCACCTATCGCGTGCGCGGGCATCTGGCCGCCAATCTCGACCCGCTGGGGCTGACCCAGCGCGAGCTGCCTGCCGATTTGACCCCCGAATATCATGGCTTTGTCGGCGCCGATCAGGACCGCCCGGTGTGGCTCGGCGGTACGCTGGGGCTCGAGCGCGCGACGGTGCGCGAAATCGTCGCGATCCTGCGCGCCAATTATTGCGGCAATGTCGGCCTCGAATATATGCACATCGCCGACATCGAGGAGCGCCAGTTCCTGCAGGAGCGGATGGAAGGCGCCGACAAGATCATCGAATTTTCAGTCGAGGGCAAACGCGCCATCCTGAACAAGGTGATCGAGGCCGAGGAGTGGGAAAAATTCCTCGCGCGCAAATATGTCGGGACCAAGCGTTTCGGCCTCGACGGCGGTGAATCGATGATCCCGGCGATGGAAGCCATCATCAAATATGGCGGCCAGTACGGGGTCAAGGAAATCGTCTATGGCATGGCGCACCGCGGGCGCCTGAACATGCTCGCGAACGTCATGGCCAAGCCGTACAAGATCATCTTTCACGAATTTGCCGGCGGATCGGCGAACCCCGACGATGTCGGCGGTTCGGGCGACGTCAAATATCACCTTGGTACCTCGACCGACCGCGAGTTTGGCGGCGCGTCGGTGCATATGTCGCTCGTCCCCAATCCGTCGCATCTCGAGGCAGCCGACCCGGTCGTGCTCGGCAAGGTGCGTGCGCAGCAAGTGGTGCGCGACGACCTCGACAAGCACGAACAGGTGCTGCCCGTCCTGATCCACGGCGACGCGGCGTTCGCGGGGCAGGGGATCGTGTGGGAATGCCTCGGCTTCTCGGGCATTCGCGGCTACAACACCGGCGGCTGCATCCACTTCATCGTCAACAACCAGATCGGTTTCACGACCAGCCCGCAATATGCGCGCTCGTCGCCTTACCCGTCGGACGTCGCAAAGGGCGTGATGGCGCCGATCCTGCACGTCAACGGCGACGATCCCGAAGCGGTGACCTTTGCGTGCAAGCTCGCGATCGATTTCCGCCAGCAGTTCAAGCGCGACGTCGTGATCGACATGTGGTGCTATCGCCGCTTCGGCCACAATGAGGGCGACGAGCCGTCGTTCACCCAGCCGCTGATGTACGCCGTCATTCGCCAGCATCCGCCGGTGTCGCAGCTTTGCGCGGCGAAGCTCGAGGCCGAAGGCGTGATCGACGCTGGTTGGGCTGACGCCCGCCGCGCCGAGTTCATCGCGCGGCTTGAAGATGATTTCGAGGGTGCCAAAAGCTACAAGCCGAACAAGGCCGACTGGTTCGCCGGACGCTGGTCGGGGCTGCACGCCCCCGCCGATCCCGAAAATTCGCGCCGCAATATCTCGACCGGGGTCAGCGACAAATTGTTCGATTCGATCGGCCGGATCATGACCACGGTCCCTGCCGACCTCGACGTCCACAAGACGCTGCGTCGGGTGATCGACGCGCGCGGCGCGATGTTCGCCGACAAGAGCGACAAGGAAGTGTTCGACTGGGCGACCGCCGAAAGCCTCGCCTTCGGCACCCTGCTCAGCGAGGGCTATCAGGTGCGCCTGTCGGGCCAGGATTCGGGCCGCGGCACCTTCAGCCAGCGCCACGCCGTCTGGGTCGACCAGCAGGACGAGCGCAAATATGTGCCGCTGACCACCGTGCCGCACGGCCGGTTCGAAGTGCTCGACAGCCCGCTGTCCGAATATGGCGTGCTCGGTTTCGAATATGGCTATGCGATGGCCGATCCAAAGAGCCTCGTGCTCTGGGAAGCGCAGTTCGGCGATTTCGCCAATGGCGCGCAGATCATGATCGACCAGTTCATCGCATCGGGCGAGGCCAAATGGCTGCGCGCCAACGGTCTCGTGCTGCTTCTCCCGCACGGTTATGAAGGGCAGGGGCCGGAGCACAGCTCGGCGCGCCTCGAACGCTTCCTGCAACTGTGCGCGGGCGACAATATCCAGGTGTGCAATATTTCGACCCCGTCGAATTATTTCCACGTCCTGCGCCGCCAGATGCTGCGTTCGTTCCGCAAGCCGCTGATCATCATGACCCCGAAATCGCTGCTCCGCCACAAGCTGGCGGTGTCGCAGCGCAGCGACTTCATCGGCGAGGCGCATTTCCGCCGCATCATGTCCGACCGCACCCCGCCCGCCGACGCCGACACCAAGCGCGTCGTGCTGTGTTCGGGCAAGGTCGGTTATGACCTGATGGAGGCGCGCGACGCCGCGGGGCTGACCGACACTACGGTGATCCGCGTCGAGCAGCTTTATCCTTTCCCCGGCGATCCGCTCGCGGTGAGGCTGAAGCGTATGCCGAAGCTGGAGGATGTGGTGTGGGCGCAGGAGGAACCGCGCAACAACGGCGGCTGGTCCTTCGTCGAACCGTTTATCGAGGACGCGCTGACCGCAGCGGGCAAAAAGGGCATGCGCCCGCGCTATGCCGGCCGCGCCGCCGCGGCATCGCCCGCGACGGGCCTGATGAGCCGCCACCAGACCGAGCAGGCGGCGCTCGTCGCCGATGCGCTGGGCTTGAGCGTCCGCGCCGAAATCCGCCGAAGCAAGAACAAAGCCTGAGCCCAAGCTTAAGTCCCCAAGGAACTGCACCTATGAGCACCGAAGTCAAAGTCCCCACGCTGGGCGAAAGCGTCACCGAAGCGACGATCGGCGAATGGCTGAAACAGCCGGGCGACGCCGTCGCACTCGACGAGCCGATTGCCAGCCTCGAGACCGACAAGGTCGCGGTCGAGGTTCCCTCGCCGGTGGCCGGGGTGATGGGTCAGCAGGTCGCCGCGGTCGGCGCTACCGTCAATGTCGGCGCGACGATTGCAACGATCGAAGCAGGTGACGGCAAGGCGGCCGCGCCTGCAGCTGCTCCTGCCGCAAAAGCCGAGTCGGCCGCTCCGGCTCCCGCCGCGACCGCTCCGGCGCCCGCAACCGAGGACAGTGGCGATGGCGTCACCACCCTGTCGCCCGCGGTGCGCCGTCTCGTGCTCGAGCATGGTCTCGACCCGAGCCGGATCAAGGGCACTGGCAAGGACGGCCGCCTGACCAAAGAAGACGTCCTTGCTGCGGCAAACGCTGTGCCTGAGGCCCCCGCGGCCGCACCGGCGCCCGCCGTCGCGGCTCCGGCCGCATCGGGTACGCCGGGTCGCCACGAGGAGCGCGTCAAGATGACGCGGATGCGCCAGACGATCGCCAAGCGGCTCAAGTCCGCGCAGGACACTGCAGCGATGCTGACGACGTTCAACGACGTCGACATGTCGGCGGTGATGGCGACGCGCGACAAATATCGCGAGACGTTCGAAAAGAAGCATGGCGTCCGCCTCGGCTTCATGAGCTTTTTCACCAAGGCGGTCGCGCTTGCCGCGCATGACATCCCGGCGGTCAACGCGCGGATCGACGGTGACGAGATCGTCTATCACGACTATCTCGACGTCTCGGTCGCGGTCAGCGCGCCGAACGGGCTGGTCGTGCCGGTGGTGCGCAACGCCGACGGCCTGAGCTTTGCCGAAATCGAAAAGGCGATCGCCGACCTCGGCAAGCGCGCCAAGGACGGCACGCTCACCATGGACGACATGACCGGCGGCACCTTCACCATTTCGAACGGCGGCGTGTTCGGCGGCCTGATGTCGACCCCGATCATCAACCCGCCGCAGTCGGCAGTGCTTGGCCTCCATCGCATCGAGGATCGCCCGGTCGTGCGGAACGGCGAGATCGTCATCCGCCCGATGATGTATCTGGCGCTCAGCTATGACCACCGCCTGATCGACGGCCGCGAGGCGGTGACCTTCCTCAAGACGATCAAGGAAGCGATTGAGGATCCGACGCGCCTCCTGATCGATCTCTAAAAGACTTCTCCCCGTCCCCCCGAGGGGTAAAGGAACGACAAATGGCTGATTACGACTACGACGTTCTTGTCATCGGTGCCGGTCCCGGCGGCTATGTGGCCGCGATCCGCGCCGCGCAGCTGGGGCTCAAGACCGCGTGCGCCGACGGGCGCGAAACGCTCGGCGGTACGTGCCTGAACGTCGGCTGCATCCCGTCGAAGGCGATGCTGCATGCGTCGGAATATTATGACGCCGCGGCTAATGGCGCGATGGCGAAGATGGGGATCGATGTGACCCCCAAGCTGAACCTGCCCGCGATGCACGCGCAGCGCATCGACGCGGTCAAGGGGCTGACCGGCGGGATCGAATTCCTGTTCAAGAAGAACAAGGTCGACTGGCTCAAGGGCTATGCGGCGTTCATCGGCAAGGACAGTGTCGAGGTGGCGGGCAAGACCTATCGCGCCAAGAATATTATCATCGCCACCGGATCGTCGGTGACCCCGCTTCCGGGTGTCGATGTCGACAACGACAAGCAGATCATCGTCGATTCGACCGGCGCGCTCGAACTGGCCAAGGTGCCGGATCATATGGTCGTCATCGGCGGCGGCGTGATCGGGCTCGAGCTTGGCAGCGTTTGGCGCCGCCTGGGCGCGAAAGTCACCTGCGTCGAATTTCTCGACCAGATCCTGCCCGGCATGGACGCCGACGTCCGCAAGGATGCGAACCGCATCTTCAAGAAGCAGGGCATCGAGTTCAAGCTGAAGACCAAGGTCACCGGCGCGGCGGTCAAGGGCAAGAAAGCCGTCCTGACGCTCGAACCCGCTGCGGGCGGTGACGCCGAAACGCTCGAAGCCGATGTTGTGCTCGTGTCGATCGGGCGGCGCCCGAACACCGACGGTCTTGCGCTCGACAAGGCGGGCCTGGCCGTCAACGCGCGTGGCCAGATCGAAACCGACCATGATTTCAGCACGCAAGTTCCCGGCATCTGGGCGATCGGCGACGTCATCCCCGGCCCGATGCTCGCGCACAAGGCTGAGGACGAAGGCATCGCCTGCGCCGAAAATATCGCGGGCCAGACGGGCATCGTGAACCATGATGTCATCCCGTCGGTCGTTTACACTTGGCCTGAAATCGCCGGCGTCGGCCTGACCGAAGAACAGGCGAAGGAAAAGGGCGAGGTCAAGGTCGGCAAATTCCCGATGGCGGGCAACAGCCGCGCCAAGACCAACCACGAACCCGACGGTTTCGTGAAGATCATCGCCGATGCCAAGACTGACCGCGTGCTCGGCGTATGGTGCATCGCCAGCGTCGCTGGCACGATGATCGCACAGGCCGCGCAGGCGATGGAATTTGGCGCGACGTCCGAAGATATCGCCTATACCTGCCATGCGCATCCGACACACAGCGAGGCGATCAAGGAAGCGGCGATGGCGGTGACGGGCAAGCCGATCCACGTCTGAGAAGCGTAAAAGGGGAGAGAGATTATGGCGAAGCATTGGCTCTGGGCAGCAGCTTCGCTGACCCTCTCCCTCACCGCGACCAGCGCGCAGGCGGCGCCCGACCTGAATGCCGCCAATGCGCGGCTGACCGCGCTGCTCGATAAAAATTACCCGGCGCTTGATGCGCTGTACCGCGATCTGCATCAGAACCCCGAACTCGGGATGCAGGAGGTCCGCACCGCGGGCATCTTGGCGCAGCATCTGCGCAAGGCGGGCTTTACCGTGACCGAAAAGGTCGGCGGCACCGGCGTCGTCGGCGTGCTCAAAAATGGCGACGGTCCGACCATCCTGATCCGCGCCGACATGGACGCGCTGCCGATGGAGGAAAAGACCGGGCTCGGCTGGTCGAGCAAGGCGCGCGCCAGCTATGAGGGCAAGGATGTGCCGGTCATGCATGCGTGCGGCCATGACACCCACGTCGCCTATCTGGTCGGCGTCGCGCAGGCATTGAGCGCGATGCGCGATAGCTGGTCGGGGACCGTCGTGCTGATCGGCCAGCCGGCCGAGGAGATTTTGAAGGGCGCGAAGGCGATGCTCGACGACGGGCTGCTGACGCGCTTTCCCAAACCCGACTATGGCTTTGCCGCGCATGTGCTGAACGGCCCGACAGGCACGGTAGGGATCAAGGCGGGGACGGCTTTCTCGGCCTCCGACAGCTATTCGATCCTCTTCCACGGGCGCGGTGGCCATGGCTCGATGCCGTCGGCGACGCTCGATCCGATCCCGATCGCGGCGCGCTTCGTCACCGACGTACAGACCGTTATCAGCCGCGAAAAGGATCCCTATGCTTTCGGCGTGCTGACGATCGGCGCGATCAACGCGGGCAGCGCCCCCAACATCATCCCCGACAGCGCCGAGGTAAAGGTCAACATCCGCTCGCTGACCCCCGAGGTGCGCCAGCTGCTGCGCTCGGGCGCCGAGCGGTCGGCCAAGGCGGCGGCGATGATGGGCAATGCGCCCGAACCGACGATCACCTATCTGACCGGCACCGCCAGTCTGGTGAATGACGAGGCGATGGCGGCCAACGGCTTCGCAATCCTGAAACCGGTGTTCGGCGACAAATTGTTGTTCGCGCCGGCCAGCGCGGCGCCGGTTTCGGCGAGCGAGGATTATTCCGAATTTGTCGGTGCGGGCATCCCGTCGCTCTATTTCGCGATTGGCGGCTATGATCCTGCGGTGCTCGCCGATCTGAAGGCCAAGGGGCAGCCGATACCGACCAACCATTCGCCCTTCTTTGCCCCGCAGGCCGAACCGGTGATCCGCGGCGCGGTGTCGGCGATCGTCCTGTCGGTCATCGGCGGGGTGCGGCCGGGCACGAAATAGGCGCCGATGTTCGATTTCGACAACGCGCTGATCGTCCGCCTGCTCGACCTCGCGGGTATCGGCGTGTTCGCGCTGTCCGGCGCGCTGATGGCGGTGCGGTTGCGCCAGACCCTGGTCACCGCTGCCTTTTTTGCGCTGGTAACGGGTGTGGGCGGCGGCAGCGTGCGTGATTTGCTGATCGGGGCGCCGGTGTTCTGGGTGCAGGATGGCGCGATTTCGGCGGTGTGCATCGCGATCGCGTTGATCGTCTGGCTGACCCCCGAGCGCTGGTGGCAGGGGCAATTGCTCGAATGGGCCGATGCGGTCGGGCTGGCGGCCTACGCTGTGTTTGGCACCGCCAAGGCGCTGGCGTGGGGCGTGCCGCCGGCCCCGGCGCTGTTGATGGGCGTCATCACCGGCTGCGTCGGCGGCACGATCCGCGACATATTGGCGGGGGTGCCGTCGATCATCGTGCGCCCCGAAATCTATGTCACCGCGGCAGCGCTCGCGTCGGGGCTGTTCCTGCTGCTCATGTGGCTCGGTGTCGGCACGCCCGTCGCGGCAGTGGTCGGCGCAGTCGCCGGGTTTATCCTGCGCGGCGCCGCGATCCGCTGGTCGCTCGCGCTGCCCGCCTATCGCGATCCCAAAACCGGGGCTTAGGCACCCGGCTTGACGTTCGCGTCAACTGCGCCATGGTGGCGGAAACCGGCCAAAGGATTTCCGCAGCATGACCATCGCGCAGACGACCGCCAACGGCATCAATATCACCTTTGAAGACAAAGGACCGCGCGACGCGCCGGTCATACTGCTGGTGATGGGGCTGGGCGGGCAGCTGACCTTGTGGCCCGACGAGTTTGTCGACGCGCTGAACGCGCACGGATTTCGCACTATCCGCTATGACAATCGCGACGTCGGCCTGTCGACGCGCTTCGACGCCGCGGGGGTGCCGAACCTCAAATGGATGTTCGTGAAGGCGGCGATCGGCTTGCCGGTGCGCCCCGCCTATACGCTCGCCGACATGGCCGCTGACGGTATCGCGCTGCTCGATCATCTGGGGATCGCGCGCGCGCATATCGTCGGCGCGTCGATGGGTGGGATGATTTCGCAGCATATCGCGGCGCGCTACCCCGACCGCACCCTGTCGCTGACCTCGATCATGTCGAGCACCGGCAACCGTCGCCTGCCGCGCGCGCGCAAGGAAGCGATGCAGGCATTGGCGAACCGGCCGATGAGCGGCGATCCCGAAGAACTGATCGCCTATTCGGTGCGCACCGCGCGGGTAATCGGCAGCCCGGCCTATCCGGCCGCCGAGGAGCGATTGCAGCGCCGCGTCCGCGCCGATTTCGAACGCGGCTGGTATCCGCAGGGCGTCGCGCGCCAGATGGCGGCGATCGTCGCCGACGGCGACCGGCGCGCGTTGCTGAAGTCGATCACCGCACAGACTTTGGTCGTACATGGCGAAGATGATCCGCTGGTGCCGCTCGCGGCGGGGCGCGACACCGCCGACAATATCGCGGGCGCGCGGCTGCTGACGATCCCCGGCATGGGCCACGACCTGCCGCTGGCGCTGGTCGATACGCTGGCCGATGCGATTGCGGGTCATGCGAAGGCTGTGGCCGTGGCGGCGTAGCTTCTCCCTCCCGCAAGCGGGAGGGGATTATTTGAGCAGCAGTGCCATAGTCGCAAAGAACCCCTTCGCCTCGGCCTTGCCCGGGCGCGGCACCGCAGGCAGATAACCGCGGCAGTCGAGGCATGCGGCCTGTACCGACCCGGTTTGGGTCAGCATCGCCATATCCTGCATCAGCCGCTGCTCGGTCAGCTGGCGGTTCATCGCCGCGATGCCGAACCAGCCGCGCGGCGCGGCGGCGGTTTCCTCTTCGCTCTTGCCCCAGTTGGCGAGCATTTTCGAAAATTCGCTCGGCTCGTCCTCATAATATTTGGCGTGGAAATCGCCGTCGATCTTGGCGAGTTTTGCGGCCGTAGCGAGCGCGTCGGGCAGCCCGCCGAACTGGTCGACCAGCCCGATCTGCCGCGCAGTGCCGCCCGCCCACACGCGCCCTTCTGCAATCGCCTGAACCTTCTCCAGCGGCTGCTTGCGGCTTTTCGCCACCAGCCCGGTAAAGCGCGCATAGATGTCCTCGACGCTCGCCTGCGCCAACGCATTGAATTCCTCGTTGACGCCGCCGAACACGTCGGGCTGGCCCGACAGCGGCGTCGTCGCGATGCCGTCGGCGGTGACGCCGATCTTGGCGAGTGCCTGATCGAAGCTCGGCAAGATGCCGAACACCCCGATCGATCCGGTGATCGTCTCGGGCTCGGCAAAGATGCGGTCGGCGGGGGTCGAGATCCAATAGCCACCCGACGCCGCGACATTCGCCATCGACACGACAATCGGCAGCTTCTTCGCCTTCGCGGCGAGCAAAGCCTGCCGGATTTCTTCGGACGCCAGCACCGACCCACCGGGCGAATCGACGCGGAGCACAATCGCCTTGGTGCTGCTGTCGGACGCGGCGTCGAGGATATGCTGGGCTACGGTGGTGCCCCCCGCGATGCCGGTCGGCGCCTCGCCATCGACGATCTCGCCGACCACGGGAACGACCGCGATCGCGCTGCCCTTCAGCTCGGGCGGGTTGGCGGCAACCCAGTTTTCGAGCGGGATCGCGTTATATTCCCATGGCTTGCTGTCGTCATAGGCGCCGCTGATTTCGGCGACACGGGTGTTGAACGCCATGCGGCTGCCGACTTTGTCTACCAGCCCGGCGTCGAGCGACGCTTTCGACATATCATTGCCCGCAGCGCGCACCGCGCTTGCGGTGTCGGCGATATAGGCGTCGATCTTGGCCGCCGGACGCGCCTTTTTGACGTCGGTCAGCCAATTGTCCCACAACACGCTGGCATAGGCGAGGTTGGCTTCCTTTGCTTCGGGCGACTGGTCGCTGCGCAGGAAAGGCTCGACCGCACTTTTGAAGGTGCCGACGCGATAGATGTTCGCGGTGATGCCCAAGCGGTCCATCAACCCCTTGTAATAGAGGCGCGATCCGCCCGGACCCGCAATCGCGACGCCGCCGACGCTGTCGGCCCACACTTCGCTGGCGTGCGAGGCGATCTGATAGCTGTCAGTGGTATAGGCGGTAGCGAAAGCCAGCACCGGCTTTTTCTTGGCGCGCACCTTGTCGATCGCGCTGCCGATTTCGGCGAGCGAAACCTGCCCTCCGCCGAGGAACCGATCGAGGTCAAGCACGACCGAGGTTACGCGCTTGTCGTCGGCGGCGCTCTCCAGCGCATGGACGACATCGCGGACGCGGATTTCCTGAAGCTGGGTGTTGCCTGACAAAGCGGAGAGGGTATCGACCTCGGCGGGTTGTTCGCTGACCACGCCGTCGAGTTCGATGAGCAGCGCGCCTTCACTGACCGGCAGCCCGGTGTTGGGGCGTCCGGCGAGCAGGCCGAACAGCGCCACGAAAAACAGCAGCAGGAAGATCAGCGCGAGCGCGTCCTTGATCCCGACGAGCAGGTTCCACACCTTGCGCGGGAAACTGGTCCTCGACCTTGGCTTGTCATCGCCCGGCAGCGGGCGGCGCACAGGGATCGCCCAGGGGCCGGCGGGATCGTTCGGGGTGTTGGCGGTGGTGTCGGTCATGCCGCAAACCTAGGGATGCGGTTCGCCCTTGGCAATGCACGCTTCGACGGGTGGGTCACCCAGCCCTATCGGCGACGTCAGAGCCAGCCTTCGCCGCGGTACCAGCGCACGGTTTCGGCGAGCGCGTCGTCGGTGCCGCGTTCGGGGCGCCACAGCGCCGCGGGGGGATGCGCGCCCGCGGTCGCGACCCAGTCCGGGTGCGCGATATAGCGCGCGCGGTCGGGGGTCAGCTTGGCGCGGCTGCGGCGGACCAGCTTGTCGATCCGGCCGCCTGCCTTCAGCACCGCCCCCGGGATCGCCAGCGTCGCGACATGGCTGCGCCCCACCGCGCGTCCGATCGCCCGGGCAAAGCTGCGGTGCGACCAACCGTCCGTCCGGCCGTCGTCGGGTTCGTAGATGGCGCCAAGGCTCGCCGCGCGATCGGCGGCCAGCGCGACGAGCAACCGCGCCAGATCATCGACATAGATCGCCGACATGCGGCCCCTGGGAGGCAGCAGCGCGATGCCGCGCCGCGCCATGCGGAACAGGTCGAGCATTTCGGTATCGCCGGGGCCGAACACTGCGGGCGGGCGGACGATGGTCCAGTCGAGGCTGCTGTCGCGCACGATGATTTCGGCGCGCTCTTTCGACCAGCCATAGTCGGAGAGGCCGGGTTCGCGCGCCGCCAGCGACGAGACATGGACGAAGCGGGTGACCCCTGCGCCGCGCGCGGCATCGACGACATGACCGGTCGCGATGGCGTTGCCCGCCTCGAACGCCGCGCGCGTCGGGACGTTGACCACACCGGCGATGTGCATGACGACGTCGCTGCCTGCCGCCATTTCGGCAAGACTGTCGGGCTGGTCGAGCGCGCCCTTGATCCAGGTCACGCCATCGCGGTCGGGCTGCGGGCGGCGGGTGAGGGCGCGGATATGCCACCCCTGCTCAATCGCAACGCGCATCGTGGCGCCGCCGACGAAACCGGTCGCCCCGGTCATCGCCAAAACGGGCTGGGTCACAAAAGCACCATATGATCGCGGTGGACCATTGCGCTGCGCGGCGCATAGCCGAGCGTCGCCTCTTGCGCCTCGCGACCGAGGCCGACGATCGCGGCGGCATCGGTCGCAGGATATTCCGAGAGCCCGCGCGCGATTACGACGCCGCCGGGACCGGCGATGTCGAGCACGTCGCCGCGGGCAAAGACGCCTGCCACGCTGCTCACCCCCGCCGCAAGCAGGCTCGCGCCGCCGCGCAGTGCGCGCGCAGCCCCGGCATCGATCGTCAGCCGTCCCTTGGCGGTCAGCCCGCCCGCGAGCCACGCCTTGCGCGCGCTCGCGCCCTTTTCGGCGACGAACAGCGTGTGCCGCGCTGCGGTCGACAGCGGCCGGTCGATCCGCCCCGAGGCGATCGCCAGATGCGCGCCCGCGGCGTTGGCGATGCGCGCGGCGGCGATTTTCGATACCATGCCGCCCGATCCCATGCCCGACGCCGATCCGGTGTCGGCCATCGCCTCGATCGCGGCATCGATCCGTTCGACCCGCGCGATATGGTTGGCGCCGGGCAGCGCCGGGTTCTTGTCGTAAAGGCCGTCGATGTCGGAGAGCAGAACGACACCGCCCGCGCCCGCCGCCTGCGCGACGCGCGCGGCGAGGCGGTCATTGTCGCCGAACCGGATTTCCTCGGTGGCGACGCTGTCATTCTCGTTGATGATCGGCACGACGCCGAGGCTGAGCAGCCGGTCGAGCGTGGCGCTGGCGTTCAGATAGCGTCGCCGGTCTTCCAGATCGTCGAGCGTTACCAATATCTGCGCTGCGGTCAGCCCTTCGGCCGCCAGCACGTCGGCCCAGACCTGCGACAGCGCGATCTGTCCGGTCGCCGCGGCAGCCTGCGCATCTTCCAGTGACCCGCGCCCGCCCTTTGCCAAGCCGAGCCGCCGCGCGCCGAGGGCGATCGCCCCCGACGAAACAACCGCGACCTGCTGGCCCGCGCGCGTTCGTTCGCCAATGTCCGCGGCAATCCCCGTCAACCAGTCACGACGGACTGCGCCACCCGGATCGACGAGCAGCGCCGACCCGATCTTGACGATCAGACGCGAACAGGAGGCGGGCGCGAACAGCAACATGCGCAGTGCGTTAGCGCGGCGCGCCGCATGTGCCAATCGGTCGCTTTGGCGGGAACAAATTTAGCGTGCAGCGGTCGGCGCGCTGAACAACCGCCCGATCTCGTCGATCCGCGCGACCTCGAGCGCTGCCAGGGCAGGATCGGCAACCACCGCCTGACCCAGAACGGCCCAATAGAGAAAGGCGGCGCGCGCCCGCGCCGTGTCGCGGTCAATTCCCGTCGCTTCGAGCAGTTTGGCGATATGATCGACGCGCCGGGCGTCGACGACGGCCACTTGTGCCGCCACAACCTTGTCGCCCAGCGCCCAGGTACGGACCGCATGATCCAATCGCTGCCGCGTCCCGAACCCGCGCCGGATCAGCTGGGCCAGTGAATCTTCCGCCCCACCCGCCACGGCGTGTTCGTCGATGACCCGATCGGTCATCCGGTCTTGCCAGTGCTGCAACAATTGCGCACGGAAATCCGCTATATCGCGGAAATGCCAGTAAAAGCTGCCGCGCGAGACGGCGAGCGACTTGGCCATCGGGTCGGCTTTCACGGCGCCGATACCGTCGTTCGCCAGCGTTTTCAGGCCGTGGTCCAGCCAGTCGGTCTTGGTCAAGCGATCACTCATCGATGGACCATACATCACTGTATTGAATTTTGCCACCAACTCGGCTAGCTCCATACAGAGGTGTATGGATATGATGGATCAAAATATGGCGCTGTTGGTGGCCGGGGTCGTCGGGGCGAGCGTCGCAACGCTCCATGGAATTTTGATGCAGCGCCATATGGTGCGCCCGATCGATGCGGCGCTTGCCCGATCGCATAGCCCGGCGGCTATCCGGCGACTGGTTTCGCCGCTGCTCCATATCAGCACGATCGCGTGGTTTTTGGGTGGGCTCGCGCTGATTGTGGTCGGCAGCGGGTTGGCGCCGAACCTGCGGTTCGCTGTCACATGGGTCGTGGGCGGATTTTATCTGCACGCGATGGTGGCGAATTGCTGGGCAACGCGCGGCCGCCATCCCGGCTGGATGTTGATGGCTGTGGCCTTGGCGCTGATTGCGGCAGGCGTCCGATCGTGAGCGAACGACGCGCTGCCCGGTTCAGGTGCTGCCTTAGCGAGAGCCGCCGAAGGTGTAGCTGAGTGCGAGGCCGACCGACGGCTGGCTGCGGCTGCCGAGTTGGCGCGTGACCGGCGAGTCTGCCGCATCGCCAATCAGCCGGTCGTAGCGGCCATAGACAGCAACGCCCCAGTTGCGGCCGAGCATCCGGTGATAGCCTGCCGTCACGCCGACCGACTGGATCCCGCCGTCCGGATCATAGACGGCAAGGCCCGAGGTCACGGCCGCAGCCGGGGTCACGCCGAAATAGGCGCTGGTGTATTTGGCATCGCCCAGCGTCACGCGCGGTCCGATCGAAAACAGCCAGTCGTCGCCTTCGCGCGCGATATAGTCGGCGCTCACTTCGCCAACCCAGCCCTTGTGGCCGCTCAGCCCCTTGCGGCCCTCGACCCGGACACGGATTGCCGGGGTCAGCGATACCTGGGCAAAGCCGCCCGCCTCGATCGTGAAACCGACCTTGGGCAGATCGGCGCCGATGTCGGCGGCGGTGCGTTTTCCGATGAATCCCAGCGCGGGCCCGAACGCGAAGTTGCCGGACTGGATGAGCGGTGCGCCAAAGCTCTCGTCCGCGGCTTCAAAGGTGAATTCGGTTCCTTCACGCTCACGCGAAAGATCGAAATAGGGGCCGACCGATAAATCCTTCGATCCCGGCCACGATGGTGAAAGCTGCGGCCCGACGATGATCCGGGTGCGCTTTTCGGGCTTGTCGTCGGTTTCCTGCGCTTGCACGGGAAGTGCGGCGAGGGCGAAGATCGGCGATGCGGCGAGGAGAAGATGGCGCGAAAGACGGCGGTTGGGCATCCGGAATTCCTTATTGTTCCCAAGCAGAAGGTTCCGGCAGCCCCTTTCGTTCCTAGACCGGCGACCAGTCGGTCGTTTCTTCGCCATCGTCATTGCGGACGACCGGGCGTTTTTCGGGGCCGATGATCTCGAGCAGCTTGTCGAGAATCGCGGGAACCCCGGCGCCGCTCGCGCCAGACAGCGCCATAACCGGATGGCCGCTTTCTTCGGCAAGCTCGGCCGACAGCGCTGCAACCAGCTCGTCGTCGAGCGTATCGATCTTGTTGAGCGCGACGATCACCGGCTTGTCGACGAGATCGGCGCCATAGGCTTCGAGTTCGTCACGGACGATGCGGTAGCTGGTGGCGACGTCTTCGTCATTGGCGTCGACCAGATGGAGCAGCACGCGGCAGCGTTCGATATGGCCGAGGAACCGGTCACCGACTCCGGCGCCATCGGCGGCGCCTTCGATCAGGCCGGGGATGTCGGCGACGACGAACTCATTGCCCTTGTGGCTGACGACGCCAAGCTGGGGGCGGAGGGTGGTAAAGGCATAGGCGCCGACTTTGGCCTGCGCGTTGGTGACGCCATTGATGAAGGTCGATTTGCCGGCGTTGGGCAGCCCGACGAGGCCCGCATCGGCGAGCAGCTTGAGCCGCAGCCACACCCATTTTTCCTCGCCCGGCCAACCGGGGCCGTGCTGGCGCGGGGCGCGGTTGGTGCTGGTCTTGTAGGATGCGTTGCCGCGTCCGCCGTCGCCGCCGCGCAGGAAGACGAGCGTTTCGCCCTCCTTGGTCAGGTCGGCGAGCAAGCTGCGGTCTTCATCGTCGTCAAGCACCTGAGTGCCGATCGGCACCTGGATGACCAGGTCGGGGCCGCCAGCGCCGGTGCGATCGCGTCCCGCGCCGGGGGTGCCGCGCTTCGCCTTGAAATGCTGGGTGTAGCGAAAGTCGATCAGCGTGTTGAGCCCGGCGACCGCTTCAAAGATGATGTCGCCGCCCTTGCCGCCATTGCCGCCGTCGGGGCCGCCATATTCGACATATTTTTCACGCCGGAACGACACGGCGCCGGGGCCGCCGTCGCCGGATTTGATGTAGATTTTCGCTTGGTCGAGGAAATGCATGGGAAGCCTTTGGAGCGGAAAACATCGCGTTTACCCCGCGTGAAGCGGCGTCAACGATGGTCCTCGTTCGCGTGGCGGCGTCACCTTTGGCGACGTCGCTCGGCACGAACAGCGTGGTTGGATTGTGCACCCCTTAGTCGCAGTGCGCCGAAATGGCCAGTTTTGTGATGCACGCGCCAACGGTTCGATGAAACGCGCTGCGCCAGCGCCAGACCGACGCAACTTTGCGGGTCGGCGCTCGTTGGGTGGGTGAGGCATCGCATGATGCTTGCCCCAGAATTTTCCCGAAAGGATTTCAAATGTTTGACAACAAGAATGTCAGCACGCTCAATTCGCTGATCGCCACCACGCTCGACAGCGTCGATGGCTATCGCAAGGCCGCCGAAGAAGCCAACGCGGCGCAGTTTCGCGAAACCTTTTTGAACCGCGCGAATGAGCGCCAGACCATCGTCGCCGCTTTTCAGGCGAAGGTGCGCGAGCTTGGCGGCAACCCGGAAGATGACGGCACCGTGCTGGCATCGGCGCACCGCGCGTTCTTGGGCCTGCGCGACGCGCTGACCGGTGATCGTGACGATTCGGCGGTCGTTGCCGAGGTCGAGCGCGGCGAGGATCATATAAAGGCGAAGTTTGAAAGCGCGCTGAAGGATGGCGATCTCGACCTGGCCGTGCAGCAGCTGATCCAGACCAGCTTTGCCTCGGTCCGCGAAGGCCATGACCAGATGTCGGCGCTCAAGCATCAGCTGAACGCTAGCTAAGACCTTCTCCCGCCCTCCCGGAGAAGCATGGAAACGGCGGTCCCGATATTCGGGGCCGCCGTTTCTATTTGGCGTGTTGCGCCGCCCAGAAGTTCGCGATGCGCCCGGTGATCAGCTCGCATGCGAGCACCCGCGCAGTGTCGCGGGGCAGGTCGAGCGCCTCGGCCATCGGCCCGCCCATCTGCGCATCGCCGAGTGCCATCAGAACGAGTGCCAGTGTGTCTTCGTGCATCAGACGCTTTTCATGCGCATCGGGGGCCATGCCGTCGATCAGCTTGTGGATCGCCGCGACGATCGGGTCGAGCGCATCTTCGTTGCCCGTGGCGGCCATCCATGTTGCGAGCGCGCCCGCACCGCCGCTGTCAAACGCATCGAAAGCAAGGTCGACGATCTCGCGCACATTGCGCTCGCCCGGGGGCGATTCGGCCATTTTTTCGCCGATCGTCGCGCACACCGTTTCAGCGAGATAGGCGGCGAGCGCCTTTTGCAGTCCCGCAGCGCTGCCGAAATGGTGGAGCAAGTTGGCGTGGGTGCGATCGATGCGACCCGCCACGGCCTTCAGAGTCACCGCCGCCGGCCCGGTTTCGATCAATATTTCGCGCGCGGCCTGAAGGGCAACGAACCGGCTTTCCTCGGGACTCAAGCGCTTCTTCACTATTGACATGTATGTAAGTAAACCCTATTGAACATCCCCATCGCCTCTTTTCGACGGTATGAACCATATGTCCAGCCTTTCCCTCTCCCCGACCCCCGCCGATCTGTCGATCACCCCGCGCGACATGCGCTTTGGTCGTGATGACAAGCAGGGCCGCTGGTGGCTGAACGGCGACCCGATCGCGTCGGCTTTCCACACCGCGCTGTCGATCACCTTCCCGCGCGGCGAGGCGATGTTCATCGAGGCGGTGAAGGCGCATCGCGACGGCGTGCCCGACAAGCTGGCGCGCGAAATCAGGGCGTTTACGCAGCAGGAAGTGATCCACAGCCGCGAGCATGTCGTCTTTAACAAGAAAGCGGCCGAAGCGGGTTACGACCTTTCTGAGCTGGAAGCCGACGTCAATCAGGTGCTCGACCTGATCAAGCAGCGGCCGCAGATCGTCAACCTGATGGCGACGATCGCGCTCGAACATTATACCGCGATGATGGCATCGGTGATGCTGCGCGACGAGAGCATGTATGCGGGCGCCGAGCCCGAATGGGCGGCCCTGTGGAAATGGCACGCGATCGAAGAGATCGAGCATAAGGGCGTCGCTTACGACACCTGGCTGCACGCGACGAAGGACTGGAGCCGGTTCAAGCGCTGGCGCGCCAAGTCGATCATGATGCTGCTCGTCACCAGCCGCTTCTGGCCGAAGCGCATCAAGGGCATGAAGAATCTGCTCAAGCAGGATGGCCTGACCGGCTGGCGCGTCACCGCGCGCATCTGGTGGTATCTGCTCGGTTCGCCGGGGGTTCTGCGCAAGAGCTTCCTGCCGTGGCTCAGCTATTTCCTGCCCGGGTTTCACCCGTGGAACCACGACGACCGCGCGCTGATCCAGAAGTATGAAAGCGACTATGCCGATGCGGTCATGCCGGCGCAGGCGTCGGGACCGGATATAGTCGCCGCCGCGGCCTGAGGATTAGTCGTCGGCAGCGACGAGCGACCGCGGTGCAATGCGGTAGCCCCAGACGCACAGCCCGAGCATGAACAGGTTCGAGACGAGATCGAGCGCCATCCAGCGCGTCATCACCGGCACGACGAACACGAAATAATAGTTGAACCAGAAAAAGGGCAGCAGCGCCACGCCGTAAATGACGAAGGTGCTGCGGGTCCAGCGGCTGAACGCGATGAACAGCCCGCCAAGCACCGCCTGCGCCCCGAAACAACCTATCAGGAGCGCGCTCGTCGTGCTGAGATGCTGATAGTCGGGATTGATCCCGAGCCGTTCGACCATATGCGGCGCGACCAGGCACCAGGCGCCGAGGATCAGAAAGGGAAGGGCGAGCAGGCGCTGCGGCCAGAGGGGCGTCAACATGACGCGATATTATCAGTCTGCCGGTTGTTCGCCAAGCCGGGCTGGACGCGGTGGCCTCCGTCCCATATCCCCTTGGGGGTGGAGGGGACCATGCAACCACAAATGACCGCGGCGGAAGTCACGCAGCTCGAACTGCAGCTGGCGGGTTTATCGTCCCTGCTCGAATTCGGCTGCGGCGGCAGCACGCTGGTGGCGGCGCGGCAGGTGCGGCGGATCGTCAGCGTCGACAGCGACCCCGCTTGGCTGGCCAAGGTACAGGCCGACATCGCTGCGGAAGCGGTCGAATTCACGCCTTTCCACGCCGACATCGGCCCCGTCGGCGAATGGGGCTATCCGACCGATGAAAGCCGGATCCGCGACTGGCCGAGTTATCACACGCAAATCTGGCGGGGCATGGGGGGCAGTCCCGATGCAGTACTGATCGACGGGCGCTTTCGCGTGGCCTGTCTGTTGCAGGCAATCATCCACTGCAAACCCGATTGCATCTTGCTCTTCCACGATTTCACCAATCGGCCGCATTATCATGTCGTGCTGAAGCACGTCGATGTGTTGACGCGCGTCGACACGCTGGCGGTGATGCGGGCGAAGCAACAGGTCGATGGCAAGGCCGTTCTGCACGATCTGTTTGATCATTATCTGATCCCCGATTGACCCGCCGGACGGGCTTCGGCACACCCGCGGCCATGTTCAGCATCGCCCCCGTCATCGAGACCGACCGCCTTCGCCTGCGCCCCGGGCGCCTGTCCGACAAGGACACCCATATCGCCATGTGGGCCGACGCCCGCGTCACCCGCTTCATCGGCGGCGAACCGCGCGCGCCCGACGTCAGCTGGGGCAAATTCCTGAGCTCGGCCGGACTGTGGCCGGTGATGGGGTTTGGCTATTGGGTGTTCGCCGACAAAGCGAGCGACGCGTTGGTCGGTATGGGGGGCCTCAGCTATTTCGGCCGCGGCATCCCCGAACTCGAAGGCTTGCCCGAGGTGGGCTGGGCGTTCGATGCCGATCATTGGGGCGCGGGCTATGCGACCGAGGCGATGCGCGCCGCGCTTGGCTGGGCCGACGCCAATCTCGACGCGGCGGAGGTGCGCTGCATCATCGATCCGGGCAATGATGCGTCGGAGCGGGTGGCGGCGAAACTGGGGTTTCAGCGGATCGGCGAGAGCGATGCGCTGGGGCATGTCGTGGCGATTTATGCGCGGCCAAAGGGCGGCTAACCCAAACTATCGTCATCCCGGCGAAGGCCGGGATCTCACCCTCGAATAAGGTCTCGAAGTCGAGATCCCGGCCTTCGCCGGGATGACGAAGAAAAATGAAGCTTAAGCCGCTTCGACGACCAGCACCCCGCCATCGGCGCTGACGACGCGCACCTTGGTCCCCTCGGCAGCATCCGGCCCGCGGACCGGCCATTCGCCGTCGCCGACCTTGGCCCGCCCGCGGCCATTCTCGATCGCGGTCACCAAGGTCAGCACTTCGCCGATCAACCGCCCGCCGCGCTGATTGAGCAGCGGATCGCTCGATACGATCGGATTATTCTTGAGCCAGCGGCGCGCGCTGTAGAGCGCGATGAAGGCGAGCACGGCAAAGACGCCAAGCTGCATCGGGACGCCGATCGGGAGCAGAAAGGCGAGGACGCCGGTCGCGATCGCCGCGACGCCCAGCCAAACGAGGAAGAACCCCGGCGCGACGATTTCGGCGGCGCACAGCAGCACGCCGACGGTCAGCCACGCCCAATGCGGCTCCATGTTCGACAGCCAATCGGGCATCTCAGCGCACTCCCGGCGGGGTCGGCGGCGTCGGGCCGCGTTCGAAGGCATCGCGGGCGAGTTCGCCGATGCCGCCGAGTGTACCAATTAGCTGCGTCGCCTCGACCGGGAACAATATCGTCTTGCTGTTCGGGCTGGTCGCGAACTGGCTCACCGCCTCGACATATTTCTGCGCGATGAAATAATTGATCGCCTGCGCATTGCCGCCGGCGATCGCGTCGGACACCATCTGCGTCGCTTTGGCTTCGGCCTCGGCTTCGCGTTCGCGGGCTTCGGCGTCACGGAAGGCGGCTTCGCGACGCCCTTCGGCCTGCAGGATCTGGCCCTGCTTCTCACCCTCGGCGCGCAGAATTTCGGAGGCGCGCATGCCCTCGGCTTCCAGAATGTTGGCGCGCTTTTCGCGCTCGGCCTTCATCTGCCGCGCCATGGCGTTCGAAATGTCGGCGGGCGGACGAATGTCCTTGATCTCGACGCGGGTGATCTTGACCCCCCACGGCGTCGTCGCCTCGTCGACCACGACCAGCAGCCGCGCGTTGATATGATCGCGTTTCGACAGCGTTTCGTCGAGGTCCATCGAGCCCATCACGGTGCGCAGGTTCGTCGTCGTCAGGTTCATGATCGCCAGATACAGGTCACTGACTTCATAGGCGGCCTTGGCAGCGTCGAGCACCTGAAAGAAGACGACGCCGTCGACCGCGACCATCGCATTGTCCTTGGTGATGATTTCCTGGCCGGGAATGTCGAGAACCTGCTCCATCATATTGACCTTGCGGCCGACGCGATCGAAGATCGGCATGATGAAGTTCAGCCCCGGCTGCGCCGTGTGCGTGTAGCGGCCGAAGCGTTCGATCGTGTAGCTGAAACCCTGACGAACCGGGGTCAGCGCCCACAGCAGGAACACCGCCGCCAGCACGACGAGTGCGATCGGAAACCAATAGTCCATCGAAAATCCCCTCTGCGAACCTGACCGTGAGGCCTCACTCCTTTATTGCGAGAATGGCCGCCTTGCGCCAGACAAAAGCGCATGACTCACCGTGAATCTGCTCCGCGCTCGCTGCTCTATGTTCCCGGTTCCAATGCCCGCGCGCTCGAAAAGGCGTCGGGCCTTGCCGCTGACATGCTGATCATCGATCTGGAGGATGCGGTGCCCGCGGATCGTAAGGACGAAGCGCGCGCCGCGATGCGCGCCGCGGTGACGGCGGGCTTTCCCGGCAAGCGCGTCGCGGTGCGGATCAATGCGACCGGAACGGCGGAGCAGGCGGCGGACATCGACGCGCTGGCCGACCTGACGCTTGATGCGGTGGTGCTGCCCAAGGTGGATGCGCCTGCCGATCTGGGTCCGGTGCGCGGGCTGGGCCTGCCGGTGCTGGCGATGATCGAAACCCCGACGGCCATCTATGCAGCGCGCGACATCGCGACCGACCCCGCGGTGGCTGGGTTGATCGCAGGGCTCAACGATCTGGCGCATGAATTGAAGCTGCCGGACGGCATGGATCGCAGCGCAATGAGCCACGCGATCCAGGCGATCGTACTCGCGGCGCGCGCGGGCGGCGTCTGGGGGTTCGACGGCGTTTACAATGCAATCGACGACGCCGCCGGGTTCGCCGCCGAGGCGGCCGAGGGCCGGCGGCTCGGTTTCGACGGCAAGTCGCTGATCCATCCCTCGCAGGTCGATCCGTGCAACGCCGCCTTTGCCCCGTCGGCGCGCGAGATCGCCGCCGCCGAGGCGCTCGTCGCCGCAGCGACGGGCGGGGCGCAACGCCACGACGGGCGAATGATCGAGGATATGCACGTTGCGGCGGCGCGCGCGCTGCTGGCGCGGGCGGCAACCTAATACTTAAATCATCGTCATCCCAATCCCTCAATCATCGTCATCCCGGCGAAGGCCGGGATCTCACCGGTACGTTGGGGCGCGAGGTTGAGATCCCGGCCTCCGCCGGGATGACGGAGAAAAGAGAGCAGTGTGCGATGCCATTCGTCGTTCGACGAACGCGCCTTGCCTGACCGGGGCGGAAATGCCATGCGGCGGCCCCATGAAGATCATCCGTTTCCACACTGCCATCGCGGCCGTCGCCCTCATCGCCGGCCTCCCTTCTGCCGCTTCGGCAGCGCCCGCCAAAGCTGACGCGCCGGTTACGGAGGCCCAACTCGCCGCCCACATCAAAGTGCTCGCCGACGACGCGTTCGAAGGACGCGCGCCGGGAACCGACGGTGAGGATCGTACCATCGCCTATATCGTCGGCGAATGGGCCAAGGCGGGACTCGAAGCGGTACCGGGCAGCACGACGCCATGGTTGCAGCCGATCCCGTTTGTCGAGAGTCGCGCCGTTGGCGGTACCGGCAAGTTCAAGGTGCATGGCCGCGATTTCGCTATCGAGGATGACGGCATCATTCTGACGGGGCGCGACGCATCGATGTCGCTGACCGATGTCCCCGCGGTCTTTGTCGGTTACGGCGTCGATGGCGCGGGGAAGGTCAATGCCGACGTCACCGGCAAGCTGGCGATCATGTTATTCGACAATGCGCCGTTCGGCGACAAGCTGCCGCGCTATCGCGAGCGGCGCCAGATGCTCGCCGATGCGGGCGCCGCGGCGGTGCTGGTGATCGCGACCGACGCGGTGCCGTGGGCGCAGCTGCGCGACAGTGCGGGTAGCACGGCGGTGCGGCTCGCGAGCGCTAAGCCCGGGGCGCCGGTGAGCGGATTCCTGTCGCTCGAGGCCGCCGACGCGCTGCTCAAAAAGGCAGGGCAGGACGGCGCAGCAGCGCGCGAAGCGGCGAAATCACCCGACTACAAGGGCATCGCGCTGCCGGTGACTGCCGATCTTGCCACCCAATCGGCGCTCCGTCCGTTCGCCAGCAACAATGTCATCGCGAAGCTCCCCGGCGCCAAGCCCGACGGCAAAGCGGTGCTGTTCCTGGGCCATTGGGATCACCTTGGCATCTGCGGCAAGGACGGCGAGGTCGACCGCATCTGCAACGGCGCGGTCGACAATGCGAGCGGCATCGCGGTGCTGATTGAGGTCGCCAAGCGGCTGGCGTCGGGCCAGCGCCCTGATCGCGACATCTACTTCCTCGCGACGACAGCGGAAGAAAAGGGCCTGCTCGGCGCGCATTATTTCGCCGACCATCCGGTGGTGCCGCTCGCCGACATCACTGTCGCGCTCAATGTGGACACCATCGCGATTTCCCCTCGCGGCACGCCCGTCGCCACGATCGGCCGCGGCAAGCCCGCCTATGACGCGGTGGTGCGCGCCGCCGCGACCAAGCTTGGCCGCAAGCTCGACGAGGATGGCGAGGCCGATGCGTTTATTCAGCGGCAGGACGGCTGGGCGCTCGGTGCCAAGGGCGTGACGTCGCTGATGGTCGGCGGCAGTTTTTCGGACATGCCGCTGTTGGAGGCCTTTTTGAGCAGCGATTATCACGGCCCGAACGACAATTTCAACGACAAGATCCCGCTCGGCGGCGCGGCGGAAGATGCCGATCTGCATGTAGCGTTGGGCCGGGCGTTTGCCGATGTGAAGGCGTGGCCGGGGAAGTAGTTATCCCGTCGCCCCCGCGAAGGCGGGGGCCGTAATCGGTTTACATACCAATGCCTGACCGGACTGCCAGCGGCCCCCGCCTTCGCGGGGGCGACGCCATTTCGATTGGCGGGCGGCTTAAGCCGCTTGCTTGGCCCGCTCGGTCATTTCCTGATTGAGCATTTCGGCCAGCAGGAACGCCAGCTCCAGCGACTGCCCGGCGTTCAACCGCGGATCGCAGTGCGTGTGATACCGATCAGCCAGATCCATCTGCGTCACGTCCATCGCGCCGCCGGTGCATTCGGTGACGTTCTGGCCGGTCATCTCGATATGGATGCCGCCGCCATGCGTGCCCTCGGCGCGGTGCACGGCAAAGAAGCCGCGCACTTCGGCGAGGATGCGTTCGAACGGTCGCGTCTTGTACCCGTTGTTGGTCTTGATGACGTTGCCGTGCATCGGATCGCATGACCAGACGACGGGATGCCCCGATTCCTTGACCGCGCGCACCAGCTTGGGCAGATGCGCTTCGATCTTGTCATGGCCGTAACGCGTGATGAGCGTCATCCGCCCCGACACATGGTTCGGGTTGAGCGTGTCGAGCAGGCGCAGCAGCACGTCGGGCTCAAGGCTCGGCCCACATTTCATGCCGACCGGATTGCCGATCCCGCGCAGATATTCGATATGCGCCGACCCCTCGAAGCGGGTGCGATCGCCGACCCACAGGAAATGGCCCGAGGTGTCGTACCAGCCGCCGGTGAGGCTGTCCTGCCGCGTCAGCGCCTGCTCATAAGGAAGCAGCAGCGCCTCGTGGCTGGTGTAGAAGCTGGTGCCCTTGATCTGCGGCACCGTTTCGGGGGTCACGCCGCAGGCTTCCATGAACGCCAGCGCTTCGGAAATCCTTGCCGCGGTCTCTTGATATTTCTTCGCCCAAGGGCTGCGGTCCATGAAGTCGTGCGTCCATGCGTTGACCTGACGCAGGTTCGCATAGCCGCCGTTCGCGAAGGCGCGCAGCAGGTTCAGCGTCGCCGCCGACTGGTTATACGCCTTGACCATGCGCTGCGGATCGGGCTCGCGACCAACCTCTTCGAATGCGATGTCGTTGATGATGTCGCCGCGATAGCTCGGCAGCGACACGCCGTCGATGTCCTCCATGTCGGCCGAGCGCGGCTTGGCGAACTGGCCCGCCATGCGGCCGAGCTTCACCACCGGCATTTTCGACGCAAACGTCAACACCACCGCCATCTGGAGCAGGACGCGGAAGGTGTCGCGAATGTTGTTCGGATGAAATTCGGCAAAGCTTTCGGCGCAGTCGCCGCCCTGAAGCAGAAACGCCTTGCCCTCGGCAACGCGGCCAAGGTCGGCGGTCAGGTCGCGCGCCTCGCCGGCAAAGACCAGCGGCGGATAATTGCTGAGCTCGCGTTCAGCCGCCGCGAGCGCATCGGCGTCGCGATAGGTGGGCAGCTGACGGGCGTCGTGCGAGCGCCAGCTATGCGGTTGCCAATTTTTCGTCATCTGCCTGTGTCTTCACTGTTCAAACCGGGCGCCGCCATGGCGCGAATGTCGGTGGGACGCAATGCGCCCCATCCTGCGGACGATAAAATTAGCATTATCGTGACATTTGCGCACCTATGCTTTTCTTGGGGGGCAAAAACTGATAGTTTGTTTCAGGGTTTTGGAATGCAACCTGTGCATCCAAGGCGTCTGGCTATCGGCGACGTTATACATCCAGCGACCTGATTTCGGGTCTCCACGCGAAGCGATTGGCTATGGCGAATTTCGAGTCCGCATGGTTTGTATATGGGGCATTGCTGTTGCTGCTGGCGACCAGCTTTGTCGTGCGCATCGACTATGTCCGGATCGGGCTGGCCGCGGCGGCGCTGGTGGCGGTGCCGCTGGTTTTGTTTCGCGAACCCGATGTCGGCTATGGCATGCTCGTGTTGGCGATCCTGGTCGTCAACCTTGGCATCCTGGCGCGATTGTGGCTGCGCGAGCGAAAGGTCAGCTTTTCGGCGGAAGAAGAGGCGCTGCGGCGCGAGCATTTCAGCGGGCTCAACCCGGTCGCGGCGCGCGGGCTGATCGATCAGGGGCACTGGATTTCGGCGCGCCGCGGCGAGATATTGATCCGGGAAAATCAGGCGGCGCCCAGCCTTTTCTATCTCGCCGAGGGGCAGGCAGCGATCCAGCGTGACGGCGCCGAAGTCGGCAAACTGGCCGACGGCGCGCTGATTGGCGAGGCGACCGTCCTTGACGGTACCCACGCGACGGGCACCGTATTGCTCGGCAGCAATGCGCGGCTGTGGTTCGTCCCGGCGGCGGCGCTGCGCGCCTATCTGGCGGCCAACCCGGGCATCGCCAGCGCGCTACACGAAGGCTTTGCACGGGCGCTGCGGGGCAAACTGGCGAGTGCGAACACGCGGCTGGCCGACCGGCCGCCGATCGCTTGATCATGTTTACGGCCGCGAAGCCTCGAACTTGTCATCGCTGCCTGCTAATCCCGCTGCCATGACAATGATTCTCTACGGCATTTCGAATTGCGATACGGTGAAAAAGGCGCGGCGCTGGCTCGACGATCAGGGCGTCGCCTACCGCTTTCATGACGTGCGCAAGGATGGGCTTGACGCGGCGCGGCTGCAAAGCTGGATCGACGCGCTGGGCTGGGACGAGCTGCTCAACAAAAGCGGTACGACCTTTCGCAAACTCCCCGACGCGCGGAAGGAGGGCCTCGACGCGGCATCGGTCAAGGCGCTGATGCTCGACCAACCCGCGATGATCCGCCGCCCGGTCGTCGAAACCGCCGACGGAATCAGTGTCGGTTTTTCGGTTGCCGACTGGCAGGCGCGTTTTGCGGCATGATCCGGTGGATCGCGGCCTCGCTGGCCCTGACGCTGCTCGCCGGTTGTTCGGCTGATCCGGTGACCGCGCAATCGACCCTCGATGGCCAGCCGCCGATCGTCATCGCGCATCGCGGCGCGTCGGGCGAGCGCCCCGAGCATACGATTGCCGCGTACCGGCTCGCGATCGCGCAGGGCGCCGATTTTATCGAGCCCGACCTGGTGCTGACCAGGGACGGCGTGCTGGTGGCGCGGCACGAGAATGAGATTTCGGAGACCACCGACGTCGCCGATCGCCCCGAATTCGCCGATCGCAAAACGACCAAGACGATCGACGGCAGCAAGGTGACCGGCTGGTTCACCGAAGATTTCACGCTCGCCGAATTGAAGACGCTGCGCGCGCGCGAGCGGCTGCCGAAGCTGCGCTCGACCGAATATGATGGCCAGTTCGATATTCCGACCTTCGAGGAAATCCTGACGCTGCTGGCCGAGGTAAACCGGGGGCGCGACAAGCCCATTGGCGTCTATCCCGAAACCAAGCACCCGAGCTATTTTACGTCGATCGGCCTGCCGCACGAAGCGCCGCTGCTCGCACTGCTCGACCGCTTCGGCTACCGGGGCCGCAAGGCGCCGGTCTTTATCCAGAGCTTCGAAGTGCGCAACCTGATGGACCTGCGCGCCAAGAGCGACCTGCCGCTGATCCAGTTGATGGACAGCGAAGGCGGACCGCCCGACAGGCCCGAAACCAGCTATGCCGCCATGGCGTCACCCGCGGGCCTGAAAACCATCGCATCCTATGCCGACGGGATCGGCCCGAACAAGGCGATGGTGATCCCGCGCGGCGCACTCGGATCGCTCGCCGAACCGACCAATCTAGTGCGCGACGCCCACGGCGCGGGACTGAAAGTGCATCCGTGGACGTTCCGACGCGAAAATTACTTCCTGCCGCTCGGCGACAAGGGTGGGGTGAACCCGGCTGGCCATGGCGACTTGGCCGCCGAGATCGCAGCCTATTTGCGCACCGGCATCGACGGACTGTTCAGCGACAACCCGCGCGAGGCGGCGGTGGTGGTCAGGAAGCCGGCAGGGCGATAAGCGCAAAAACCCGACCCGACGCCCCCGGGGAGGGGCGTGGGTCGGGCCGCGCGGCCGCGCTGTCTTAACCCGTGCCGGTCTCCCATTGGAACACCGCTTCGAGCGGTTTGTCGAATACGCGCGCTATGCGGAACGCAGCCTCGAGCGACGGGGAATATTTGCCCTGCTCGATCGCGGCGATCGTCTGCCGCGTCACGCCGACGCGTTCGCCAAGCTCGCCCTGCGTCATTTCGCCCGCCAGAAAACGCAACGTGCGGATGTCGTTGGAGAAGGGCAGCCTAGCCATGATGATCGTTCTTTCGCTTTCTAATTGGCGGGCGCGACATCAGCCCCGCCGATAGAGCCAGATCTGCGATCCGATCCGCAGCAGTTCGGACACCACGACCATCGCCAGCAGCAGGTTGAGCAGGATGGCGGGCGCCGCGCCGGTGAAGATCAGCCCGATGCATGTCCAGGTGCCGACCACCATCGGGTAATAGGCGAGATGCGTTCCGCGCCAGTGGATCGCCCGGTCGCGCTCGTCCTCGGCGATATGAACTTCGCCGCGGTTGCGGATCGCCAGAAAGGCGGTGGCCACCGTCATCGCGACGATGATCCCCAGCGTCAGCGGGATCAGCATCCCGCCCGCGGTCCACAGCGCCGCCGGCGAAGCAGAGTCGCGCCACGGAAAGGCCAGGAAGTACCAGCCAAAGGCGAGCAACATGGTGACGAAAGCTACCCAGTGAATCTTCTCGCGAAACGTCATATCGAACTCCATGTCATAGGATTCGAACGTAATGTCGATTATTTTTAACATTGAGTCAATCATAGATAACATACGCGGGCTTTGCCGCTTTCGCACCGCAGCATAAGCCGCTAAGCCCGCGCCCTATGTCCACCCTGCCCAAAACGCTCACCTTCGACACCTCAACCAGCCGCGCGAACCCGACGCCGCAGCCGATGAAGCGCCTGACGGTGCCGCGCATCCGCCAGCGCAAGGGCGGCGAGCCGATCGTGATGCTGACCGCCTACACCGTCCGCATGGCGCAGCTGCTCGACCCGCATTGCGACATGCTGCTCGTCGGCGATTCGCTGGGGCAGGTGATTTACGGCCTGCCGCATACGGTCGGGGTGACGATGGAGATGATGGCGCTGCACGGCGCGGCGGTGGTGCGCGGCAGCTATCATGCCGCGGTCATCGTCGACATGCCGTTCGGCAGCTATGAAGCGAGCCCCGAACAGGCGTTCACCAACGCCGCGCATCTGCTCAAGGAAACCGGCGCCGCGGCGGTGAAGCTGGAGGGCGGCCGCGCGCTCGCGCCGACGATCGAATTTCTGACCCAGCGCGGCATCCCGGTGATGGGGCATGTCGGGCTGACGCCGCAGGCGGTGAACATCCTCGGCGGCTATGGCGTCCGCGGCAAGAGCGAGGAAGAGGCACGGTCGATCGTCGAGGATTCGGTGGCGGTCGCGCAGGCCGGCGCTTTTTCGCTGGTGATCGAGGGCGTACTCGAATCGATCGCGATCGAAGTGACCAACAAGGTCGCCTGTCCGACCATCGGCATCGGTGCGTCGGCGCAATGCGACGGGCAGGTGCTGGTCACCGAAGACATGCTGGGCATGTTCGAGCGTGTTCCTAAGTTTGTGAAACGCTACGGCGATATGGCCGATGTCGTCACCGGCGCGGTCAAGGAATATGCCGAACAGGTCAGGTCTCGTTCATTCCCGACTGTCGATCAGATCTACGCAGGCTGACCCGGCGTGCGGCACCGATCGAGGCCGAGTGAATCGCTTGGCCTTTTTCTGCGCCGTCGCTAAGGAAGCCGCGGCGGGATCTATGCCCAAAGCCCTGAATGTTAAATGGAGGTTTGATTGGCCCTGAGCCCGACCAACGATGCCGCGCTGTTGCAGGAAGTCGACGAAGCCGTCCGCAAGGACCGGCTCGATACGATCATGCAGCGCTATGGCCGCTGGATCATCGGCGGCGTGCTGGCCGCCGTGCTGGCGTTCGGTGGCTATCTGTACGGGAGCCATCGTCAGGATGTTGCGCGCGGCGAACAGGCCGAGGAACTGATTGCGTCGTTCGAAAAACTCTCAACGAACCAGCCGCGCGCCGCCGCGACCGAACTTGAGAAGATCGCTGCCAGCGGCGAGCCTGCCTATCGCGCGGTCGCGATGATGCAGCAGGCGAATATCAAGGCGCAAGGTGGCGACCTGAAAGCCGCCGCCGCGCTGATGGCGAAAGTCGCCGCCGATCCCAAGCTCGATCAAGCGCTGCGCGATCTGGCGCTGATCCGCCAGACCGCGTTCGAATATGACAGCCTGAAACCCGCGGCGGTGATCGCGCGCATGAAGCCGCTGGTCGATGCCAAGGATCCGGTATCGAGCTGGTTCGCCAGCGCCGCCGAACTGTCGGCAACCGCGCATTATCAGCTTGGCCAATATGACCAGGCCGGCGCGCTTTATGGCCGCATCGCCAAGTCGCCCGGGGTCGCCAAGTCGCTGCAATCGCGCTCGGTGCAGATGGCAGGCATGCTCGGCGTCGATGCCGTTACCGATCGCGCGGCCGAAAGCGCCGCGAAGGACCAAAAAGGCAATGCCGCGCCGAAAGCAGCGGCAGCCGCCCCAGTTGAGGAAGCCAAATAATATGCGCAAAACGCATTTCGGAATTTTTGCGGCGCTGCTCGCGCTGCCGCTTGCAGGTTGCGGCGTGCTTAAGGGCGACGGCGGCCCGAAGACGCCAACGGTCGGCGATCGCGTGTCGATCCTGTCGAACGACAGCAGCATCAAGGTCGATCCGGCCACCGCGGCAATTGCCGTCGTGCTGCCCGAACCGGCGGTCAACGCCGCCTGGGCGCAGTCGGGCGGCAATGCCTCGAAATCGATGGGCCATCCGGCGCTGGGTGCGACGCGTAGCAAGCTGTGGCAGGCCAATATCGCTGGCAGCACCAACAAGCAGCGGCTCGCCGCGTCGCCGGTGATTGCCGACAACCGCCTGTTCGCGGTCGATACCGAAGCGGTCGTCACCGCGCTCGCCGCTGATACCGGCGCACCGCTGTGGCGCACCGCGATCGGCAGCACCGGCAAGGATTTCAAGGATTCGCTGTTCGGCGGCGGCGCAGGGGTTGACGGCAATGTCGTCTATGCGACCAGCGGCGCGGGCGATGTCGCGGCGCTGAACGTCGCCGACGGATCGGTGATCTGGAAAGTGAAGCCCGCGGGGCCGCTGCGCGGCGCGCCGACGATTGCCTTTGGCGGTGTCTATGTGATCAGCCAGGACAATCAGATCATCGCGCTCAATGCCGCGAATGGCGGGGTGCTGTGGCAGGCGACCGCGTCGCTCGAACCCGGCAGCGTGTTCGGGGCGGCGTCGCCCGCGGCGGGGCAGGGGACGATCGTCGCAGGCTTCTCGTCGGGCGAGGTTCAGGCCTATCGGTACGAAAACGGCCGTGACCTGTGGGAAGACGCGCTGGCGCGCACATCGATGGCGCTGTCGGTGTCGACTTTGACCGACGTCGATGCCGATCCCGTGGTCGACAATGGCCGCGTTTTCGCGCTGGGTCAGGGTGGCCGCATGGCGAGCTATGAACTGCTCACCGGTCAGCGTACCTGGGAAATCTCGATCGCGGGCATCTCGACGCCCTATGTGGTTGGCGAATGGGTCTATGCGATGACTGACGACGGCAAGCTGCTGTGCGTCGCGCGCACGTCGGGCAAGGTGCGCTGGCTTCAGCAACTCGCGCGCTTCCGCGTCGAAACCGAAAAGAAGAAGAAGGATCCGATCCGCTGGACCGGACCGATTCTCGCGGGCGGCCGCCTGATCGCGGTCAACAGCGAGGGGGTCCTGGCGGAATATTCGCCGACCGACGGTTCGCTGCTCGGATCGACCGAGTTCAAATCGCCGCTGTCGCAGGCGCCGGTGGTGGCGAACAATATTTTGTATATTTTGGCAGACGACGGGCAGATCACGGCCTGGCGCTGACAAGCGTCCGGGCCGGGGCGGCCCGGATAGATACAGGGATTAAGTGACATGTCGCGATTCGCGACGATAGCCATTGTTGGCCGCCCGAATGTGGGCAAATCGACGCTGTTCAACCGGCTGGTCGGCAAGCGGCTGGCGCTGGTCGATGACCAGCCCGGGGTGACGCGCGACCGGCGCGAAGGCGACGCCAACCTGCTCGGGCTGGAGTTTCGTATCGTCGACACGGCGGGCTTCGAGGATCAGGACGCCGCGACCTTGCCCGGGCGGATGCGCGTCCAGACCGAAAAGGCGGTGCGCGAGGCCGATGCCGCGCTGTTCATGATCGATGGCCGCGCCGGGGTCGTCCCGCTCGACGAGGAAATCGCGCGCTGGCTGCGTAGCGAGGATACGCCGATCATCCTGGTGGTGAACAAGGCTGAGGGCAAACAGGGCGAAAACGGCCTGATGGAATCCTATTCGCTCGGCTTCGACAATCCGGTCGCACTGAGCGCCGAACATGGCGACGGCATGGTCGACCTGTTTGACCTGCTGCGCCCGATCGTCGAGCCGTTCGATGAGATCGAAAAGGAAGTGGCCGCCGCTTCCGACGATGAGGACGCCCCGCTCGGTCCGATGAAGCTGGCAATCGTCGGCCGTCCGAACGCGGGCAAATCGACGCTGATCAACCGCATGATCGGAGAGGATCGACTGATCACCGGGCCCGAGGCCGGGATTACCCGCGATTCGATCCGTGTCGACTGGAAATGGGAAGACGACGGCGAGGTCCATGAAATCCAGCTGTTCGACACCGCGGGCATGCGCAAACGCGCCAAGGTGCAGGACAAGCTGGAGAAAATGTCGGTCGCCGACGCGCTCCACGCGGTCGATTTTGCCGAAGTCGTTGTGCTCCTGCTCGACGCGACCAAGGGGCTGGAATCGCAGGATCTGCACATCGCCGACCGCGTATTGCAGGAAGGCCGCGCGCTGGTCGTCGCGCTCAACAAATGGGATGTGGCCGAGGAGCCGTCGTCGCTGTTCAACGGCGTTCGCGGCGCGCTCGAGGACGGGCTGAGCCAGGTCAAGGGCGTGCCGGTGCTGACCATTTCGGGCGCGACCGGCAAGGGGATCGACACGCTGGTCCGCGTCGCGTTCGAACAGCGCGCGATCTGGACCAACCGCGTTTCGACCTCGGCGCTCAATCGCTGGTTCGAACGCGCGGTCGATGCCAATCCGCCGCCCGCGCCCGGCGGCAAGCGGATCAAGCTGCGCTATATCACCCAGGCGCGCACCCGGCCGCCGACCTTTGTCGTGTTCGGGACGCGGACGGACTCGTTGCCGGGCAGCTATGAGCGCTATCTGGTCAACGGCATGCGCAAGGAACTGGGGTTCCAGGGTGTGCCGGTGCGGCTCAATTTCCGCAATTCGCGCAATCCCTATGACGAATGAGGGGTCGGCGCTGGTCGTCGACGCACGCGGGATGCGCTGCCCCTGGCCCGCGCTGAGGCTGGCGCGCGCTATGCGCGCCGCCGCCGATGTGCTGCTGATCGCCGACGATCCGCAGGCGGGGCGCGAAGTTGCGGCGCTTGCCACCGAACATGGCTGGTTGGTCGAGGCTGAAACCGCGGCGGATGACGCAGGCCGCTGGCGCGTGCGCCGCTGACCCAAATTGGGGCGGCTTTTCTGACAAGCGCCTCGCGTCGTAACGTCTTTTTTACCGAACTTGGGCATGTGTCGGGCGGGACCACGACCGACTTTGCACACCAAGGGACATTACATTGGACGAAATCCTGGTCGATTGGGATGAATTCCGGGCCACGCGCACCCAGCTGGGCGCCGCGTTTGTGCGGATTTTGGGCTATTTTCGCGAAGACGGCACCAAATCGGTGGCGGCGATCGAAGAGGCGATGCGCGCCCGCGACGCGCGCGGCCTCGTTATGCCGGCCCACACGCTGAAAAGCGAAGCGCGCCAGTTCGGCGGCGAAAAACTCGGTGCGGTCGCCGAAGACATTGAGATGTTCGGGCGCCACTGCGTCGAAAGCCAGATCAGCCCCGAAGAATATCTTCCCCGCGTCGTCGAGCTGCGGCGGCTGTTCGAAGAAACGCTGGGCGCACTCGAGCGCGAAGCCAATCCGCTCGTCCAGCGCCGCCCGGCCGGGTTCGGCCGCGCCGTCGGTTACTGAGCGGGCGACGCTTTCCGCATCGGCTGAATCTGCCAGCGCGACAGGCTGCGCCACAGCCATTCGAGCGGCCCATATTGGAAGCGTTCGAGCCAGGGTTTCGACCACAGCAGCATCGCCGTCCACGTGCCAAAGCAGAACAGGTAGAGCGCGGTGCGCCCGACGCCGCCGAACAGTCCCAGTCCATAGCCGTAGAAAATGGTCGTCATGACGATTGAGGTGACGAGGTAATTGGTGAATGCCATCCGGCCCGTTGCGGCGAGGCGCGCGCGCATCGCGTCGCTCGCCTTCACCTTGATCAGCCACATGATCAGCGCCGCCCAGCCGATCGTCATCACCACGTCGAACGGCGCCGACAGCGACAGCGAAGCGCCGAATGTCGACACTGCGCTGAATCCGCTGCGCATCTGATAAGCAGCGAGCGCCACCAGCGGCGGCACCGCGATCAGGAAACAGCGTAGCGCCCATTTGCGATAGCGCGCAGGCTCCCAGTCGCCGGTCAGCATGCGCGATTTGAACAGCGCCATGCCGACCAGCATCAGGCCCATCGTTTCCCACAGGAACATCAGCACCATGACAAAAGGCTCGGTGAGCATTTCCCCGGTGCGGTGCGCGACGATGCTGGCGTAACCGCCCAGATAGATCCCCATTTCCTTGGCATAGCTTGCGGCATTGGGGCCCATCTCGGCATTCATTTCGGCGAGGCCGGCGTTCATTTCCGACGCCATCTCTGCGGGCATCTTGCCCGCTTCGGTCAGCGCCATCGTCGCCCAGCCGAGCGCCAGGAAACCGATTCCGACGACGAAAAACGCGATGGCCCAGATCGTCAGCGCCTTTACCGACAGGTTGCGGAACGCAAACAGCAGCAGGCCGCACATCGCGTAGAGGAACAGGATGTCGCCGAACCAGATGAGGTAGAAATGCACGAGGCCGAAGAGGGCCAGCCAGAACATGCGCGAATAATGCGCGCCCGCCGCGCTGCGGTTACCGCTCGTCGCGCTTTCGATGACCAGCAAGGTGCTCGCCCCGAACAACATCGAAAACATGCCGCGCATCTTGGAATCGATCAGCACGAAATTGAAGAACCAGGTGCCGAGGTCGGTCCCGCTGACCGGCCCCCCGGCGATGGGGTTCGAATAGGCCGCAAAGGGGAGGGCGAAGGCGGCGATGTTCATCGCCAAAATGCCCATCACCGCGACCCCGCGAATGGCGTCGAGGCTTTCGTATCGGGCTGTGGTCACGGTCTATCCCCCCTCTGGACAAGCAGCAGGGCTATCCCGGGGGGCGGGCAGCGTCGAGCGCTTTCTCGTCCCGGCCATTAACGCACTATTGACATCTATGTCAGTAGTGCTATCTGAACAACATCACCTGATTCGACGAGTAGAGCCATGACCCCGACCATCTTCTCCCACCCCGACCGCAAGATGCCGACGTTTCGCCCGTTCAAGGCGCTTGCGCATTTCCGCAAGCTCATCAAGGACAAGGAAGACACCGAACAGGTGTTCCACATCTTTGAAAGCCTGCCGCGCAAGGGGTTCATGGACGATGCCCGCGCCTTTGTCGAAAGCGCCAAGGGCCGCCAGTTGATGGCGAGCGAACCTTATCTGCCCGACCTGCTCGACGATCACGCCTGGATCGATAAACTGCCCGAGGGCAGCGTCGGCCACGCCTATGTCACCTTCATGCGCCGCGAAGGCCTGTCGGCGGCCGGTCTGGTTGCCGAAGCCGACAAGATGGGCCGCCCCAGGTTCGACGATCAGGTGCAATGGTATGCCAACCGCCTGCGCGACACGCACGACCTGTTCCACATCCTGACCGGTTATGGCCGCGACGCGCTGGGCGAACAATGTGTCCTTGGTTTCACCTATGGCCAGACGGGCAATTACGGCAATTTCTTCATCGCCTATGCGGGTGGTTATGAAGTGAAGCGCGGCGTGAAGGCGAACGCGCCGGTGTTCGGCGCGATCCGCCAGGGCCAGCGAAATGGCAAGGCATCGCAGGCAATTATCGAACAGGACATCCGCGCCCTGCTCGCCGAGCCACTCGACGCGGCGCGCGCGCGGTTGGGGATCGGCGAGCCGACGCTGTATCACGAAGCGCATCGCGCCTATCGCAGCCGCGGCATCGATCCGTATAACTTCCTGGCGTCGCAGGCGGTAGCGGCCTGAAGCCGATCAGCCCAGACCGCTACCACGGTGGATAGCCGCGGCGGTCCCGATCAGTTGATGCGCCAATCGCTCGGCGCTGATCGACACTTTGCCGCCAACCCACAGGTCGATGGCGGCAAAGCTCGCCGCGCTTATCTGGGCGGCGCATAGGCGGAGTGCCTGTGCGTCGTTCGCTTCGCCCTGATCGATGCGCGCCATAATCGTTTCGGCCAGCAGCGTTTCGATACGCGCGCGTTCGCGCCCCAGCAAGATGGGGCGAACCTGTTGGCGATGGTCCCAAAAATGGTCGAGCACCCCCGACAAGACGGACATATTTGTACGCCCGGTCAGCGCATCGGCCATATTGTCCATGATGCCGGACAGGGCCGCCAGGCGCAGCGCCGATTCATTCCCGAAATGGTCATAAAATGTCGAGCGCGCAACGCGGGCATGGCGAATGATTTCGCCAACGGGAAAGGGTTCGCGCCGCCGGCTGAGCACCATCGCGTTGAAAGCGGCGACAATGCGTTCGCGCGCTGAAAGGCCGCCCCTGCCGGACATTTTGGCCTGATTGTCGGTTGTCACCGCGCACGCTCCTCGCTCTTTGATGCGGAGATTCACAATGTCAGGAAGCGATACCGATGAGAAGCGAGAATACAGCGTCAAATGAGGAGCGTATTGCGGGGTGGCTGCTGGCGGGCAGCACCGCACTGGCCGTATTGCTGCTGGCGCAACACCCCACGGAGGCCGACGGGCCGACGCTGGCGCGCACGATTCATGGCGGAATCCTGCTCTTCATGCTGGCGCAGGCGATTGGATTTACCCTGCTGGTGCGGGCGCGGCGCGGCGTCTGGGATGTGGCTGGATCGCCCGCCTTTGCCTTGGCGATGATCGCCGGAATGGCCGCAGGGATGGTCGATGGCTTTATCGTGCCGGCGACGCTGGAACATTTTCCGCGCGCCGAAAATGCGGCGCTGTTTCAGGCGTTGTGGGAGGTCAATCAGGCGCTCGCTCCGGCGGGCGTGCTGCTGACCTCGATTGCTTACGCGCTCTGGGGCGTCGGTTATTGGCGGAGCGGGCATCGCATGACTGCGGCGCTGGCGTGGGGCGCCGCGGGCATACCAGCGGTGTTGCTGCTGGGCGGGCTGGTGACGATGAAAATTGCCGGCGCGGTGCTGATTTACTCGATCCAGGCGGCATGGGCGGCGTGGCTGGGGGCCGCAATCTTGTCCGCGCGCGGCAATTTCTTTCCGAACCGTTCGTCCGAATAGCGGCCGGTCAACCTTTCAGCTTGGCGATCAGCGCCTGTGCCGCTGCGGGGTTGCGGACCTTTGCGCCTGAGATAAAGAAGAGATACGCATCGCGGTCGCCCTTGGCCCAGTCGCGGGCCTGCTTGGCCCAGCCGTCGAGCGCCTTGGCGTCATAACCGGTTTCGATACTCTCCTGCGATCGCTGGAGGCGGGCGTAGGTGAAGTCGGCGGTCTGCTCGTCGATGCACGGGAATTCGTCGCTGTCGGCATAGACGATCGCCATGTTCCGCTCGCGCACCATGTCGACGAACACCTGATCACGGAAGCTTTCGTCGCGGACCTCGATCGCGTGGCGAAGTGGCAGGCCATCCTGACTGTCGGGCAACAGGTCGAGGAAGCCCGCGAAATCGTCGCGGTCGAATTTCTTCGTCGCCATGAACTGCCAGTGGATCGGGCCGAGCCGGTCGCCAAGCCGCGTCAGCCCCTGCGTCAGGAATTTCTCGATCGACCCGGCGCCTTCCGCGAGTATCTTGCGGTTGGTCGTGAAGCGCGACGCCTTGACGCTGAATTTGAAGCCGTCGGGGACCGATGCGGCCCAATTGGCGAAGCTCTCTGGCTTCTGGCTGCCATAATAGGTGCCGTTGATTTCGATCCCGGTCAGATGCTGGCCAGCATATTCGAGTTCGCGCTTTTGCGCGAGACCGGCTGGGTAGAATGGGCCGCGCCACGGCTCGTAGGTCCAGCCACCGATGCCGATGTAGATGGTCATGGCGCTAACACCTCCGTCCTCCCGGCGAAGGCCGGGATCTCATCGCTGCATATTGCATCACCGGCGAGATCCCGGCCTTCGCCGGGATGACGGGGTGAGAATATTACGCCAGCGCCGCGTCAGCCCCCATCAGCGCCGGGAAAAAGCCCTCATGCGCTGCGCGCAGTTCGGCGAGCGTCACCTGATGATCGCTGCCCTCCAGTTCGAAGACGATGCGGTCCTTGATCGTGCGGCCGACGGGGTCGACCGGCACGTCGGCGCGGCCCGCGGCGTCGAGGAAGTCGGCGAGGCAGGTATCGCAGACGGTGACGAGATAGAGGCCTTGGTCTTCACCAAAGAAACTCTCGGCGACACCGAACGGCTGTTCTTCGCTGACGAGCACGCCGATGTTCGACTTGAGCGCCATTTCGGCGAGCGTGACCGCGATGCCGCCGTCGGACACGTCGTGGCAGGCGGTGATCCAGCCGGCGTTGATCGCGTGACGGATGAAATCACCGGTGCGCTTTTCGCAGCGGAGGTTCACCTCGGGCGGCGGGCCTTCTTCGCGGCCGTGGATTTCGCGCAGCCAGATCGACTGGCCGAGATGGCCCGCGCGTTCGCCGACTGCGAGCACGATGTCGCCGGTGCGCTTGAAACCGATGCCAACGGCCTTGTTCCAGTCCTCGATGACCCCGACGCCGCCGATCGCGGGGGTGGGCAGGATCGCGCTGCCGCCGCCGGTCGCCTTGGACTCGTTATAGAGGCTGACGTTGCCCGACACGATCGGATAGTCGAGCGCGCGGCACGCCTGCGCCATGCCGTCGAGGCAGCCGACGATCTGGCCCATGATTTCGGGACGCTGCGGGTTGGCGAAGTTCAGGCAGTTGGTGATCGCGAGCGGCGTCGCGCCGACCGCGCTGATGTTGCGCCAGGTTTCGGCGACCGCCTGCTTGCCGCCCTCGACGGGATCGGCGTAGCAATAGCGCGGGGTGCAGTCGGTCGACATTGCGAGCGCGCGGTTGGTGCCGTGGATGCGGACGAGCGCGGCGTCGCCGCCGGTCTGCACCGTGTCGGCGCCAACCTGGCTGTCATACTGCTCCCAGATCCAGCGGCGGCTGGCGATGTCGGGGGTGCCCATCAAGGTCTTGAGGTCGGCCGCGACGTCCTTCGTCTCGGGGACGTTGGTCAGCTCGGCCTGCTTCGGGGTCGGGACGTGCGGGCGGTCATAGAGTGGCGCATCGTCGGCGAGCGGCGCGAGCGGGATGTCGCAGACGATCTCGCCATGATGTTCGAGCACCATGCGGCCGGTGTCGGTGACGGTGCCGATGACCGCGAAGTCGAGTTCCCATTTGTGGAAGATCGCGGCGGCGAAATCCTCGCGGCCGGGCTTCAGCACCATCAGCATGCGTTCCTGCGATTCGGACAGCATCATCTCATACGCCGTCATGCCGGTTTCGCGCTGCGGCACATCGTCCATCTTGAGGTGGAGGCCGACGCCGCCCTTCGACGCCATTTCGACCGACGAGCTGGTCAGGCCCGCAGCGCCCATGTCCTGAATCGCGACGATCGCGTCCGACGCCATCAGTTCGAGGCACGCCTCGATCAGCAATTTTTCGGTGAAGGGATCGCCGACCTGCACGGTCGGGCGCTTTTCCTCGGCATCCTCGCCGAAGTCGGCCGACGCCATCGTTGCGCCGTGGATGCCGTCGCGACCGGTCTTCGATCCGACATAGACGATCGGATTGCCGACGCCCGATGCGGCTGAATAGAAGATCTTGTCCTGTTCGGCGATGCCGACGGTCATCGCGTTGACGAGGATGTTGCCGTCATACGCCTTGTGGAAATTGACCTCGCCGCCGACCGTCGGGACGCCGACGCAATTGCCGTAGCCGCCGATGCCGTGGACAACGCCCGAGACGAGATGCTTCATCTTCGGATGGTCGGGGCGGCCGAAACGCAGCGCATTGAGGTTGGCGACCGGGCGCGCGCCCATGGTGAAGACGTCGCGGAGAATGCCGCCGACGCCGGTCGCCGCGCCCTGATAGGGTTCGATGTAGGACGGGTGGTTGTGGCTCTCCATCTTGAAGATCGCGGCGAGCTTCTTGCCGCCTTCGCCTTCGCCGATGTCGATGACGCCGGCATTCTCGCCGGGGCCGCAGATCACCCAAGGCGCCTCGGTCGGCAATTTCTTCAGGTGGAGGCGCGAGCTTTTGTAGCTGCAATGCTCGGACCACATGACCGAGAAGATGCCGAGTTCGACCAGGTTCGGCTCGCGCCCGATAGCGTGCAGGACGCGCTCATATTCCTCAGGCGACAGGCCATGGTCGGCAACGACCTGAGGGGTGATGACGGAGGCGGGCGCGGTTGCGGTCTGAGTCATGGCGCGCCTTTAGCGATGTAGGCGCAAAACGAACAGACCCCATGATGCGAAAAGCACCATGAGGTCTGTGGTCGGGGTGGTGTCAGCGCGAGGCGAGGGTGGTCGCAGTCTTGGCCAGCGGCTCGACGTCGCGCAGCGGGAAGCTGACCTGCTGCGATCCGACGGTACCGCGGACGCGGTGCTGGCCGACGCGCAGGGTAAATGGCTTGCCGGTGCGTTCCTCGACGCCGCTAATGACGCGCACGTCGCCGACCTGGGTGACCGTATAGCTATAGCTGCTGCCCTTATGCTCGAACCGCTGCGTTGCGGCGTCTTCGGCGTGGGCGGTGGCGGGAACGGCGGCAAATAGCGCCAGAATGGGGAGAACAATCTTTTTCATGGTGCAAGTCCTTGTTTATCAGAACAAAACTTGCCTTTACGCCCCTCTCTCTTGTGCGATGCAGCATGATTGGCCGCGCGCCGCTCGGCAATTGCAAAAAGCGGAATCGTGATTGTTGAAAGTGAAGCAGCTTTAAGCGGGGCGCGGCAGCAAGGTCAGCACCAGCCACGCCGCGGCGCCGGCGGCAAATCCGGTCGCCAGCGTCCCCCAGGCGATGTCGAGCAGCGTCCCCTTGGTCGACCAGATCTTCATCGTCGCATGGTTGGTGAGGTCATAGGTCATGTAACAAAAAAAGCCGAACATCGCCCCCCACTGCGCCGCGACCTGCCATTTGCCTGCAGCGAGTGCAGGCGCGACCGCGAAAATCTGGATGCCCAGCATATAGAGCGCGTAAAAGATCAGCGCCGGGGCGGGGCGCCAGCCGTCCATCAGCAGCGCGCCGATTTCGGGGCGATAGATTTTGATCACCATCGTACGCAGCCACAGCGCGTCGAGGACGCCAAAGATGACGGCAGTGGCGAAGTAGGCGGCGATGGCTTGCAGCGTCATCGATAGGCTCCTGAGGCGACCGACCGACGATTGTCATGGCCGATGGCACGGACGCGAGCGTAAGCGCGCGTAGTGCGACGTCAAGCTTGACCGCACTTGACCATTGGGGGGCGAAAGGGCCAAAGCATGGCGATGACGGACACCCCCGACGCCGCTGCTGCGCCCGCCACGGACACTGCTATCACCGCGCTTTCGTTCGAAGCCGCGATGGGCGAACTCGAGACGATCGTCCGGCGGCTGGAAAGCGGCGATGTCAGCCTGGAGGAATCGGTCGCGCTCTATGAACGCGGCCACGCTCTGCGCGGACATTGCGAGGCGCGGCTCGCCGCGGCGCAGGCGCGGATTGAGCAAGTGAGCCTCGGCGCCGATGGGCGGCCGACCGGAACCATTCCCTTCGGCGAAAGCTGAGCGATCATGGCGTCGGCGAGCGATGATATTTCGAGCGGAACGCGGTTGCTGCTGAGCACCCAGGCCGAGGTGATGGCGGGCATCGACGCGCTGTTCGATCAGCTGCTGCCGGTCCCCAAAGATCCCCGCGCGCCGCTTTACGAAGCGATGCGCCACGCCGCGATCGCGGGCGGTAAGCGGCTGCGCCCGCTGCTCGTCCGCGCCGCGGGCGACCTGTTCCATGTCGATCGCGGGCTGAGCCTGCGCGTTGGCGCAGCGGTTGAGGCGATGCATGTCTATTCGCTGATCCACGACGATTTGCCGTGCATGGACGACGATGATCTGCGCCGCGGCAAGCCGACGGTGCATAAAGCGTTCGACGAGGCGACCGCGGTGCTCGCGGGCGATTCGCTCCATGCGCTGGCGTTCGAATGGCTGTGCGACCCGGCGACCAGCAGCGATCCGTTCGTGCGCGGCGAACTGTGCTGCGAGCTGGCGCGCGCCGCGGGACCGGCGGGCATGGCCGGCGGGCAAATGATGGACCTTGCCGCCGAAACGGCGAACTTCGACCTGCAGACGGTGACGCGGCTGCAACAGCTCAAGACCGGGGCGCTGATCGCCTTTTCGGTCGAGGCCGGTGCGGTCCTGGCGCGCATCCCGCCCGAGGGGCGCTCCGCGCTCCGCGCCTATGCGCGCGACATCGGCCTCGCGTTCCAGATCGCCGACGACATCATGGATGTCGAGGGGGATGAGACGCTGGCGGGCAAGGCGCTGCACAAGGATGAGGCCGCGGGCAAGGGCACCTTTGTCACGCTGATGGGAATCGAACGCGCCCGCGAACAGGCGACGGCTTTGGTCGAACAGGCGATCGGGCATCTGGCGAGCTATGGCGACGAGGCGACGCTGCTCCGCGCCATCGCGCGCTATGTGGTGGAAAGGGACCGTTGATGCGCATTGGGGTTTATCCCGGAACCTTTGACCCGATCACGCTGGGCCATATGGATATCATCCGCCGCGGCGCGAAACTGGTCGACCGCCTGGTCATCGGGGTGACGACGAACATCACGAAATCGCCCTTGTTCGAGGATGACGAGCGGATCGAGATGGTTCGCAGTGAGGTCGCGGGGCTTGGCGGCGATATTCGCGTCGTCGGTTTCAACTCGCTGTTGATGGATTTCGCCGAGCGCGAGGGTGCCGGGATGATCGTGCGCGGACTGCGCGCGGTTGCCGACTTCGAATATGAATATCAGATGGCGGGGATGAACCAGCAGCTCAACGACCGCATCGAGACCGTGTTCCTGATGGCCGACGTCGGCCTGCAACCGATCGCATCGCGGCTGGTCAAGGAAATCGCGATCTTTGGCGGCGACATCCATAAATTCGTGACGCCTTCGGTGCGCGATGCCGTCGTGGCGCGCATCGCCGAGCGCGGGCTCCTGCAAGGCGACCGCTGATACCGATCATTGAGCGTTCAGCTTTTTCCCGCTAGGGCGCGCCAGTCGGGGCGCAAATCCAGTTATTTCATCAGAGGCCGATCCAGCATGACATTTTCTTTCCGCCCCATGATTATCACGGCGATGGCGTTCGGTCTCGCGGTCTCGGCCGTCGCACAGGAAGCGCCGCCGGCGCCCAACCCGGTGCCCGAGACGGTTCAGCCCGCGCCGCCTGTGGAAGCGCCCGCGCCGCCGGTCGAAACCCCGCCCGCCGTCGAAACGCCTGCCGCGACCGAGGCCGCTCCCGCCGCCGCGGCAATTCCGGTGGCGCCGGCGATGACCCCCGACCAGTACATCAACAATCCCGAATATATGCTCAACCTCGATCTTTCGACCGGCGGCCGGGTGGTGATCCAGCTCTATCCCAATGTCGCTCCGGGCCATGTCGAGCGTCTGAAGCAGCTGACTCGCGCGGGCTTTTATGACGGGATCAAGTTCCACCGCGTAATCGACGGCTTTATGGCGCAGACGGGTGACCCGACCGCGACCGGGCAGGGCGGCTCGCAGCTCCCTGATCTCAAGGCCGAATTCAACGTGACCCCACACCTGCGCGGCACGCTGTCGATGGCGCGTGCCGAAAGCGAGGACAGTGCCAACAGCCAGTTCTTCATCATGCTCCAGCCGCGCTTCGCGCTCGACAACCGCTACACCGCGTTCGGGCGCGTGGTGTCGGGTATGCAATATGTCGACGCGATCCAGAAGGGCGAACCGCCTGCGGTGATGTCACGCATGGTTCAGGTGTCGGTCGCCGCTGACAACAAGCCCATGCCGCCGGCATCGGCATTGGTCGAAGCTGTGCCGGCGCCGGCGCCCGCTGCCGGAATCACCGCCGACCAGCTCAACGCGCCGATCCGTTAAGCCGACCATCGGCGCGAAGTTCCATGCGCGTCGACGCCTTTGATTTTGACCTGCCGAACGACCGGATCGCGCTGCGCCCGGCGCGGCCGCGCGATGCGGCGCGGATGCTGGTGGTCGACGGCGGTGGGATGGTCGATGCCGGGGTCGGCGACCTGCCGACATGGCTGCGGCCCGGCGACTGTCTGGTGTTCAATGACACGCGTGTCATCCCTGCTCAGTTAGAGGGTCGGCGGGGAGACGCGAAGATTGGTGCGACGCTGCACAAGCGGATCGACCTGCGCCGTTGGCAGGCCTTCATCCGCAACGCGAAACGGCTGCGCATCGGCGAGACGGTCGATTTTGGCGCAGGGGTTTCGGCGCTGGCCGAGGAGCGACTGCCCGACGGCAGCTTCATCCTCGCCTTCGCGGGCGACGAGCCGGTCGAAGTCCTGCTCGAACGCGCCGGAACTATGCCGCTGCCGCCCTATATCGCGGGCAAGCGGGCCACCGACGAGGAGGACCGGTCCGACTATCAGACGATGTTCGCGCGCGAAGATGGAGCAGTCGCCGCGCCCACGGCGGCATTGCACTTCACGCCGGGCCTGCTCGCTGCGCTGGCCGCGGCAGGGATCTCGACCGAGACGCTGACGCTGCACGTCGGTGCGGGCACTTTCCTGCCGGTCAAGGCCGACGACACCGAAGACCATGTCATGCACGCCGAATGGGGGCGGATCGAGGCCGACACTGCGGCACGGCTGAACGGCGTGCGCGCCATCGGCGGCCGCGTCATTGCGGTCGGCACGACCAGCCTGCGCCTGCTTGAAAGCGCCGCGCAGGATGACGGCACGATCACGGCGTTTGCGGGCGACACCGCGATCTTCATCACCCCCGGTTATCGGTTCAAGGCCATCGACGGATTGATGACCAATTTCCATCTGCCGCGCTCAACCTTGTTCATGCTGGTCAGCGCGCTGATGGGACTGGCCACAATGCAGGCGGCCTATGCCCATGCGATTGCGAACGGCTACCGCTTTTACAGCTATGGCGACGCCAGCCTGCTGCTGCCGGGTCGGCCCACATAGGCGCTTGCTTGCCGAGGTTCGGCGGGTGGCCTAAATTTCGATGATAATCTTGACGTTATCGGCGCTGACGGCGGCGGCGGCGGCAACCTGCATCTTGGCGCGGGCGACGACGTCGCTCAGGCTTTCCGGTTCGTCGATCCCCAGCAGCTCGGTCATCTCAACCCCCAGCAGGCCGGCAAGCACCTTGATCCGCGCCACCTTTGGCCGCGCCTTGTCCTGCTCCCAAGCGGAGATCGACTGCTCGCTGACGCCGAGTTCGGCGGCGATCTGAACCTGCGTCAATCGCCTGATCGTGCGGAGCCGATGCAAGCGGACGCCGAAGCTTTCGGACGCGGAAACATGGGGAACAGGGGCTATGCTGTCATCGGAGCCGACCACGGCGCGAAGCTGCGCGGCGCTGAGTGTTGCGGGAGAGATCGGGTTGTCGAACTGGCAACCGCACAGCGGGCCGCTCGTCCAGATCGCCTTGGCGCGGGTCGCCCCCGCATGCGGCAGCGCAATGTCGATCCACTCGCCAGGCGCCAGTGCCAGCTCGCCTTCGAGCAGCAGCCCCGTCGCCGAAATATTGTGCACCAGTACCTCGACCTCGGCGCCGCTTGGCCTGGTGCCCTGCAGTTGCAGACGGAGTTTGCGTCGCACGCTCTGCCGCTTGCTGCGCACGTGCCCGTTTTTTTCGATATATGCCGGAATAGCCATCGCGCTCCTTAATCGCCCTCATGAAGTTAAGGGAGGGTTACCGGAGCCGCGTTGCGACGAGACGTGTCCCAGACGTGGCTTGCCGTTTATTTACATTATCGCAAGGCATTGCGCCCATAACGGTCGCATTGTGGGGACCAGCAAGAGATTGATTTAATGGACGGGCCATCGCGGATCGAATCCGGCGAGCGGGGGGATGACGGTGCCGATGAAAGCCAGCGCGGCTTTTTCGGCATGATCGGATCACGCATCGGCAAACAGCGGGGCGACACCGCGCCGCACCTGCACACCCGCGAGGCGTTGCTCCTGCTCCAGAATTACGAGGAAAGCGGGCAGGGCTGGTTCTGGTCGACCGATGCCAGGGGGCGGCTGACCTATATCACCGATTCGGTTGCGCGCCTGATGGGGCGGACGAGCGGCGAATTGCTCGGGACAATCTTCACCGAGCTGTTCCTGCCGGTCGACAGTCATGGCGAACGCCAGCGCACCTTGCCCTTCCTGATCACCAAACAATCGAAGTTTGACGAACTGCCGCTGCGCAGCGCCTTCGAGGGCGACGATCGCTGGTGGGCGGTGTCGGGGCGGCCGCAGCTCGACGGCGGTGGCAAGTTCACCGGCTATCGCGGTAGCGGCGTCGATGTCACCGCGCAGCGCCGATCGGCTGAGGATGCGTCGCGGCTTGCGCTCTATGATTCACTCACCGGCCTCGCCAACCGCTTCAACATCTCGAACAAGCTCGATACCACGCTGGCGACCGTTGCACGCCAGCAACGGTGCTGCGCGATCATGCTGCTCGATCTCGACCGGTTCAAGCAGGTCAACGACACGCTCGGCCATCCCGCAGGCGATGCGTTGCTCAAGCAGGTTGCCGAACGATTGCTCAAGATCGTGGGCAACAAGGAAATGGTCAGCCGGCTGGGCGGTGACGAATTCCAGATCATCCTTCCTGACATCGAAGATCGCGGCAAGCTGGGGGACATGGCGGCCGAAATCATCGCCAGCCTGTCGCAACCCTATTCGGTTGAAGGCAGCCGCTGCATCATCGGTGCCTCGGTGGGGGTGGCGATTGCGCCGTTTGATGGGCTGGGCAGCGATGATCTGGTTCGCAACGCCGATCTGGCGCTCTATGCGGCAAAGGGCAACGGACGTGGCCGCTTCAGCTTTTATTCGAGCGACCTGCATCAGGCTGCCGAGTACCGACGCGCCCTTGAAGATGACCTGCGCGATGCTCTGGTGCGCGGCGAGTTGGAGCTGAGTTACCAGCCGGTCGTGCACGCCAAGTCGAACATGGTGACCGGCGTCGAGGCGCTGGTCCGCTGGACTCACCCCGAGCGCGGACTGATTTCGCCCGCGGTGTTCATTCCGATTGCCGAAGAAGCCAATCTGATCTGGCCGATCGGCGAATGGGTTCTGCGCAGGGCGTGCGAAGATGCCGTTCGCTGGCCGGGCGATATGCGTGTCGCGGTCAATGTTTCGCCGATCCAGTTCGCGAACGAGGATTTGCCCAGGACGATTGCCAATGCGCTCGCGGCGACCGGGCTCGCGCCCGACCGGCTCGAACTCGAAATTACCGAAAGCGTCTTTCTTGGCGATTCCACCGAAACCAATCGGATGTTCACGGCGCTCAAGGCGCTGGGCGTCCGCCTTGCGCTCGACGATTTTGGTACCGGCTACTCGTCGCTCGGCTACTTGCAATCGGCGCCGTTCGACAAGATCAAGATCGACCAGAGCTTTGTGCGTGGGGCGACCGAACCGGGATCGCGCAATAGCGCGATCATTGCGGCGATCGTTGCGCTCGCCGAAGCGCTGGAAATGGAAACGACGGCGGAAGGAATAGAATCGCTCGATCAGCTCGATCTCATTCGCAAGCTCAACGTCAGTCACGTCCAGGGATATGTCTATAGCAAGCCGGTGCCATATGACGAGTTGCTGGGCCATGCCGAGGCCGGGTCGTGGATAATCAAGCCTGCCGGTCCGGCGCACCAGCGGAACGATCGTTTCTCGCTGTTCCGCACCGTCGGCGCGATCCACGACAACCACCGCTACAATGTCGTCATCCGCAACCTGTCGTCGACGGGCGCTTTTATCGAGGGCATATTGGACGTGCCGATCGGCACCCGGTTCGTCATCGATTTCGGCGAAGGCCAGCTCGTCACTGCGGCCGTCCGCCGTTCGACGAAGCACCAGCAGGGCATCGAGTTCGAACAGACGATGGTCAGCGACGGCAATGGCGGGCTGTGCACCCGGCACCGCGTTTCTCCCTATTTGATCGCCGCGGCGACGCAATCGACCGCCGCGATGGCGTTGCCGATGTTCACAACGACAAGCGACTGGAAGGCCGCCTGAGCCTGCTCGCGGGAACCGTCCGCGCCATGGTCCGTTCTGCTCCACGATGGAGACGAACATGACTGAAACCAAAATCTTTGCGCGGCTGAAGGCCGATCACGACCGCCACCGCAAACTGCTCGACCAGATCGACGAGACCAAGGGCGACAGCCGCGAACGCGAAAAACTGTTCGAGGCGTTCCGCGTCGAGGTCACCGCGCACGCGGCGTCCGAAGAAATGTCGCTCTATGCGACGATGCTCGGCAAGCCCGATCTGCGCGAAGACGCGCAGCACAGCGTGTCCGAGCACAAGGAAATCGATGAGCTTCTCACCGAACTCTATGAAATGGACTTCGCCTCGACCGGCTGGCTCAACCGTTTTCGCACGATGAAAGACCGCTACCTCCACCATATCGAGGAGGAGGAGGACGAGATGTTCCCCGAAGCCGAAGAGGGATTGTCCGAGACGAAGAAGAAGGAACTGCTGGCCATCTTCGAAAAGGAAAAGCCGAAGGAAAAGGCCAAGGCGGCCGCCGACGAGCCTTCGAGCGAGGATGAGAAGGAATAGGGCGCTCGGCTCGACTTTTGGCGCGCTCCTCTGCATAGGCGCGCGCGATGACGACAAGATTCGCCTTTTCGATCGCCGCGACCGACGGCGCCGCGCGTACCGGCACGATTGCCATGCAGCGCGGGGAAATCCGCACCCCCGCCTTCATGCCGGTCGGCACCGCGGCGACGGTGAAGGCGATGCGCCCCGCCGAGGTGCGCGCCACCGGCGCCGACATCATTCTGGGCAATACCTATCACCTGATGCTCCGCCCGACCGCCGAGCGTATGGCGCGGCTCGGCGGGCTGCACAATTTCATGGGCTGGGACCGCCCGATCCTGACCGACAGCGGCGGCTATCAGGTGATGAGCCTGTCGGCGCTGACCAAGCAGAGCGAAGAGGGCGTCGCGTTCAAGAGCCACCTCGACGGCTCGCGCCACATGCTGACCCCCGAACGCTCGATGGAAATTCAGCGCCTGCTCGGCAGCGACATCGTGATGGCGTTCGACGAATGCCCGCCGAACGGCGTGGATGCCAAGCGCGCCGAGGCGAGCATGGACCGCTCGATGCGCTGGGCCGCACGCAGTCGCGCCGGGTTCGACGCGGGCGGCGAGCATGCGGCGCGTTCGGCGCTGTTCGGCATCCAGCAGGGATCGCTCGACGAAAAACTGCGCGCGCGCTCGGCCGCGGCGCTGACCGACATCGGTTTCGACGGTTATGCAATCGGCGGGCTGGCGGTGGGCGAGGGGCAGGCAGCGATGTTTGGCGTGCTCGACTATGCGCCGGGGCAGCTGCCCGCCGACCGTCCGCGCTATCTGATGGGGGTCGGTAAACCCGACGACCTCGTCGGCGCGGTCGCGCGCGGGGTCGACATGTTCGATTGCGTGCTGCCGACGCGCTCGGGCCGCAACGGGCAGGCTTTCACCTGGGACGGCCCGATCAACATTCGCAATGCGAAATTCGCCGAGGATCAGGCGCCGCTCGACGCGTCATGCGATTGCCCGGTGTGTACGACCTGGTCGCGCGCCTATCTGCATCACCTCGTCCGCTCGGGCGAAATGCTCGGCGCGATGCTGATGACGCAGCATAATCTGCATTTCTATCAGGCGCTGATGCAAGCGATGCGCGACGCCATCGCGGCCGGAAAATTCGCAGCTTTTCAAAGCGATTTCGACGCGCGCTACCGGCGCTGACGTCAGTCGAGCTTGCTGAGAAGATCCAGCAGGGACTGGGGAATCGTCTCATCGACGGTCGATTCATACGCGCGGCGCAGAGCGCCATTGACGTCCTGCGCCTTGGCGGCAGGTTTTTTTTCCGCGCCCTTCCCCGACGTCGCACTCTGTGGCGAACCGGTTCTAGATGACATTATCGGGGCATCCGCTTAACATGGGGACTGTTGCTAACCGCGCATTTATCAAACCGCAATGGCGCGTTTGTTCTTCCTCATGAAACCAATTTGCGGCTAAATCGTTCCCATGAAGTGAAATTATGTCGGCGAGCGCAGCTTTGGGCCGCATTTGCTGGTTTTTCGGCGGGTTAAGTCTCGTTTCTGGAGGGAAATATATGTCATTGGGTCAGGCGATCGCGCCGCATCTGCCGTATCTGCGGCGCTATGGTCGGGCGATTTCGGGAAGCCAGCAAAATGGCGATGCGCTGGTTGCGCGTTTGCTTGAAACGCTGGTCGCAAATCCCGGCGCGGTCGATACCGGCAACGACCTTCGAATTCAGCTTTACCGCATGGTCCACGACAATTTCGGGCTGATGGCAAACGCGGCCGCGGCGGGTGGCGCCGCCGACCTGACCGACATCGCGATCGCCGACGCGCGTCTGCGCCGCATTCCGTCGCTGGCACGGCAGGCGCTGCTGCTGACCGCGGTCGAGGGTTTCAGCGCCGAGGACACCGGTCGTATCATCGGCCGCGATGCCGATGCGGTGGCAACGCTGATCGCCGAGGCGACCGGCGAGATCGACCGCCAGACCCGCGCGCGCATCCTGATCATCGAGGACGAGCCGATTATCGCGATGGACATCGAAATGATCGTCCGCGACCTGGGGCACGACGTCGTCGCGGTCGCTACCACCCACCGCGAGGCGGTCGCAGAAGCGCAGAAACACCAGCCCGGACTCGTCCTCGCCGACATCCAGCTCGCCGACAACAGCTCGGGGATCGAAGCGGTGCAGGAAATCCTGACTGCCCTCAGGGTGCCGGTCATCTTCATCACCGCCTTCCCCGAACGGCTGCTCACCGGCGATCGCCCCGAGCCCGCGTTCCTGCTCACCAAGCCGTACCAGCCGGCGACGCTACGCGCGGCGATTTCGCAGGTTCTGTTCTTCGATGAAAGCACGGTTCCGGCATAAGTTCGGTCGAACCGAACAAAATCGTCGTTGCGAGCGAAGCGAAGCAATCTAGAGCAGTTTACGCAGGCTCTGGATTGTTTCGCTTCGCTCGCAATGACGGGGTGGGGGTTGCTACCTCATTGGGG
>JAEMRT010000200.1 GCA_016463225.1 Sphingopyxis sp. | reverse complement strand
GGGGTCATTGCACGAAAGTGACATTTACGTACGCTAGAGGCGAACGAAGGCGGAACGTCAGGCTGTGGCTTTGGCAGGGGCCCCATCGAGCGCCTTGTAGAGGGCGGTTTTCCCTACTTTCAGGCGCGTGGCAGCCTCGCGAACGGTCAGCCCTGCTGCAATATGATCGCGCGCCTTACGCAATTTGTCAGGCGTGATGACCGGACGCCGACCGCCAAGGCTCCCCCGTTCCCGCGCAGCCTTCAATCCAGCGTTGGTACGCTCACGGATTAGGTCGCGCTCGAACTGTGCGAGCGAGCCGAAGATGTTGAACACCAGCATGCCGCCCGATGTGGTGGTGTCGATCTGCTCAGTGAGCGACCGGAAGCCGACGCCGCGCGCGGCCAGTTCGCCGACCTTCTCGATCAGGTGGCTCATCGAGCGACCGAGCCGGTCGAGCTTCCACACGACCAGCGTGTCACCGGCACGCAGATAAGCCAATGCCTCGGCCAGCCCCGGCCGATCGGTCTTCGCGCCGGAAGCGTGGTCGTCGAAAATCCGCTCGCATCCGGCCGCGTTCAGCGCGTCATGCTGAAGCGACAGCTTCTGGTCGCCGGTCGAAACCCGCGCATAGCCGATCAGCGCCACAACCGGTTCCGATCTGTCCGTTTTTCCATCGATTTGCATTCTTGTCCGAATCGCCATCGCGGGTCCAGAGTTGACGGACATATTCATGCTGACCGCCAGAGGACCGTCTGACGGACAGGGCGGGAAAGGTCGTAGCGCATGGCAAGGCGGCGGTTGCTAACACGCGAGGCACTCGCCCCGCATTACGATCCCCCAACTGACGAACGGGAGATCGCCCGTCACTTCACCCTCAGCCGGGAGGATCTCGATCTTGTCGGCGAACGTAGAGGAGCCTCAAGCCGGCTCGGGTTCGCGATGCTGTTGCTATACATGCGTTGGCCAGGGCGCGTGTTGGAGGTCGGTGAGAAACCGCCGGGTGCCATACTCGCTTTTGTCGCCGATCAGATCGACGTGCCGGCGACGGTGTTCGACGATTACGCCCGTCGCGATGAAACCCGCCGTGGGCATCTCGCTGATCTCATGCAGCGGTTTGGCCATACCGCTTTCGACCGGAACCAGTTTCGCGCGATCGTGGCGTTCGCGATGCCGGTCGCGCAGACCGTCGCCCAGCCTTTCCTGCTTGCCGGCACCGTCATCGATGAGTTGCGACGACGACGGGTGTTGCTGCCGCCCCCGGCTGTCATTGAGGCGATCGTCAGACACGCCCGTCAGCAGGCCGAACAGCTCACCCATGAAATCCTGACCAACGGCATCGAGCCGGAGAAGCTGGCGGCGCTGGACGCGTTGCTGACCCGGCGTTCGGATCAGGGAACGACATGGCTGGCCTGGCTGCGCAACGCGCCGCAGTCGCCGGCAGCGCGTAACATCCTGCGGCTGCTCGAACGGCTCGATCATGTCCGGACGCTCGGCCTCGACCCGGCGCGCGCCGGCATGATCCCACCGGCGACGTTCGATCGCCTGGCGGACGAGGCGGTACGAATCACGCCACAACATCTCGGCGAGCAGGCGGCCATGCGCCGCCACGCGACGCTCGCGGCCGCAACCATTCGCCTCGAGGAAAGCCTGACCGACGCCGCGCTCACCATGTTCGACAAGCTGCTTGGCAGCATGATGCGCCGCGCGGAAAACCGGACGCGAGACAAGACGATCAGGACGGTACGCGAAATGCAGGGGCATCTACGTACTCTCACCGATAGCTGCCGCGTGCTGATCGACGCGCACGCCGAGGGTATCGACTCCCTTGCGCGTATCGGCTCGTTCGACTGGGAACGGTTCGGTTCCGCTGTCGCCCGGGCGGAAGTCCTTGTCCGCCCCGAGACGATCGACCGCACGGCCGAACTGATCGAGCGACATCGCACGGTGAGACTGTTCGCGGGGCAATACCTGCGGGCATTCGCGTTTCGCGGTGCCGGACCGGTCCAGGGCATCCTCGACGCGCTCGCCATCATCGCCGATCTCTACCACACCGGCAAACGACGTCTGCCCGACAAGGTGCCGCTGCGCTTTGTACCGGCGGGCTGGCGGCCTTTCGTGATCCGCGACGGCGTCGTCGATCGCGCGGCCTATGAACTCTGCGCGCTGTCCCAGCTTCGCGATCGGTTGCGAGCCGGCGATATCTGGGTGGCAGGTAGCCGGCAGTATCGCGACTTCGACAGCTATCTTATTCCGCCCGCCACTTTCGCGGCGCTCCGCGACAAGGGGCCGCTTCCGCTCGCGATCGAAACCGGGTTCACTTCTCATATCGAGGATCGCCGTGAACGCCTGGACCGCGCGATCGAGCGGGTGACGGTACTGGCCCGGCAAGGTGAACTGCACCAGGTCCGCCTTGATGAAACCGGCCTGATGATCTCGCCGCTGAAGGCGATCACGCCGCCCGCCGCAGAGGTCGCGCGCCGCACCGCCTATGACCGTCTCCCCCGCGTGAAGATCACGGACATCCTGCTCGATGTCGATGCTTGGACCGGGTTCGGTGACTGTTTCACACACGGGCGCTCTGGCCGTCCTGCCGACGACCGCAACGCGCTGCTGACCGTGATCCTTGCCGACGGCATCAATCTCGGCCTGACCCGCATGGCGGACAGTTGCCGCGGCGCCAGTCTGCGTCAGCTTGCCCATCTGCATGACTGGCACATCAGCGAAGCCGCCTATGGTGAGGCGTTGGGGCGACTGATCGACGCACATCGTGCGATGCCGCTTGCAAGATTATGGGGCAGCGGCACCAGCTCGTCGAGTGACGGGCAGCAATTCCATGCTGGTGGGCGTGGTGCCGCGATCAGCGATATTAACGCCCGCAACGGCAACGAACCCGGCGTGTCCTTCTACACCCATATCTCAGACCAGTATGATCCGTTCGGCTCGCGGGTGATCGCCGCTACCGCAGGCGAAGCGCCCTATGTCCTCGACGGTTTGCTGTATCACCAGACCGGGTTGTCGATCGAAGAGCATTATACCGACACGGGCGGCGCGTCCGACCATGTATTCGGGCTGATGCCATTCTTCGGCTACCGCTTCGCGCCGCGCTTACGCGATATCAAAGAGCGCCGCTTGCATCTGCTGCCCGGTCAGGAAGCTGGGCCGTTGCTCGCCGGCATGGTCGGCGATCCGATCGCGCACGACCATGCAGCCGCGCATTGGGACGAACTGCTGCGGCTTGCCACCTCGATCCGGACCGGGACCGTCACCGCCTCGGCGATGCTGCGCAAGCTGTCCGCCTATCCGCGCCAGAACGGTCTGGCACTGGCATTGCGCGAGGTCGGGCGACTCGAACGCTCGATCTTCATGCTCGACTGGTTGCAGGACATCGATCTGCGCAGGCGAACCCAGGCCGGGCTGAACAAGGGCGAGGCGCGCAACGCGCTTGCCCGCGCACTGTTCTTCAACCAGCTCGGTGAGCTGCGCGACCGCCGGTTCGAGAACCAGTCCTACCGCGCCTCCGGTCTCAACCTGCTGGTCGCCGCGATCATCCTGTGGAACACATGCTATCTCGAACGGGCACTGGCCGACATGGGAGCGCCGGACGACGTTGCCCGCCATATCGCACCGCTGGGCTGGGAACATATCGCGCTCACTGGCGACTATAGCTGGGAGAGGGACGACCGGCCCGGCCCGGATCATCTCAGGCCACTCCGTCTTTCCACTTCGCTGCTCGCTGCTTAAGCGCAACTGATCGGCGCACCGGGCTAAGCGATTAGCGATCGCGCTTGGATCGCCTGCCTGCGCCAAATACTAGCAGCCAGAGCGCCAGTGCTGTTTCCCCGATCAGCGTCGGGTCCATCAGGTGCGGCGAAAGCATCCGGGCAAAAGCCGGTGCCGCCAGGTCGGCGATGCTGTTAAGGATGTAGCAGGCCCCTGCCAGCGCCATCAGCGCCCCGACGACCCTAGGCAAGAAGCCGCTGCGCCACGCCAGCCAGCCCAGCATCAAGCAGTAGATGCCGAAAAACGCTAGGCTCACGTCGTAGCCATCGCCATGAACCTTGAGTGCGAGCAGCGTCGCCGCTTCGCGCTGCGGCGCTCCCAGCACCGCGAGATACGGCGTCGTCGCCAGCAGCCGCAGCGGGACGAGCAGCAGCAGGGTATCAGCGGCCAGCACGGCGATGCCGATCAGGCTGAAGGCGGCTGCCATCCGCGACACGCCGGCATGGACGGGGCGAAACATGTCGAGGAAAAGCGTCGTCACCCCGACATAGCAGGCCAGCATCACAAGATCGGCAGCGAGGCCAGCTCGGAACAGAGCCTCGTTGGCGAGTATGGCGCGCGCCGTGGCGGTGGCGTCGCTGCCGACGATCAGCGACCCGCGCGATCCCACCTCGGCAAACAGGCCGAAGACAATCGTGCCAAGGTAGAGCGCGCCTGCAAGACGCGCGACGGTAGGCGAAGGCGCAGCCTCAACCACGGTTGGCCTCGCGGGGCCAACGCGCCGCGACGACGGTGATCGCCAGCGTCAGCGCCATCTCGATCACCGCCAGCACCTTGTAGAACGGTTCCGAACCGGGAAGGCTGGCCGCCATGATGGCGGTGTAGAACAGGCCGAGGACGATGCAGGCCAACCGGCAAATGCGCGCTGGCAGCAAGAGTGACAAGGCGACCATCAGGCTCGGGATCGCCATCATCAGCGATACGCCCGTAAGAACGCCCGGCGTCGCATGGCCCAGCGGCCCCATGCTGCCACGGTTCATGTCCGCCAGTGTGCCGACCACATACAGGCCGAAATAGTCGCCGTAGACGTAGCAGAACATCGTAGACGCCCAGAGGGCCGCCAGCTTTACCTGTGCCGGCGCTCGATACTCTCTCAACTCCACATGCGTCCTCCAACCGGTGTGTTGTTGTGGTAACACGGCAATGCCGTTATCGCAACGATCCCAATCGGGACGGTCATACAGACGAGACCGGCTGGTGAGTGTGTTTCCGCGTCCGTTATCTAAAGCCCATCCAGCGTCCATTGATTATCTATGTTCGTCGTTCGTTCGCACTTAGCGTACGTAAAACTCACTTTCGTGCAGTGACCCC
>JAEMRT010000004.1 GCA_016463225.1 Sphingopyxis sp. | reverse complement strand
GCGATGGAATTCCTGCTCGACAAGATCAAGGATTCGAAGACCAACGAGGATTTCTTCGATTCCATGAATCAATAGTCGCGCCCGGGCGGGATGATCGTCGAACAGGCCTTGTTGCAGGTTCGGCCCGGGCTGGGCGCTGCTTTCGAGCGCGCGCTGGCCACCGCCCGCCCGCTGATCGCCGCCTCGCCCGGATTTCTCGGCATGGAAGTGCGACGCGGGTGCGAAGCAGTGGAAACCTACTTGCTGATCGTGCATTGGGACCGCATGGAGGACCATCGCGATGGTTTCCGCCGCTCCGATCGCTACGAGCAGTGGCGGGCACTGTTGCATCCTTTTTATGACCCTATGCCTGTCGTGCATTATTTCGGAGAGCCTGTGTGATTGACCTTTTGTTGACCGCCGCCACCACGGCCGCGCAGGGACTGGGTGGCCCGTCGGAAATCTGGGGCCATATCGTCAGCGATTTTTCGAACATCACCGAACCCGCCGCAATGGCGGCGTTTTTGCAGGTGCTGCTGATCGATCTCGTGCTGGCGGGCGACAATGCGATCGTCGTCGGCGCGCTCGCCGCGGGTCTGCCGCCCGAACAGCGCCGCAAGGTGATCCTGATCGGTGTCCTCGCGGCACTGGTGCTACGTATCGCTTTTGCGCTGGTGGTGACGCAGCTGCTGCAGATCGTCGGGCTGATCTTTGTCGGCGGGTTGCTGCTCGCGTGGGTCGCGTGGAAGATGTGGCGCGAACTGCGCGAGGGCGCACACTCGGCCGGTTCGCCCGAAGTTGCGGGCGATGAACATTCAGGCCTGAAGCCCGCCAAGAGCTTTGCCGGAGCTGCCTGGGCGGTTGCTATCGCCGACGTCAGCATGAGCCTCGACAATGTCCTCGCGGTCGCCGGCGCGGCGCGCGATCATCCGGGGATCATGATCGTTGGCCTGATCGTCGCGGTCGCGCTGATGGGCCTCGCCGCGAACATCATCGCCAAATATATCGAGCGTTATCGCTGGATCGCTTACATCGGCCTCGCGGTCATCGTCTATGTCGCGGTCAAGATGATCTACGACGGCTGGGTCGATCCGTCGGTCGGGCTCGGGACGTTGCTGGGCTAGACAGTACACATATCCCGTCGCCGACTGGTCAGATCCAGTCGGCGACGCGACAATCGCGGCGTATCGGCTTGGTTTTCGCCGTCCCCGCACCATTTAGGCTCGATGCCCCCACTTCATCTCACCAAGGTCGCGGTCGGCTGTGCAAAGGTCGAAACCTTTGCCCGTCGCGTCGAGACGCGGGCGCAGGGTGGCGAACTGCGGGTGCCGACACGGATGCGGCCCAAGCGGATGGACGAGCTGGTCGGCGGCCACCTGCACTGGATCATCAAGCACCGGATCGTCGCCCGGCAACAGATCTTGCGGTTCGATGATCGTAAGGACGGCCGGATCGACATCGTCTGTTCGGCCGATCTGGAAATCCTGCCGCCGCTGTCCAGGCGCGCGCATCAGGGGTGGCGCTATCTGGCCGACGAGGATGCGCCGAAAGGCATGGTCGACCACGACGGCGTCGCCGACCTGCCGCCGCACCTGTACCGCGAGCTCGCGGCGCTGATGCTGATCTAGCGCGCCTGGACGTTATCCCTGTGCCGCCAGCATCTCGCCCATCTTCTCCCAGACCTTGTTGATCGCCTTGAGTGGGCGAACCATCACCTTGAAATCTATTATCTTTCCATCATCGTTCCAGCGGATGATATCGACGCCGTTGATGTGGATGCCGTCGAGCGTGGTGGTGAATTCGAGCATCGCCTGGTCGCCGTCGATGATCTCGCGCTCGTAACGGAAATCGTCGCCGCCGAGCACATGGCTCGCGGCATGGAGGTAGGCGAAAACTTTATCGCGTCCGGCCTGCGGCGAATGGACGACGGGCGAATGGAAGACTGCATCCTCGGCGAGCATATCGCGGAGTGCCTGCGGGCCGTCGCCGCCGTCCATATAGGCGTGCCAGGAGGCAACGCCGGTCCGAGCGAGATCCGCGCTACTCATGCCAGATGCTCGGCGAAAAACGCCTTGGTGCGGCCGTCGGCGAGCTGAGCGCCCGACTCGTCGCGGCGATTGCCGCTGGTGGCGGCAAAACCATGGTCGAGCCCGGGATAATCGTGGAGCGTGACTTTGGGGTGCGGATCCAGTCCTTCGTGCATTTTCGCCTGCGCCTCCGGACCGACAAGATGGTCGGCCGTCGGGATATGCAGCATCAGCGGATGGGCGATGGCATGGCTTTCGTTCAGCATCTGGTCGATCATGACGCCATAATAGCCGACCGACGCGTTGATGTCGGTGCGCGCCGCAGCCATATAGCCCAGCCGTCCGCCAAGGCAGAAGCCGACGCAGCCAACTTTGGTGGCGCCCTGCGCGTGCAGCCAGCGGATCGCCGCCTCGATATCCTTGACCCCGTCGTCGGCGTCGTAGCGGCCGAAATAGCCGAACGCTTCCTGCAACTCCGCCTCGACATCGGGATCGAGCTCGACCCCGGGGGCAAAACGCCAGAACAGGTCGGGGGCGATCGCGAGATAGCCTTGCGCCGCCCAGTCGTCGCATTTTTCGCGGATCCCGGCGTTCACCCCGAAAATTTCGGGAATGACGATGATCGCACGCGACCCGTCGGCGTCGGGGCGCGCGACGTAGGCGGGGATCGCGCTGGTCCCGTCGAGCGCGGGGATCGTGATGTTCGTCGCTGACATGGGCGGCTCCTGACTCTTGCCAAATGGCATTGAAAGCGCGAAGCTAGCGGGGCTGCGGGCACGGCTCAAGCGGCTTACCGGCATTTCGGGGCGGAGACAGGCGATGAAGTTCAATATCGAGATCGATTGCACCCCCGAAGAGGCGCGGCAGCTGTTCGGGCTGCCGAACCTCGAGCCGCTCCACGACATCTACCTCGACCGCGTCAAGGAATTGATGGCCAAGGGGATCACCCCCGAAATGGTGCAGGCGATGGTCAAGACCTGGGTGCCGATGGGCGAGAGCGGGCTGGGGCTGGTCCAGTCGCTGCTCGGTCAGTTCGGCGGAGGGCTGATGGGCGGTGCCAGCAAATCGTCCGCGACGGACGACGACAAGCCGGCGCGAGGGCGCAAGAGCTGAACCAAGAGGACTTAAGCGACACGATTTTTGCACTGTCGAGCGGGATGCCGCCGGCAGCGATTGCTGTCGTGCGGATCAGCGGGGCGCGGGCGGGTGAGGCGCTACGAGCGCTTGCCGGGCGCTTGCCATCGCCGCGGCGGGCCACGCTGGCCGATCTCAATACGCTCGTTGGCGAGCCGCTCGATCGTGCTTTGGTCCTCTGGTTTCCCGGACCCGCGACAGCGACCGGCGAGGATCTGGCCGAGCTGCATTTGCATGGCGGCCGCGCGGTCGTGGCGGCGGTCGAAACGGCGCTGGCCGCGCTGCCGGGGCTGCGGCGCGCCGAGGCGGGGGAGTTTACGCGGCGGGCTTTCCTCAATGGGCGGATCGATCTGGCCGAGGCTGAGGGGCTGGCCGATCTGCTCGCGGCAGAAACCGAGAGCCAGCGGGTGCAGGCGCTCGGGCTCGCGAGCGGGCATGTGTCGCGCGCGGTGGCGGGATGGCGGGAGCACCTGCTGACGCTGATGGCGGGGGCCGAGGCGGAGCTGAATTTCGCCGATGAGGATGATGTCGAAGTTGGCGAAGGTGTCGCGCAGCGCTTGATATCGGGGATGGCAACTTTGGCCGACGAGTTGGGCGAGTGGCTGGCGCGGCCGGCGGCGGAGGTGATTTCGGAGGGGTTGTCGGTGGTCATCGCGGGGCCGCCGAACGCTGGAAAATCTACTTTAATCAATGCATTGGCGCAGCGCGAACTGGCGATCGTGTCGCCGGTCGCGGGGACGACGCGCGATGTGATCGAGACACCGCTGGCGCTCGGCGGAATTGCGATGCGCTTTTCGGACACCGCGGGACTGCGCGCGGAAAGTGCCGATGATATCGAAATGATCGGCATCGATCGGGCGAAGGCCGCGGTCGCGGCGGCGGATATCCTGCTGTGGCTGGGACCGCCGAAAGACGCGCCCGACCATCCGCGCGCGATCCTGATCGCGGCGCAGGCCGATCGGTGGCGCGGCGATGCGGCGGCTGAGGCCGATGCGGCGCGGTGCGACCTGATCCTGTCGGCGACGACGGGGGAGGGCATGGATACGCTGCATCGGATGATCGTCGAGATGGCGTGCATCTTGTTGCCCCGCGAGGGCGAGGCGGCGCTGCGCCAGCGCCAGCGCGCCGCGCTCGCCGAAGCACGCGACTGGCTGACGATCGAGGCGGGATCGATCGAGACGCGTGATTTGATCCTGCTCGCCGAACGGCTGCGGCTCGCCAGCGGCGCGCTCGACCGGATCACCGGGCGCGCGGGCGTCGAGGATATGCTCGACACGCTGTTCGGTCGTTTCTGTATCGGGAAATGATGTTTCACGTGAAACATCGCTTCGGTCGCGTGGCGGTGGATTCGGCGCCGCATTTGGGCTAAGGGCGCGGCACTCATGCACAGCAGCACATCCTATGATGTCATCGTCGTCGGCGGTGGCCACGCCGGAACCGAAGCCGCGGCCGCCGCGGCGCGGCTTGGCGCGCGCGTGGCGCTGGTCAGTTTTGATCCGTCGCTGATCGGGACGATGTCGTGCAACCCGGCGATCGGAGGGCTCGGCAAGGGGCATCTGATGCGCGAGGTCGATGCGCTCGACGGCTGGATGGCGCGCGCCGCCGATTCTGCGGCGATCCACTACCGGATGCTCAACGCGTCGAAGGGCGCGGCGGTGCAGGGACCACGCATTCAGGCTGACCGGACGCGCTATCGCGACGCGATCCAGACATTGCTGGCGGCCGAAGATGGCATCACTGTAATCGCGGGCGAGGCGGCCGCGCTTCGCCTTTCCGATGACGGGGCACGGGTCGAAGGGCTCGATCTCGGCGACGATACCATATTGGCCGCACCCGCGGTCGTGCTCGCGACCGGCACCTTTCTCGGTGGGCGGATGTTCCGCGGCGAGGAGCGGATGGCTGGCGGGCGCATCGGCGAGGCAGGCGCGCACCGCCTCGCCGAACAGCTGCGCGCCGCCGACCTGCCGATGGCGCGGCTCAAGACCGGGACACCGCCGCGGCTCGACGGGCGGACGATCGACTGGGCGCGGCTCGAAGAGCAGCCGTCCGACGGTGGCAGCTGGACCTGTTCCACGTGGAACAGCGCCCGGACGGTGCCGCAGATCTTTTGCGCGATCACCCGCACCAACGCCGAATCGCACCGGATCATCGCCGACAATCTGCATCGTTCGCCGCTGTTCACCGGTGCGATCGGGGCGGCGGGTCCGCGCTATTGTCCGTCGATCGAGGACAAGATCCACCGCTTTGCCGATCGCGACGGGCATCAGGTGTTTCTGGAACCCGAGGGGCTCGGTACCCATCTCGTCTATCCGAATGGCATTTCGACCTCGCTGCCCGCCGACGTCCAGCTCGCGATGCTGCGGACGATGGAGGGGCTGGAGGCGGTCGAGATGGTCGTGCCGGGCTATGCGGTCGAATATGACCATATCGATCCGCGCGCGCTCGACCGGACCCTGCAGGTCCGCGCGATCGGCGGCCTCTGGTGTGCGGGGCAGATCAACGGCACGACGGGATATGAAGAGGCGGCGGCGCAGGGGCTGATCGCCGGCACCAATGCCGCGCTGGCGGTGCAGCGCCGCACGCCACTGATCCTCGACCGCTCCGAATCTTACATCGGGGTGATGGTCGATGATCTGGTGTTGCAGGGGGTGAGCGAGCCCTATCGCATGCTCACTGCCCGCGCTGAGTATCGGCTCCGACTGCGCGCCGACAATGCGGCAACCCGGCTGACGCCGATCGGGATCGAACTGGGGTTGGTACGTCCGGCGACGGCGGCGCTGTTCGCGGCGCGGCAGGCGGCGCGCGCGGCGGCCGAAGCGTTGCTGGCGGTGCCGGTGACGAGCGCCGATTATGGCGCGATCGGCGTCAGCATCCCCGGCGATGGAATCGCGCGGACACGAATCGCGTTGTTGCGCTTTCCCGATGTGACGATTGAGGCGCTGGCGCTACTAGCACCTGAACTCGGAGCGATCGATCCGACCGTCCTCGCCGAGCTGGTCGAGGATGCCCATTATGCGCCATACATCGCACGGCAGAACGCCGAGCTGCGCTCGCTGGCCGCGAATGAGGCGATCTCCCTCGACCCCGCGCTCGACTATGCCGCAATCGGCGGGTTGTCGCGCGAGATGGTCGAGCGGCTGGGCAAGGCGCGCCCGGAAACCTTGGGGCAGGCTGCCCGCATCGACGGCGTGACCCCGGCAGCGTTGACGGCGATCATGGTGCATAGTCGGCGGCGGGCGGCGTAGGGTTCGCCACCGACATAACGACCATTTACTCTGCCAAAGCTTGTCTCGGGGTCGTTCTTTCCTCTAACCGGAAAGAACGAAGGACGGTGCTTTCGACAAGCTCGGCACGAGCGATCAACAAGGATAGCTTCAGTTTGACGACCAAGATTCTGGACGGCGAAGAGATGGCCAGGGGGTGGATTGGCGAGACCTTTGCGCCGACGGCGCGTCAATGGGACCGGCTTGACCAGTTCGCAGCGATGCTCATCGCCGCGAACGACAAGCAGAATTTGATCTCGGCATCGACGATTCCCAATTTGTGGGTTCGCCACATTGCGGACAGCGCACAGCTCCTGTTGCTCGACAACGCCGCGGGCGAGGGATCGTGGCTCGATCTTGGGAGCGGAGCGGGCTTGCCGGGGTTGGTCGTGGCGATTCTGAGCGAGCGACCAGTGGGTTTGATCGAATCGCGCAAGCTGCGTTGTGGCTTTCTGCGCGACGCGGCACGGGAGATGGGACTTGGCCATGTCGAGGTGATCGAAGCACCGCTCGAACGCGTTGAAACCCGCGCTGCGGCGACGATCAGCGCGCGGGCTTTTGCGCCGCTCGACAAGTTGATCGACCTGTCCGCGCGTTTTTCCACCGAATCGACGCGCTGGTTGCTGCCAAAGGGGCGAAACGCGGTTAAGGAACTGGCGTTGTTGCCGCAGGCGTGGCAGAATCTGTTTCACGTGGAACAAAGCCTTACCGACGCCGATAGCCAGATCTTGGTCGGAACCGGGCAAGTCACGGGCGAGAAACGAGGAAAAGCATGATCCGCATTTGCGTGGCGAACCAGAAGGGCGGGGTTGGCAAAACGACGACCGCGATCAACCTGGCGACCGCGCTCGCGGCGACCGGCTGGCGGACGCTGATCATCGACCTCGATCCGCAGGGCAATGCGTCGACCGGGCTGGGGATCAAGCAGGCGCAGCGCGAATATTCGAGTTATGAATTGCTGCGCGGCGACGCGACGCTGCGCGAATGTGCGATCCCGACCGCGGTGCCGCGGCTCGACATCGTCCCTGCAACGGTTGACCTGTCGGGGGCCGAAATCGAGCTGATCGAGTTTCAGGACCGGTTGCACCGGATGCAGCAGGCGCTGTCGGGCGACGAAGCGGCGCAGTGGGACATTTGCCTGATCGATTGCCCGCCGTCGCTGGGGATGCTGACGCTGAACGCGTTGATCGCCGCCGAATCGCTGATCGTGCCGCTGCAATGCGAGTTTTTCGCGCTCGAAGGGCTGAGCCAGCTGCTCACCACGGTCGAGCGCGTGCGCGAGCGCTTCAATCAGAAATTGTCGATCCTGGGAGTCGCGCTGACGATGTTCGATCGTCGCAACCGGCTGACCGATCAGGTTTCGGACGATGTCCGCGAAGTGCTGGGCCCGGTGGTGTTCGACACCGTCATCCCGCGCAACGTCCGCCTGTCCGAAGCGCCGAGCCACGGCCTGCCAGCGCTGATCTATGATCATCGCTGCGCCGGGTCGGCCGCTTATATCGCGCTGGCACGCGAATTGATCGATCGCTTGCCCAACATCCGCAAGGCTGCATAAATGGCTGATAAACAAGACGAAAGTGGAACAACGCCGACGCGCAAGCGGCCCTCGGGGCTGGGGCGCGGGTTGAACGCGCTGTTCGGCGACGTCGCCACCGAGGCGCAGGTGCTGGCGACGTCCGGAAGCGCGGCAAAGACCGCGGCGAGTGTGTCGGGCGACGCGGTGCAGCATGTGCCGCTGGGGTCGATTCGCCCCTTGCCGGGCCAGCCGCGGCGCCATTTCGACGACAATGCCATATCCGAACTCGCCGATTCGATCGGGCTGCGCGGCCTGCTGCAACCGATCATCGTCCGCCGCGCGCCTGACGGCGACGGGTATCAGCTGGTCGCGGGCGAACGGCGCTGGCGCGCGGCGCAGCGCGCGGGACTGCATCAGATTCCAGCGCTGGTGCGCGAACTCGACGATGCCGCGACCTATGAAATCGCGCTGGTCGAGAATATCCAGCGGCAAGACCTCAATGCGATCGAAGAGGCGGGCGCCTATCGCCGCCTGATCGACGATTTCGGGCATAATCAGGACGCGCTGGCCAAGCTGGTCGGCAAATCGCGCAGCCATGTCGCCAATCTGATGCGACTGCTCGACCTGCCGGCGCCGGTGCAGGCGCTGGTCGGCGACGGATCGCTGGCGATGGGGCATGCCCGCGCGCTGATCGGCGCCGCCGATGCCGAAGCGATCGCGCGGCGGGTGGTCAAGGAAGGCCTGTCGGTGCGCGCGGTCGAGGCGCTGGTGCGCGAGGGCAAGGGCGGCGGACGCAAGGCGCCGCTGGAATACAAGAGCATGGACGGCGTCGGGCGCGATCCCGACATCGTCGCGGTCGAACGCCATTTGTCCGAACTGCTCGGCATCGGCGTCGCGATTCAATATGCCGGCGGCGGCAAAGGCGCGCTGACGCTGAAATTCGCGTCGCTCGACCAGCTCGACATGATCTGCCAGCGGCTGAGCGGCGAGGCGATCTGACCCATCCTGCCCGTCCCCGGGCTGAACCGGGATGACGACTGGACGACCCGAATCTGTCCGCAGCGGCTTTCGTCGTTCGGCTCGATTCTTTCCGTCGGCGCCCGCTTAATTTGTGCCAGTCCGGGCCGTTAAAGAAGGACGGGCGGTCCCCACGACCCCTATGTCATCAGGCTAAGGCCATGATTTATCTCGCTTACCATGGGTAGGGCGGGCCAATTCCTACTGCGCTGTTAACCAAGCTTGCTGGCAAAGGCTGAACCTGTCGCCCGCTAGAGGGGTCGGCGAATGGGGTGGGATATCCATTCGCGTTTCGACAATCAGTTTTCGAATTAAGGGACCAAACATATGCGCAAATTTGGAATGAAGCGCGCCATCGTCGGCGCCGCGATTGCTGCCCTCGCCCTGAACGCCCCGGCGGCGCATGCGGCTTCGGCCACGGGTACGGCCACGGCCAAGATCCTGCGTCAGATCACGCTGACCAACACCAGCGCCCTGCAATATGCGACGATCATCAGCGGTGCCACCGCTTCGACCGTTGCGGTTTCGACCAGCGGTGCAGCGACATGCGGTGCCGGTCTGACCTGCACGGGGACGACGACGGCGGCCAATTTCGATATTCAGGGCACGAACAATGCTGTGGTGCTGGTCGGCGGCGACGCGAGCGTCACGCTCAACGGTTCGCTCGGCGGCACGATGACCTCGACGCTGACCTATTCGGCTTCGTCGGTCACGCTGACTGCGGGCCCCGGCACCACCGGTGGCAGCTTCCAGGTCGGCGGCACGCTGAGCGTCGGTGCCAACCAGGCATCGGGCGACTATAGCGGCACGTTCAACGTCACCGCCAACTACCAATAAACCGAGGAATCTGGCGGGCTACGCCTGCCAGTCAACAGGGGTCGTCAGGCGCAGGTCTGGCGACCCTTTTTTGTGCCGACCGTTCAAGTGACGGGTATGGTTAGCAAAATATCAACCATGTGGGTGCAGGCAGGATGCGACCATCGGAATGGTGTGGGCCATTCCGGACAAACGATTGTGGGGATCGTATCCATGCCTGACTTTTTCAAAGGCTTCGGCCTGTTTTTGGCGTTTGTGACCGGCGTCGCAGCGATGCCGGTCCATGCGGCGGGTGACCTGCTCGTGGCGCCGACGCGCGTCGTGCTCGACGGTTCGCGCGGGACCGAGGTGGTGCTCAACAATATCGGGTCCGAACCGGCGACCTATCGCATCAGCCTTGAAATCAAGCGGATGACCGCAGCGGGCGGCCTCGACGAGATTGCCGAGGCCGATGTCAGCCCGGCCGAGCGGACCGCGCTCGACATGATCGCGTTCAGCCCGCGCCGCGTCACCCTGCCGCCCAACCAGCCGCAGGTGATCCGCGTCGGGGTCCGCATCCCCGAAGGCACGCCGCCGGGCGAATATCGCGCCCATATGCTGTTTCGCGCCGTCCCCGATGCCCTCGCCGCGGTGTCGGCCGACGAGACGAAGCCCGCGAGCAGCGGGGTTTCGATCGCCCTGGTCCCGATCTACGGCATCACCATCCCGGTGATTGTCCGCGTTGGCGATCTGGGCGCCAAGGCGGTGATCGGCGAGGCATGGGTGGGCGATACCCCCGAAGGCCCGGCGTTTAATTTCGGCCTGACGCGGACGGGCAATCGTTCGGTCTATGGCGACATCGCAGTGACGCGGCCGGGGGTGAGCGAGCCTTTGCTCATCGCGCGCGGCATTGCGGTTTATCCCGAGGTTGGCGCGCGCGAGGTTTCGCTGCGCGTTCCGCCCGAACTCGCAGCAAAGCTCAAGGGTCCGGTGCGTATCCGCTACACCGAGGATCGTGAAATCGGCGGCGGCACCATCGACGAGGCAGACCGGGTGGTGAAGTGACGGGTTAGGAGCGGACAAGAGGCGCTAGACCGTGATCCGCGCGGTGCTTGCCCGATGGAAACCGGCGATCCTCGCCGGACTGGCGCTGGTGGGGCTTGTCCCTGCTGGCGCTCAGGCTGTTGACAAAGCGCCGGTTTCGCTGGCCACCGATGGCTGGGCGCCGAACGAGGACGACAGCTGGCTGTTCGACCTGCGTTCGGGACAATATCGGCTCGGCGACGGGGTGCGCGGTTACCAGACGCCGCAGGGGGTGTGCGTCGACCTCGCCGACATGGTGCTCGCGCTCGATCTTGCCGTGCGGGTCGACAAGAAGTTGCGCCGCGCAACTGGCTGGGTGTTCGACGAGCGGCGCAGCCTGACGATCGACCGCGATGCGGGCGAGGTGCGCGCGGGCAGCCAGAGCTTCCGGCTTTCGGCGACGATGATCCGCGATACCCCCGTTGGCTGGTGCGTCAATCTGGACAGTTTGAACGCGTGGCTGGGGGTACCGATCGTCGCCGACCTGTCGAATGCGGTGCTGCGGATCGAGACCAAGGACAAGCTGCCGTTCCAGCTCGCCGCCGAACGGCGCGCGCGCGCGGCCGGGATCCGTCCGGCGGCGCGGTTCGACCTCGCTAGCCTGCCGCAGGCGTCGCGGCCGTATCAGGCGTGGGCGACGCCCTCGGTCGATGTTGTCGCGTCGGCAGGGTTCGTGTCGGACAAGCGCGGCGGTTCCTATGTTCAGGGGCGCTATGAAATTTTCGCGGCGGGCGAGGTGCTGCGACAGAGTTTCGACGCGCGGCTGTCGTCGGATAACGAGGGCGTGCCCGACAGCCTGCGGATGCGGCTGTATCGCACCGATCCCGAGGGGCGGCTACTCGGGCCGTTGAAGGCAACGCATTATGCCGCGGGCGATGTCAGCCTGTTGTCGACCGGCATCGTCGCCGGGTCGGCACCGGGGCGCGGGGCGGTGGTCACCAATCGCCCGATCGAGCGTCCTGACAGTTTTGACAAAACGACGTTTCGCGGCGATCTGCCGGCGGGCTGGGACGCCGAACTTTATCGCAATGGCCAGTTGCTGGCGTTCACCAGCCCCAATGGCGATGGTCGCTACGAATTTCTCGATGTGCCGCTGCAATATGGCTCGAACCGCTTCGAAATCGTGCTTTATGGCCCGCAGGGGCAAGTCAGGCGCGAAATCAGGCAGGTGCAGGTGGGGATGGATTCGATCCCGCCGCAGCAGACCTGGTACTGGGCGGGGTTTGCGCAGGAAAATGCCGACCTGATCGAATTTGGCGGACGGCGACGCGGTCCGTTCCGCCGCGGCTGGCGCGGGACGATAGGCGCCGAGCGCGGGCTTGATGCGCGCACCTCGGTTGCCGCCTATGCCCACAGCCTGATGATCGAGGATGTCCGGCGCAATTATGCCGAGGTGGCACTGCGCCGCTCGCTCGGGCCGACCCTGCTCGAGGTTGGCGCCTCGCAAGCCGACGACGGTGGTGGCGCGGTGCGCGCGAGCTGGCTCGCGGCGTTCGGCGAAACCTATGTCCGCGCCGATGCAATGCGCGGCTGGAACGGTTTTGTGTCGGACCGTTTTATCAGCAATATCAATGGCCTCTATTCGATTTCGGTCGATCAGTCGGTCAAGCTGGGCCGGACTGTGTTGCCGCTGCATTTCGACGTCCGCCAGATCGATCGGCGTTCTGGGATCAGTAGCCTAGAAGCCAGCGCCCGCGCATCGGCGAGCTTTCGCGCGCTGACCTTTACCGGCCAGCTCGACTGGAGCCGGACCAAGGTCCCGATCGGCCCCGATCCGCCCGATAATCTGACCGCCAGCCTGCTCGCCAATGCCCGGATCGGGCGCGTCCGCCTGCGTGGTGAGGCGCGCTTTGCGCTGTCGGGGGATAACAGCGACACGCGCATGACGGTGATCGGCGAATGGGCGGGGAAGGGCGACGCTGAATGGCGCGCCGAGCTTGGCTATGACCGCGGGCTCGACCGCGCGCGTGTCGGGGCTGGATATACACGCCGTTTCAATCGGTTGCAGCTGAGCGGCTTCGGCGAAGTGGCGAGCGATGGATCGCTGGCGGCGTCGCTGTCGCTGGCTTTCAGCTTCGGGCCGAAGCCGAATGGCGGCTGGCGGGTATCGAGCGAAAAGCTCGCGAGCCGCGGTCAGGTGATCGCCGATGTGTGGATGGATGACAATGGCGACGGGATTCGCCAGCCGGGTGAGGCAGCGCTGGCGGGCGTGCCGCTGACCGCGGGCAACGCCACTATCGATGCGGCGACCGACCAGCAGGGGCAAGCAACGGTCGACGGTCTTGAACCGTTCCGCCCGGTGCTGATCGGCATTGACGCCGGCAGCTTGCCAGATCCCTATGTTCAACCCGCACTGCCCGGCGTGGTTGTCTCGCCGCGTCCCGGCGTCGCGACGCGCGTCGCGCTGCCGATGGTTGCTGCGGGCGAAATCGAGGGCGTGCTGCGCCGCGACGGCGGCAACCCGATCGAGGGACTCGGCCTGGAGCTGGTCGATGCCGAAGGGCGGGTGCGGGCGACGACGCTGACCGAGTTCGACGGATATTTCCTTTTCGAAAGCGTTGCTTATGGGCGCTACACGGTGCGGCTGGGCAAGGCGTCGGCGGCGGCGCTGCGGCTCGACGGCGGTTTTGCGATCGGCGCGGTGCCGGGCAAGGCGGCCCCCCGCGTGCGGCTGGGGACGCTGGCGCTGAAGGCGTTGCACCGCGATGTGGCGGTGCAGGGCGAGGCAGTGACCGGAGAGGGCAATGGCGCGCGCGGGCCACCGGGTGCGGGATTGTAGGAGGCTATGGTCTGCTTTGGGGTGGAAAGCGGATTCTCAGTCAGTGTGAAAATGGGCGTCGAACAAAAGTAAGCCCTTTATCCTTCGTCCATCCCGCCAAACAACTGAGCTTTTGGTCAGAAATATTTCGGTCGACACTATAGACGTTGATCCAAGACTGCATCGTGTCGGCTACGACGCTTCCGTGTTCAAGTCCGCAGGTATTCTCCGCGAGGCGCGAGATATTGACCTCTCGGGCCGTCCGGCATCGCCCCACCGAAGCATTCTGAAAGCCAAGTCTTTGCTTTTTTGCCCATGCTTCTAGGCATTTGAGGTCTTCCGGCAATCGGCGCTCCGTATCGCCATGTAGCCCTACGACATAATCACCCGGCGTCTTTAATGCTGATACGCAGACACGCTCGGAGGGAAGCCCACATGCCTTGCCAGCGGCCGTTGCGAGCCTAATCTCGGGGGGCTTTGATTCACAAGATGCAAGCCCAAGTGCACATCCTAGTGCCACGCCTAACCGGATATGTTTCCATGCCATCGCCATCGCTTATCATATTTTCGGACGGCTGCTATTCGTCGCAAGCAGCCGTTCGCATCTCTCAGCTCAGCAGCGGTTCCAGCGCATCCCATTCGCGGTCGACCGCGCGGCGGCCGGCGTCGATTGCGGCGCGGATTTTTGCGGGGTTGAATTCAAGCGTTTCGGCGACCTCTTCCTCCGGTTCGATGATGCGGATCGGCGCGAAGCGGTAGCGCGAAATCTGGACGTCGAGCGGGCGGAGGATGCGCGCGGCCTGTGCGCCGCCGATGCCTTCGCTCTGGAGGGCCCGAAGCTGGGCTTCGCGCGCGGCGATCAGGTCGTTGATCAGTGCGGCGCCCGCGAGGTCGTTGGCCGACACCTCAGATTGCAGGATATCGACCGCGCGCAGTCCGATCTTGATCAGGTTGGGAAAAGTGCGCACCGCGCCGGGCCGCGGCGCGGGTGAGGCGCGCACCGCGATCACGCCGCGCGGGTTCATGTCGAGCGCCGCGCTGAGCGGGGTCACGTCGCGCACCCCGCCATCGACCCATTGTTCCTCGGTCCCGTCGCTGGCGCGCGTCTGGAGCGGGTCGAAGAACAGGGGCATCGCGCAGCTGGCATAAACCCAATTGTGAATGCCGGGCACGCTCTCGTCGATGCTGCGATAGGTGCCGGTGCCGAGATTGACGACGCCGAGCAGCAATTTGCGTCCGCTGGCGCGCAGTTTCGCGTCATTGGCAAAGCCCTTGAGCAGGCGTTTGAGCGGTGCGGTGTCGTAGATCGCATCCTCGCCGAGCAATCCGCCGACGACCCCAAGCGGGCGCGGCTTGTAGATCGAGCTGTTGCCCCGGATACCGAGCCAGGCGTCGAGCAGCCCCGGCACATCGTCCTGCGCGACCCCCAACGCCTGGATCGCGCCGGTCGAAACCCCGGCGACGATGTCGAGCCGGACGCTGCGGTTGACGACAAGCTCGTGGACGACGCCGACCTGAAAGGCGCCCTTGGCGCCGCCGCCGCTCAAGACAATTGCCAGACCACCCGCCATGCCGCGCACCTCCTTGGCGGGGCCAAGTTTATCGCAAGATGGACGGCGCCCCAAGTCGGGAAAGCTCGCTTTGCCAAGAATCGCGGGCCCGAATTAACCAGTCCTTATCCATGATTGGTCACAGCGAAACGCAGCCTTGGGCGGGCGCTTGTGCGCGGCTGCACCCACACGGCTGCGATGAATTGGGGTGATACGGGGAATGCCGCAGACCGCGAAGACGGGCGAGATTTTCGAATCCATCGGGGCCGATAGGCTGGGGGTGATCCTGTGGCTGGGTTTCGTGGCCGTCAGCGTTACCATCCATCACGAAGCGATCACCAGCCTCACTTTTTGGGATCCCGACAATGCGATGCGGCTGGCGCAGGTGCGCGACCTTTCCGCGGGACAGGGCTGGTTCGATACCGTGCAGCATCGCGTGAATCCGGCCGGCGGCGGCGGCCTGATGCACTGGTCGCGCTTCATTGATGCGCAGATTGTCGGCTTGATCCGGCTGTTGAGCTTGTTTTTGGAACCCGAAACGGCCGAACGCTGGACGTTGGCGCTTTATCCGCCGTTATTGGTATTGCCCCTGCTACTGGTGTTCGCCCGGATTCTGCGAATCCTGGGCGATCAGTCGCTCGTACTCGTCGGACTTGGCATCGCCGCGACCACGATCAGCTTTCTGCATTTTTTTGCCCCACTGAACATCGACCACCATAATTGGCAGCTGCTGCTGGCCGTTATTCTGCTGTGGCTGGCGATAAAGCCCGCCCATTTTTCCGTCGGGCTGTTGGCCGCTCTCGTGGCAAGCGCGTATGTCGAGATTTCGCTCGAAGGCCTGCCAATTCTAGCCTTCTTCTGGGCTTTGTTCGCGTTCGACTGGCTGCGCGACCAAGACAAAGCGGTCCGCTTGGCTGGTTTCTCGGCGGGGCTGATCGCGTTTCCCGCCTTTTGGCTCCTCGTATTTCGAGGACCAGCCTATGTGTCGACCTTATATTGCGACAGCTTTTCCTTGCCATACCTTGCTCCAGTGGCGCTCGGCGGGATGCTGTTCACGGCCTTTTTGGCAGGGCCAAGCCGGTGGGCCGCCTCACGGGCGTGTCGCCTTGGCGTCATTGTAGTCGTCGGCACGGCGGGCGCAGTCAGTTTCATCCTGATCGCCCCCTCCTGTCTCGATGGGCCGTTCGCCGGGATGGAGCCGCTTGTTCGCACCTACTGGTACGATCCCATCTTCGAAGGTCGTCCGGTCTGGCGGCAGGATGCAAGTATGGCCGCGCTTTATGTACCCCCCACGATCGTGGGTCTGGCGGCGGCAGCCTGGACCTGTTGGCGGACCCATAACAGCGCGGAAGGCGAAAACTGGGCCCGACTGGGAATATTGATATGTTTCAGCACGGTGCTGGCGATGCTCGTCATCCGGACGACCGCGATCGCGCATGCTTTCATGGTGCCCGCCTTCGCCGCCCTAGCGATCGCGCTATGGCGTTGGAGCCGGTCTCGATCGCAGCCTTTGGCGCGCATTGGCGGTGCGCTGTTGTTCATGATGGCCATTCCGATAGTCGATACTGCAATAGGCATGCGGTTGGCGGCACTTCACGCTCAAGCGCAATCGTCGGTCCGTGACGATCAGGATCCTTGTGACCTATCGCGGATGACATCGGCATTTGCCGAACAGCCACCAGCACTTGTCTTTTCTTCCATGCATATCGGGCCAGCGCTTTTGGTCGATACACCGCATAGCGTGGTAGCCACCGGACACCATCGAAGCCACGCGGCGATCGACCGCATCATTTCGGCATTTCTTTCTCCGCCTGCTGCGGCGCATTCGATCGTTGCCGCCGATGGAGCGCGATATCTCGCATTCTGCCGAAAGGAAATCGGGAGGCTGGCAGCTGATAGCCCTCGGGGGCTGGCGGCGCATCTATTGGAGGGTCGCAGGATCGACTGGCTGCAACCAGAACCCGGCCTCTCCTACGGCGCCTTCCGTGTTTATCGGATCGTTCAGCCAAACGGCAAAGTTGCGGCATCGACGCAGAATTCACAGTCGCGTTAACCAGTTTTTAGCCATATTTGCCGCAAGGCTGGCGCCGGCAATTACCTGTGTGGGGAATATTCAGTGACCGACGCCCGAGTTTCGAAAAACCGTCCGACCAGCGCCGACGTCGCCATCATTGGCGCGGGTCCGGCCGGGCTGACCGCCGCCTATCAGCTGACCCAACAGGGTTATAAGGTTACGGTGATCGAAAAGGACCCGGTCTATGTCGGCGGGATCAGCCGGACGGTCGAGCATGAAGGCTTTCGTTTCGATATCGGCGGTCACCGCTTTTTTTCGAAAAGCCAGGAAGTTGTCGACCTGTGGAACGAGATCCTGCCTGACGATTTTATCCAGCGCCCGCGGATGAGCCGCATCTATTATGAGGGCAAATTCTATTCCTATCCGCTGCGCGCGTTCGAGGCGCTGTGGAACCTTGGCGTCATTCGTTCGACCTTATGTATGGTAAGCTATGCCAAGGCGAAGCTGCTGCCGAACAAAAAGGTGCGCAGTTTCGAGGACTGGACGATCAACCAGTTCGGGCAGAAGCTTTATTCGATCTTTTTCAAAACCTATACCGAGAAGGTGTGGGGTATGCCGTGCGACGAAATGTCGGCCGACTGGGCGGCGCAGCGCATCAAGGGGCTTTCGCTCGGTGCCGCGGTGCTCGACGGGCTGAAGCGCAGCTTGGGCCTCAACAAGCGTCCGAATGACGGCATGGCGACCAAGACCTTGCTCGAAACCTTTCGCTATCCGCGGCTTGGCCCGGGCATGATGTGGGATGCGGCGCGCGACAAGGTGATCGCGGGGGGCAACCATGTGCTGATGGCGCACAGCTTCAAACAGCTGACGCAGGATCAGGTAAGCGGCCGCTGGCGGCTGACCGCGAACGGTCCGGACGGCGACGTCGTGATCGACGCCGCGCATGTGATCAGCTCGGCACCGATGCGCGAGCTGGCGGCGCGCATCCATCCGCTGCCCGCCTGTGCGCTGAATGCGGCGCCGAAGCTGAAATATCGCGACTTTCTGACCGTCGCGCTGAAAATCCGCTCGGAGGATCTGTTCCCCGACAACTGGATCTATATCCACGACAGCAAGGTGCAGGTCGGCCGGGTGCAGAATTTCCGCAGCTGGTCGCCCGAAATGGTCCCCGATCCCGATCTCGCGTGCGTCGGCCTCGAATATTTCTGTTTCGAGGGCGACGGGCTGTGGGCGTCGAGCGACGACGACCTGATTGCGCTGGCGACGAAGGAAATGGCGATCCTTGGCCTCTGCGATCCCGGGGATGTCGTTGGCGGCGCTGTGGTGCGGCAGGAAAAGGCGTACCCGGTCTATGACGACGATTATGCCGCGCATGTCGAGACGATGCGGTCCGAGCTGGAGGCGCGCTATCCGACGCTCCACATGGTCGGGCGCAACGGCATGCACCGCTATAACAACCAGGATCATGCGATGATGACCGCGATGCTGACGGTGCGCAACATCGTCGCCGGCGCGCGCGTCTATGACATCTGGGGGGTCAACGAGGACGCCGAATATCATGAGAGCGGCACCGAGGGCGAGCAGGCGGCGCTGGCGTCGGTCCGCGACGTTCCCGCCCGCGTGACGAAAGCCGCCTGAGGCCTTGGCCGGAGGTGTTCCTGCCATGCAACCTGCGCTCAAACTGATCGGATCGATCCGCCGCGGCGAAATCCGCTGGCTGAATTATCTGCTCGCCAGCGTGCTCGCGCTCGGCAGCGACGCCGGACTGTTCCTGCTGCTGCTCGATTCGGGGCTGTCGCCGATGGCGGCGTCGGCGGTGGGCTATTGCGCCGGGATCCTTGTCCATTGGCTGGTGTCGAGCCGCCTGGTCTTTGCCGACGGCGCCGCGGCGCGCGGTACCGGCGAGCGCCATCGCCAGAAGATGTTGTTCGTCGGTTCGGCGCTGGTCGGTCTTGCCGTCACGACGGCAATTGTCGGCACCGGCAGCGCGCTCGGGCTCGATCCGCGCCTCGCCAAACTGGCAGCGATCGTCGTCAGTTTCCAGACCACCTATCTGCTGCGCCGCCATATCGTGTTCCGGGCTGCTGCGGCGTGATCGATGCCGCTGCGCCTGTTGAGCGCGGCGCGGCGTCGCCTCGGTCGCGCCTGACTTCGGACGGGATCGCGTTCGGCCCCTGGTTTACGCCGGTGCGTATCGCGCTGATCCTGTGGGCGGCGATGAGCCTGATCGCAATTATCGTGAACTGGCAGGCGATCGTTGCGCTCGACCTGTCCGACACCGACGATGCGATGCGGATGGCGCAGGTGCGCGACCTGCTCGCGGGGCAAGGCTGGTGGGATCTCAAGCAATATCGTGTCAATCCGGCGGGCGGCGGGGTGCTGATGCACTGGTCGCGGATCGTCGATGCGCCGCTGGCGCTCGGCATCCTGACCCTTGAACCGCTGTTCGGGAAGGTCATGGCCGAACAGATCGTGATGACCTTGTGGCCGCCGATGCTGGGGGCGGCGCTGTGTGCTGCCTGCGCGCTGGGCTATCGCAATCTGTCCGACTGGCGGATCGCCTATGTGGCGCCGCTGTTCCTGATCATGGCGGGTTTCATCGTCGTACAGTTCCGTCCGCTGCGCGTCGATCATCATGGCTGGCAGATTCTGCTGGCGATGCTCATCATGGCGCAGGCGCTGCGGCCGGCGACATGGCGCGCGGGGCTGTGGGGCGGGTTGTTTGCGGCGGCGTTGCTGTCGGTTTCGATCGAAGGATTGCCGATCGTCGCGCTGTTCGCGGGGTTGACGGCGCTGCGCTGGGCTTTGCACGGCCGCACCGCCGATCGCGGTCGGCTGAACGGCTTTATGGGTGCGCTGGCGGGCGGCGCGATCCTGTTCCAGTTCGCCACGCGAGGCCCCGTCGGGCTGGTCGGAACCTGGTGCGATTCGCTCTCGGCGCCCTATATGGCGGCGTTCGTCGCCGCTGCGGCGCTGACCTTTGCGGCGGTGCGGGCCAATCCGCGGGCGCTCTGGGCGCGGCTTGGCCTGCTGGGCGCCGCCGGTTTGGCCGCGGCGGGCGCGCTGGTGTGGACCGAGCCTGCATGCGCCAAGGGGCCTTTTGCATCGCTTGACCCGATCGTGGTCGAATATTGGTATCGGCATGTGCTCGAGGGCCAGCCGCTCTGGGCGTCGAAGCCGCAGGACGCAATCCACGTCCTCGTCCCGTCGCTGATCGGGCTGGTCGGATCAGTGCTGGCGTGGCGGGGATGCCTGGAGGTAGCCGATCGCCGCAATTGGGCGACGGTGATTGTCGCGCTGGTGTGCGCGGCGACCTTGTCGCTGCTCGTGCTGCGCAGCGTGGCGACCGCGCATCTTTTCGCGCTGCCCGGCTGCGCCTGGCTTGGGCTGCGCCTCTGGACGTGGGCGCGGAGGATTTCACCGGTTGTCCCGCGCATATTGGGTTCGGCCGCCGCGGCGCTGACCCTGCCGCTGATCGGTAGCACCGCGGCGCTGGTCGTGCTCACGTCGCTGGTGCCGTCGCTCAAGGCCGAGGACGACTCGGTGATGGCCAAGATTGCGGCGGCCAATCCGTATCTGTCGACCTGCCTCGACCCGGCGGCGATCGCGGCGCTCGATCGCTTGCCGGTGACGACCATCCTGACGCCGATCGACCTCGGCGCGCCGGTGATCTTCTGGACCCGGCACAGCCTGGTCGCGACGCCGCACCACCGCAACAAGGATGCGATGGCGGACAGCATCCGCGCCTTTGCGGGCGATCCCGCCAAGGCTGAGGCGCTGGTTCGCAAGAACGGCGCGACGCTGGTTGTCTTTTGCCGGACGGCCAATGATTTTGCCCAATATCGCCGCGCCCGCACGGATGCGCTGGCGGCGCAGCTTTACGCCGGGAAACCGCCGGGGTGGCTCGAAGCGGTGCCGGTTGCGTCGCGCGCGGGACTGTCGGCGTGGCGAGTGAAGTCCGCGGCAAAGTGACGCCGCGGCGTCAGGCGGGACGGAAGGCCAGCGCGGCGCCGTTCATGCAATAGCGTTTGCCGGTGGGTTTCGGCCCGTCGTTGAAAACATGGCCGAGATGGCCGCCGCAACGTTTGCAATGCACTTCGACGCGGGCATAACCGAGATCGTAATCGGTCGATGTCGCGGTCCCGCCCTTGAGCGGCGCCCAGAAGCTCGGCCAGCCGGTACCGCTGTCGAATTTGGTTGAGCTCGCATAGAGCGGCAGCGCGCAGCCCGCGCAGGCGAAGGTACCGGCGCGCTTTTCCTTGTCGAGTGGATGGCTGAACGGCCGCTCGGTCGCGGCTTCGCGCAGGACGCGATACTGCAGCGGTGTCAGGCGCTTTTTCCATGCGGCGTCGCTGAGCCGCCAGCCGGGGGCCGCCTGCGGGCGCGCCGATTTGGCGAACAGCATCGGGGCGGCGATCACCCCGCCGCCAAGGGCGAGGCCAGCGAGCAGATAACGGCGGTCGATCATGGCGGACTCCTGACCCGGTGGTCGGGCCTTCACGCTATATACGTGGATTAGTGGCGCCAGGTTTCAGTCGGCGTCAATATTTCTCCAGCTCGACCTGCATATGGCGATAGCCATGGACGAAGCTGGCGTTCACGCGCTCGGGTTCAGCGAGCACATTGACGCGCAGACGACGCTTCTGCATTTCGGAGATCAGCGTCGTGAGCTGCAATTCGGCGACTCGTGCACCGACGCAGCGGTGGATGCCGTAGCCGAAGGCGAGGTGCCGGCGCGCATTTTCGCGGTCGACGATGATCCGGTCGCCATCGGGAAAGACACTCTCGTCGCGGTTCGCCGAGGCGTACCAGAGCGCGATCTTGTCGCGCTTCTTGATCTGGTGGCCGAACAGCTCGGTATCTTCCATCGCGGTGCGGCGCATGTGCGCGAGCGGGGTCTGCCAGCGGATGATCTCGTGCATCGCGTTGACCGCGAGTTCGGGATCGTGGTTCGCCTCGAGCTTCGCGCGCTCTTCGGGGAAGCAGTGCAGACCGTAGGCATAGGCCGACATCGAGTTGCGGGTGGTATCGTTGCCGCCGACGATGAGCAGGATCAGATTGCCCATGAATTCATGCTCGCTCATATGCTTCATCGCGTCGGACTGGAGCATGATCGAGATGAGGTCGTGCTGGCCGGGATTGAGCGCCTTGCGGTCCCACAATTCCTTGAACGCGGCGCCCATTTCAAAGGCTTGGGCGGTGCGCGCATGGCGCTGTTCGGTGGTGTCGAACGATTCGATGTCGCCGAGCGCATCGGACCAGCCGGTCAGGCGGTGACGTTCGGCCCACGGAAAATCGAACAGGATGGCGAGCATGTCGGTGGTGAGTTCGATCGACAGTTTTTCGACCCAGTCGAAGGGCTGTCCGATCGGTAACGTATCGATCAGGTCGCTGGTGCGCTGCTGCGTGTCGGCGCGCATGCGTTCGATTTCGGACGGGCCAAAGGCGGGGGCGACGGTGCGGCGCTGCGCGGTGTGCTGCGGCGGGTCCATCGCGATGAACATCGGCAGCGGGATCTCGCCCTCTTTGAGATGCTCGACCCCGTCGCCGGCGACAGTGATGCCCCCATATTCCCACGAAGAGGAGAAAATCTTGGGCAGCGCTTCGATATGCTGGATCGGTTTATAGGTCGTCACCGACCAATAGGGGCCGAATTTCGAATCTTCGCAATGATAGATCGGCGCTTCGGCGCGCAGCTGGCGCATCGGTTCCTGCCAGCGGTCCTCGCTCCACAATTCGGCGCGGCTGACGTCGAGCGGGTTGGCGATTTCGGGGGCGGTGCGAATTTGAGTGGCCATGGCTATCCTCCGTCCAGCCGTCATCGCGCGGCCGATTCAGTTGCAGAATGCCACTATTTACAGCTTTGTCAATGAGGCGCCGGCGCAGTGCCTTGAGAACGCGTCGGCTAGGCCCGCTTGCGCCGCCAGAATTTCCAGCTGCCGCCACCGCTGAGTACCCCGGCGCGGAAGAGGCGCACCGACAGGAAGATGACAAGCGCAACCCAGATTGCCTGCCAGCCGAGCGCGAGGAGGTGCACCGCCTTGCTGTCGTCGGTTGCTGCGCGCGCCGCCATCGCGAGCGGCGAGGAGAAGGGAAAAATTTGCGCAATCGTTGACAAGCTGCTGCCCGGGGCGCTGGCGGCGGCGGTCGACAGGCTGAACATGCCGACCTGGAAGATCGTGATCGGCAGGCTGAGCATCTGGATTTCGCGCACCGTCGCCGCCTGCGCGCCGACGCCGAGGAAGACCGCGCCGAGGAGCAGGAAGGACAGGATGAAATAGACGAAGCCGATGCCGAGGAAAAACGGCCAGCCGGTCGCGGGTGCCGCGGCGAGGGCCGCGGTCGCCTTGCTGACGCTTTGCGCGGACGCCAGCGCCGCCGGATCAATCTGGAGAGCGGCGATCAGGCCGCCGACCAGCGCCATCACCAGCCAGAAGGCGATGAACAGCACCGCGACGCCCAGAAAGCCGAGCAGCTTGCCGAGGAAGACGCTTTCGAGCGGGACCGCGGCGGCGAGGATCTCGATGACCTTGTTGCCCTTTTCCTCGGCGAGCGAGCTGACCGTCTGGCCCGCAAGCAGGAGGGTCAGCAGGAAGATGATAAACACCGCGCCGAAGCCCAAAGATTGCTGGAGCGCAATGCTGGTGCCGCCGCTCGACAAGGCTTCGAATTTCGGCGCCACTGGCGGCAGCGGTCCGGCGGCTTTTGACCGCAGGACGTCGTCGGCGAGCAGCGCGAGGTAGTGGCCGGCGTTGCTGTCCGCCTCGCGCTCGACGATGCGGGGGGCAGCGAGCGGACCGCTGAGCACGGCAAAGGTGTCGCTGCCCTTTTCGCGCGCGATCGCGATCGGGTCGGCGTTGGCGGGGTTGGCGATTCGGACCTCAAGCACCGGCACCCTGCGCGCTACGCTCGCGCGCAGACGTGCATCGGCGGCGCGCAGGGCTTCGACGTCACCCGCGTCGGCGACCGCGACGATGCGGCCGGCGCCGCGCGCGCTGTCGGCGAGCTGCGATGCGCCCATGCCGCCCGCGAGTCCCATGCCGACCATGAGCAAAGGTGCGAGCAGGAACAGCAGGAAGGTCGGGGTCGCAACGATCGCGAGAAAGTCGCGGCGCGCAATGACGAGCATGTTCTTCAGGAAAGGGGTCATGCCAGTGCCTCCTCGACCGCGTCGGTCCCCGCATCGGCGTCGAAACCCGCATCGACCTGACGGACGATATGGACGAACGCGTCGTGGAGTGCGGGGCGCGTGATCGACAGCCCCGCGACGCCAAGCCCGCTGGTCGTGATACGCGACAACAGCGGTTCGACGTCGGAATCTTCGATCGGGAAAAACCAGCTGTCACCGCGCGGTTCAGCACCCGCCGGGAGCAGCGCCGCGATGGATGCGGTGTCGGCGTCGGCGCGCGGGGTGTAGCGCACCTGCATCGGCAGCAGCCCGCGCGCGTCGTCGACCGTGCCTTCGAAACGGCGCTGCGAGCGTGCAATGATCGCGAGCCGGTCGCAGAGGCGCTCGGCGTGCGCCATGACATGGGTCGAAAACAGGATCGTCGCGCCGCGATCGCGGTCGCGGCGGACCAGCATTTCGAGCCGCTCCTGATTGACCGGATCGAGCCCGGAGAAAGGTTCGTCGAGGACGATCAGCTCGGGGGCGTGGACGATCGATCCGATCAGCTGGATCATTTGCGCCATGCCCTTTGACATTTTGCGGACTTTTTCATCGATCACGCGTTCGAGACCGAGTTCGGTCATGAAGGTCGCGGCGCGGCGGCGGCCTTCGCTCCAGTCGAGCCCGCGCAGCGCGCCCATGAAGGCGATCGCCTCGCGCGCCTTCATCCCGGGATAGAGTCCGCGTTCCTCGGGCAGATAGCCGATCCGGTGGCGCACCGCCTGCGGGCGTTCGCCAAAGACGCGGCTGGTGCCTTCGTCGGGGTCGATGATGCCCAGCGTCATGCGCAGGCTGGTGGTTTTGCCCGCGCCATTGGGGCCAAGCACGCCATAGATGCTGCCCGTCGGCACCGCGAGGCTGACGTCGTCGACCGCCTTGAACTCGCCGAAATATTTGGAGAGGCCTTTGGCCTCGACGCTGAAATCGTTCAAGCTTCGGTCCCTGATCTGATCATCCGCAAGCTATGGCACGGACGGACGGCTCGCGTATAGAGCGGCAATGGTTGCCGAAGCCTTGCCTCCCGAAACCCCTTCCCTCGAAGACCGCCTCGAGGCGGTGGCGCACGCGCATGGCTTTGTCGCGTTCGGGATCGCCGATGCGGGCGCGGCGCCGCAAACCGCCGAACGGTTGAACCAGTGGCTCGCCGAGGGCCGCCACGGCGACATGATCTGGATGGAAAGCCGCGCCGCGCAGCGGGGGTCGCCCCGGGGGTTGTGGCCCGAAGTACGATCGGTGATCGCGCTGGGGATGAGCTATGCCCCGGCGCATGATCCGCTGGCGCTCGCCGATCACCCCGATCGCGGACGGATCTCGGTCTATGCGCAGGGTGGTGACTATCATGACGTCGTCAAACGGGCGCTGAAGGCGGTTGCGCGCTGGCTGGTCGCCGAAGCCCCGGGCACCGAGGTCAAGGTGTTCGTCGACACCGCGCCGGTGATGGAAAAACCGCTGTCGGCGGCCGCGGGGCTCGGCTGGCAGGGCAAGCACAGCAATCTGGTCAGCCGCGACCATGGCAGCTGGCTGTTCCTCGGCGCGATCTACACGACGCTGGAACTGGCAACGAGTACGCCGGCGCGCGACCGTTGCGGCAGCTGCACGGCGTGCCAGGATGCCTGTCCGACGCAGGCATTTCCGGCGCCGTACCAGGTCGATGCGCGGCGTTGCATTTCCTACCTGACGATCGAACATGACGGGCCGATCCCGATCGACCTGCGCCGCGGGATCGGCAACCGCGTTTATGGCTGCGACGATTGCTTGGCGGTGTGTCCGTGGAACAAATTTGCCGAGACCGCGCATGCGCACCGCGCCTTCCTGCCGCGCGCCGAATTGGTGGCGCCTTCGCTTGGCGACCTGCTTGCACTGGACGATGCCGGGTTCCGGCAGGTGTTCGCGGGGTCGCCGATCAAGCGTATCGGGCGCGGGCGGATGGTGCGCAATGCCGCGATTGCGGCGGGGAATAGCGGCGATGTCGGGTTTCGGCCGGTGCTGGAGCGGCTGGCGGAGGATGAAACGCCGATGGTGGCGGATGCCGCGCGGTGGGCGCTGCGCGAATTGGCGTCGTGACGTCAGCCTAGCGGCGCAGCGCCTCGATGCAGCTCGGCACATTGGCATCGCGGCCGTCGGGGGTGCGTGCATCGACGTGAGTGGCGAGCGGATCAGCACCTTGTTTCGGTGCATAATAATAGATGTCGAGGATGCAGGCGGTGCCCGCGAACTGCAATTTGCGCGCGGCGCCTTCGGCGACATCTAGGCGCGGTTTGCCGAACAGGCTGAGTGCAGAATTGGCGGAGTGGCCGATCAGGCTGTTGTTTTGCGTCGGGCGCGGCGTGGTGATCGGACCCCCCGCCGGCGGCGCCTTGGGCGGGGTGGCGCGCGGAATCGCGTTGCCGGCGCACCCGCCGAGCAGCAGGGCAAGGCTGGCGATGGTAGCCAAGCGGCTGTTTTCGATCATCTTTTCTGGTCCCCGCTCCGCAAATGCAGCATGTGGACGGCCATAGCGGCGCTGACGATGGGCGCCAACAGATTGGCGACGGGTACCACGAAGCTTGCGGCGGACAGCAGCCCGAGCGACCAGCGCGCCGGCCGGTCGAGCCGCGGGCGGTCGGGATGGCGCGCGAGTACCATCGCTTCGAGATCGCGGCCGAGCAGCAGGGCGTTGACGAACAGCGCAAAGATCGGGGTGCCGACGCCGGTGACGAGCAGCAGGACATAGATCGGCAGCGCGAGCAGATTGCCGCCGATCAGCCGGACCAGTGACGCGAGCGCGAGGCGGATATTTTGCCGCCAGCCGACATCGACGGCATGGGCGGCGGCGGCAGGATAATGCCGCCCTTCGACATCGGCGACGATCGCATCGGCGAACAGCCCGACGACGACGATCGCAACGGCGCGGAACAACAGCCAGCTGCCCGCGATGATCGCAAGGACGACGAGCAGCCCCGCCATGTCGCGCTCGGTCGCGCCCAGCCATTGCCAATGATCCAGCGCCCAGCGCGCGGCAACGAAGATCGCGGCGCCCGCGACGAGCAGCAGGAGCAGGGTGAGCGCGAGGCTTTGCAGCAGGATGAGCAGCACGCGCGGGTGCGGCAGATCCCGGAGCGCGAGCAGAAAGGCATGGACGGCGCGGGTCATCCTTTTGGGGGATGGTAGGCAGCGGCGTCTGCGTCAAGCGTTGCGCTTGCCTTGCACCGCTGCCATCCCTAAAGCGCGGCAGCTTTTTTCCCGCATCACAGGATATTTTATGGCCGCCACCGCCCGTTTCGACGTTGTTGCCATCGGCAATGCCATTGTCGACGTCATCGCCCGCGCCGACGACGCGCTGATCGAGGCCGAAAATCTGGTCAAGGGGTCGATGCGGCTCATCGACGCCGACGAGGCCGAACGGCTCTATGCGGCGATGGGACCGGCGATCGAAATGTCAGGCGGCAGCGCGGCGAACACGCTGGCCGGGATGGCGGCGCTCGGGCGCCGCTGCGGCTTTATCGGTCAGGTCGCCGACGATCAGCTGGGTCATGTGTTTACCCATGACCTCACCGCGCTGGGGGTCGCGTTCGACACGCCGGCCCAGTCCGGTGGCGCGCCGACCGCGCGCTGCCTGATCCTCGTGACTCCCGACGGCCAGCGGACGATGAACACCTTCCTGGGCGCCTCGCAGAATCTGGGCCGCGAATCGCTCGACGCCGCGCTGATCGCCGACGCCGACATCCTCTATCTCGAAGGCTATTTATGGAACGCCGACGCTTCGCGCGCGGCGATGGCCGAAGCTATCGGGCTGGCCAAGGCGGCCGGGCGCCGCGTCGCCTTCACCTTGTCGGACACCTTCGTCGTCGCGGGGCATGGCGAGGATTTCCGCCGGATGACCGCGGCGCGCGAGATCGACATCCTGTTCGCCAATGAAGCCGAGCTGCTCGTGCTGGCAGAGGTGGATGATTTCGAAACCGCGCTGGCGCGCGTCGCGGCCGATGTGCCGTTGCTCGTCGCGACGCGCGGTGAAAAAGGCGCGGTTGCGGTCACGGGCGGCGAACGCACCGAGGTTGCGGCCGAGCCGATCGACGATGTCGTCGATACGACCGGCGCGGGTGACCTGTTCGCCGCCGGCTTCCTGTCGGGTCTGGCCGAAGGCCGCCCGATCGCTGACTGCCTGACGATGGGCGCGGTGTGCGCGCGCGAAATCATCGCGCAGGTTGGCCCGCGCGCCCAGACCGACCTGCGCGCCAGGGTTGCCGAACGGCTGGGCTAGGAACTTTCGGCCACCCAACGCGTCCTATGCGCCAGATGAATGGCACAGGAGGATGATATGGCCGACGAGATACACGAGACGCGCGCGCCCGACGGGACGACGCACACCACGACGATCATCGACCGCGAACCGCGGCGCGGCGGCGGGTTGGGCATGGGCCTGATCCTGCTGGTCGTGCTGGCGGCTGCTGGCTTTTTTGCGTTCCAGTTCCTCGCCAACGACAGCGCCGAGACCGGGGCGATCACCGAAGCGGCGCAAAAGGTCGGCGATGCGGCACAGAATGTTGGTGATGCCGCGCAGGACGCGGTGAAATAAGCTACGCCGGACTTTAGACGGCGGTCGGTTCGCCGGTGGCCGTATCCGGATGTTTCTTGAACAGTGCGCGATCGGCGGGGCCGAAACCGCGCGTCCAGATCAGCCACGAATAGATGCCGAGGATCACCGGCACGCCGATCAACAGCTCGGCCCATTCGGGCAGTTGCGTCGCGCCCCAGCCGAGGATCGCGGCGCCCGCGGTCGCCCAGACGAGCGCCCAGCGCAGGCTGTTGACCGGTGCCTTCAGGACATGCGCGAGCAGCCGCGCTTTCACCACCGAGGCAAAGCCGAGCGCGAGCATCAGCGCGAGCGCGACGGCCGCCGCATAAGAGATCGGCGGCATGTCCATCGATTTTGCGATCAGGATCAGCGCGACGCTGAACACCGCTTGCAGCGCGAGCGTCGCGATGCTGATCAAAAGATTACGGTGCCGCGCGACATAGACCAGCGCCGCCTCGCTGACGACCGCGGTCGCAGCGACGACTTCGGCGGCGAGCAGGAAGGCGAGCGCGGCGGTACCGCTGACGAATTCGGGGCCAACGAGGCCCATCACCGCCTCGCCCGGGATGCCGAGCGCGAGCGCGACCCCGGCCTGCGCGGCGATGATCCAGAAGCCGACCTGACTGACTTGTGCCGCCACGGCGGCAAGCCGGTTTTCAGCCAGGTTGCGGGTGATGACCGGGCCGAGGATCGGCTCGAAGCTGGTCTTGAGCTTTTGCGGCAGCGATGCGACCTGCTGCGCCATGTAATAAATGCCGTAGATCGTCGGCGAGGTGAACTGGCCGAGGATGAACAGATCGAGGCGGCGCGTGCCCCATTCGATTGCGTCGGCGGCGGCGAGCGGGGCGTTGCGCCGCGCAACTGCGATCAGGTGCGCCGGATGCGGCTGCCAGCCGCGCGGCCCGCCATAATGGCGCAGCATCGGGATCAGCGCGGTCAGGAAGGCGCCGATCATCGCGGCGGCATAGGACAGCATCAGCCCGTCGCGCACTGATACGAACCAGAAGCCCGCCGCCGCGGCGCTGATCACCCAGGGTTCGACGACCGCGCGCGCGCGCACCGTCGCGCCAACGTCGAAGCGATAGGCGCATGCGGCAAGCGCGATGTCGGTGCCGGCGATGGCAAAGACGAGCAGCGCCATCCAGCGATCGATCCAGTCGAGATCGCCGGCGGGGAACATCAGTTGCGGCAGCAAAAAGAGCAGCGCCGAACCCGCCGCCGAGGCGAGCAGTGCGACGAACATGCCATCCCAGACGACGGTGCGATGATCGGCGCCGGGCGCGCTCAACTGTTCGGCAAGCCCGCGCTTGAGCCCCAGCGTCGCGAGCTGCGCGACAAGTTCGATGACGAGCACGGCAAAGGCGAAGCGCCCGACCGCTTCGGGCCCGTACCAGCGGCCGGCGACGTAGAGGAAGGGCAGGCGCGCGACGAGGCGCAGGATGAAGCCGAAGAAGTTGGTGCGCCCGCCCTTGGCAAGCGCGGCGGTGTCGGCGTCGCCCGAGGGGGCGCCCGATGCTGGCGGCGCGGCTGCGCTGTCCGTCTGGCTCAAGCCCGCCGCCCCTTCTGCTGATCCCCGGTCCGCAGTCTAGCGCGGTGCGGGGGCGCAGGCAAATCTGTGCTAAGGTTCACCGACCCTCGGATCGCAGCGGGCGGCTGAGCAGGGCATGAATGGCGTCGGACACGCGCGTTTCTCCCGCCACCAGCTGTGCCACCGTGTCGCAGATCGGCATGTCGATGCCGTCGGCGCGCGCCGCGGCGGCGACCACGGGGGCGCTGAACGCACCCTCGGCGACGGTACGGCGGTCGGCCATCAGCGTCGCGGCATCTTCGCCGCGCCCCAGCCCGTGGCCGAGCGCGAAATTGCGCGAATTGGCCGAGGTGCAGGTGAGGACGAGATCGCCGAGCCCGGCCAGCCCCGCGAGCGTCTCCGCCTGTGCGCCGCGCGCCAGCCCGAAACGCGTCATTTCGGCAAAACCGCGGCTGATCAGCGCGGCGCGGGCGTTGAGGCCGAGCCCGGCGCCGTCGACGATGCCGCAGGCGATGGCGAGGATATTCTTGATCGCGCCGCCAATCTCGGCGCCGATGACGTCGGTCGACACATAAGGGCGGAAATGCGGCCGCGCGATCGCGCCGGCGATGGCGGCGGCGAGGTCGGGATCGGCAGCGGCGAGGGTGATTGCGGTCGGCAGGCCCGCGGCAACCTCGTGCGCGAAGGTCGGGCCGGAGAGCACGGCATGCGGCCGCTGCGGCGCGAGCTCGCGCGCCATGTCGATCGGGAAAGCAAAACTGCCCGCCTCCATCCCCTTGCTGCAAAAGATCAGCGGCGCGTCGCCCGCGGGCAGCTCGGCGAGAACGGCGCGCAGGAATGGCACCGGCACGACGACGAGCAGCGCGTCGAGGTCAGCCATGTCGGCGAGCGCGCCGGTCGCGGTGAGCGACGCCGACAGTGCCGCGCCGGGCAGAAAGACCGGATTGCGATGATCGGCATTGATCGCGGCGACGACATCATCCTCGCGCGCCCACAGGCGGACCGGCGCGCCATCAGCGGCGAGCAGCTGCGCGAGCGCGGTCCCCCACGCGCCGCCGCCGATAACGCCGAAGTTTCGATATGACGTCATGCTTTCACGAGTCATGCTTTAACTCCGGCGCCGCGCACGGTTTCAGCATCGGGATCGAGCGGCCAGCGCGGACGCGCGGCGACCGACAGATCGTCGAAAAGCCCCGCCGCGAAACGCTCGGCGCCGGCCCAGGCGATCATCGCGCCATTGTCGGTGCAGAGCCACAAGGGCGGTGCGACGAAGGGGCGGTCGAAGCGCGTGGCGAGATCGGTCAGCGCAGTACGGATCGCACCATTCGCAGCCACCCCGCCCGCAACGACGAACGCGGTCGCGTCGGGGCACGCGGAGAGCGCGATGCGGCTGCGATCGACGAGGCAGTCGACGACCGCCTGCTGGAAAGAGGCCGCAAGGTCGGGGATGCTGTGCGCACCGCTCGCAGCCGCGCGGGCGACGGCGCTCTTGAGCCCGGCGAAGGAGAAATGCGGTTCGGCGCTGCCGACGAGCGGGCGCGGCAGCGGCACGGCGTGGGGGTTGCCATCCTGCGCGATGCGCTCGACCGCGGGGCCGCCGGGATAGCCGAGCCCGAGCAGCTTGGCGGTCTTGTCGAACGCTTCGCCCGCGGCATCGTCGATCGTGGTGGCGAGGCGGCGATAATCGCCGACGCCCTTGACCAGCAGCAACTGGCAATGGCCACCCGAGACGAGCAGCAGCAGATAGGGAAAGGTGAGGCCGGGATCGACGAGTCGCGGTGACAGCGCATGGCCCTCGAGATGATTGACCGCGATCAGCGGCTTGTTCGCGGCATGGGCGAGCGCCTTGCCGGTCACCAGCCCCACCATCACCCCGCCGATCAGGCCGGGACCCGCAGTCGCGGCGACCGCATCAACATCGGCGAGCGACACGCCGGCGTCGGCGAGCACCCCGGCGACGATCGGGGCGAGCCGGTCGACATGCGCGCGCGCGGCGATTTCGGGTACGACGCCGCCAAAGGGGCTATGCTCGGCCTCCTGCCCCGCGACGCGGTGCGCCAAAATGTGCCGATCGCTGTCAACAAGCGCCGCCGCGGTTTCGTCGCAGCTCGATTCAAGGCCAAGGATGAGAGTCATAATCTTGCGTGTCCCTTACCCGCCCCTTTATCGACAGGGCAAGCCGCGCTAGCAGCATCGCGATGACCGACTTACCAACAATCGAACACCCGCTACGTATCGGCACCCGCGCGTCGCCGCTCGCGATGGCGCAAGCGCATATGACCGTGGCGGCGTTGATGGCCACCCATGGCATCGCGGCTGAGGCGCTTGAGATCGTGCCGATGACCGCGACGGGTGATCGCATTCAGGACCGCGCGCTTGCGGAAGTTGGCGGTAAGGAGTTGTGGACGCGCGAGCTCGATGCGGCGCTCGATGCCGGGGTGATCGACATTGCGGTCCATTCGCTGAAGGACGTCGAAACGCTGCGCGATGCGCGCTTTGCGCTTGGAGCGATGCTCGAACGCGCCGATCCGCGCGACCGGCTGGTGGTGCGGGGCGATATTGCAGTGACCAGCATCGCCGACCTGCCTTATGGCGCGCGGCTGGGGACAAGCAGTCCGCGCCGCGCCGCGCAGGTGCGGCGGATTCGCCCCGACCTGAAACCGGTGCTGCTGCGCGGCAATGTCGCGACGCGGCTGGCGAAGCTGGCGGCGGGCGACGCCGATGCGACCTTGCTGGCGGCGGCGGGGCTCGACCGGCTGGGGATGCATGCTGTCGGTACCGCGCAGGATGCGGCAGTGCTGTTGCCCGCGGCCTCGCAGGGCGCGATCGGCATCGAGTGCCGCGCCGCCGATGGCGCTGCGCTGGCGCTGTTGCGCGCGATCGATCATGCGCCGACGCACCGCGCGGTGGCCGCCGAGCGCGCCTTTCTGGCGGCACTGGGCGGCGATTGCCGCTCGCCCGTGGCGGCGCACGCGCATTGGCTGGGCGATGGCACGCTCCGGCTCGATGCCGAGATATATTCGGACGACGGCGCCGATCATGCCGCCGGATATGCCGTCATCGACCATGACGATGCCGCGGCGGCGCTGGCGCGGCGGTTGCTCGATGATGCCCCCGATACGGTGCGGGGGTTGTTCGCGGCATGAGTGGCGGCGTGCCGCTGATCGTGACCCGCCCCGAACCGGGCAATAGTGCCACGATGGCGCGCGCGACCGCGCTGGGCCTCGATGCCTATGCGATGCCGCTGTTTGCCGCGCAGGCGATGCCATGGACGCCGCCGCTGCCGGAGGATTTCGACGCGCTGCTGCTCACCAGCGCGCAGGCGGCTCGGCTCGCCGGTCCACAGCTCGCACGCCTCGCTGCGCTGCCGGTCTATGCGGTAGGCGCGACAACCGCCGATGCCGCGCAGGCGGTCGGCCTGACGGTTGTGCGAACCGGCGAGACCGATGTCCAACGCCTTCTTGATGTCATGACGTCGGAAAAAATTGCCCGGATATTATGGCTTTGCGGCCGTGATCGGTCCGAATTCGTTCCGCGCGGTGCGGCGCTGGAGCCGCTGGCCTGCTATGCGGTCGATGCGGTTGAGCCGCCACACGACTGGTCGAACCGCGTATCCGCACCGGCGGTGCTGCTGGCCCATTCGGTGCGCGCGGCGCAGCGGATTTCCGACCTCATCGGCCCGATCCGCGCGCATCTGACGCTTGTAGCGATCAGCCCTGCTGTCGCGGCGGCGGCGGGCGGTGGCTGGGCCGAACGGGCCGCCGCGACACAGCCCACCGACGCGGCAATGTTGGCACTGGCGCATGCTTTGTGCCACAAGGGCGGAAAATAGGGTCGTTCGAAAGAGACATATGGCAATCGACAGCATCGACACCCCCTCGCCTGCGGCCGGGGTGGTCCCGGCGAGCGGGCCATCGTTTCGCCTGCTCGCCATCGCTGCCCTGCTCCTGCTGCTGATCGGCATTATTGGTGGCGGCTGGGCGGCGAATCGCTGGTTGACCGGCGATGGCACCGCACCTGCGGCGAAGGTAATCGACACGCAGACGGTCGGCGATCTTGCCGACCCGGCGCTGCTCGCGGGCGCCGCTGCGAAAGGCACCGCGGGGGGCCAGCCGTTGATCGTCGCGCCGGTCGATGGCGCCAACGCGCTGGCGGCGCGGGTCGCCGAACTCGAACAACGGCTGTCGCGGATTACGCTTCAGGCCGAATCGGCGTCGGGCAATGCGTCGCGCTCCGAGGGGCTGCTGGTCGCGTTCGCGGTGCGCCGCGCGCTCGATCGCGGGCTATCGCTCGGGTATCTCGATGCCCAGCTGCGCCTGCGCTTCGGCGACGACCAGCCCAATGCGGTGAAAACGATCATCGAAACCTCGCGCGAGCCGGTGACGCTCGAGCAATTGCGTGCTGAACTCGATACGCTGGCGCCGCAGCTCGTTGGCCGCGGCGGCGATGGCAGCGGCAGCCTGTGGACCGGGCTGCGCCGCGAACTGGGCGAATTGTTCGTCGTCCGCGCGGCGGGAACGCAGTCGCCGCGGGCGGCCGAGCGGCTGGATCGCGCGCGGCGCTATCTGGGCGCTGGCCAGGCCGACCTTGCGATCGCCGAGGTCGAGGCGATGCCCGGCGCGGCGACCGCGAACGACTGGCTGATCGATGCGCGGCGTTATCATGAGGCGCGGCGGGCGCTTGACCTGATCGAGACCGCGGCGATATTGGAGCCGCGCGACAGCCCGGCTGCCGCGATTGCCCGCAGCACCGCGGCACCGACCCCCTAGCGCGCCTCCCGAAAGGGCTGCTCGCCTTTGAGAGAAAGCCCTTCTTCATGGCCCTCGCCGACCCGCAGCGCATCGAAGCGCTCGACCCGCTCGATCCCCTCCAGCTTGATGCCGAGCTGAGCGAAGAGGAGCGGATGGTGCGCGACACGGCGCGCGCCTACGCGACCGATGCGCTGTTGCCGCGCGTCACTTCGGCGTTTCTCGACGAGCGGTTCGACCGCGAGATCATGTCGGAAATGGGCGCACTCGGCCTGCTCGGCGCGACGATTGATCCCGAATATGGCGGCGCCGGGCTGAATTATGTCAGCTACGGACTGATCGCGCGCGAAGTAGAGCGCGTCGATTCGGGCTACCGCTCGGCCTGTTCGGTGCAAAGCTCGCTCGTGATCCACCCGATCAACGCCTATGGCAGCGAGGAGCAGAAGCGGAAATTCCTGCCCGGGCTGACCTCGGGCGAACTGGTCGGCTGTTTCGGGCTGACCGAGCCCGATGCCGGCAGCGACCCCGGCGGGATGCGGACGCGCGCCGAAAAGATCGCGGGCGGATATCGCCTCAAGGGCGCCAAGATGTGGATCACCAACTCGCCGATCGCCGACGTCTTCGTCGTGTGGGCGAAGTCGGAAGCGCATGACGGGGCGATTCGCGGTTTCGTGCTCGAAAAGGGCATGAAAGGCCTGTCGGCGCCGAAGATTGAGGGCAAGGTGTCCTTGCGTGCATCGGTCACCGGCGAAATCGTGATGGATTCGGTCGAAGTCGGCGAGGATGCGCTGTTGCCGCATGTGTCGGGGCTGAAAGGTCCGTTCGGATGCCTCAACCGCGCTCGCTACGGCATCGGCTGGGGTGCGATGGGCGCGGCGGAGTTTTGCTACGAGGCGGCGCGCAATTACACCGGCGAGCGCAAGCAGTTCGGGCGGCCGCTGGCGGCGAACCAGATCGTCCAGCTGAAGCTCGCCAATATGCTCACCGAAATTGCGCTCGGGTTGCAGGCGGCGTTGCGCGTCGGGCGCCTGATCGACGACGGGCGCCTGATCCCCGATGCAATCAGCCTGCTCAAGCGCAACAATTGCGGCAAGGCGCTCGATATCGCCCGCGTCGCGCGCGACATGCACGGCGGCAACGGCATTTCGGCCGATTATCATGTCATCCGTCATGCGGTGAACCTCGAAACGGTGAACACCTATGAGGGCACGCACGACGTCCATGCGCTGATTCTGGGCCGCGCGATCACCGGCATCTCCGCTTTTGGCGGATAGCGCGGCGAAACCCCTCGCAGGCATCCGCGTTGTCGAACTGGCGCGGGTGCTCGCGGGGCCGTGGTGCGGGCAATTGCTCGCTGATCTGGGCGCCGAGGTGGTCAAGGTCGAGCGGCCGGGGGTTGGCGATGATACGCGCAGCTGGGGACCGCCGTTTGTGACGGGCGAAGGCGGCGAAAATCTGGGCGCGGCCTATTATCACAGCACCAACCGCGGCAAGTCGGGGGTAGCGATCGATATTGCCACCGTCGAGGGGCAGGCGGCGGTCCGCGATCTGATTGCGGGCGCTGATGTGGTCATCGAAAATTACAAGGTCGGCGGACTGGCGAAATATGGCCTCGATCCCGCAAAGCTGGTCGCCGATTTTCCGCAGCTGATCGTCTGTTCGATCACCGGCTTCGGGCAGACCGGCCCCTATGCCCACCGCGCGGGCTATGATTTCATCATCCAGGCGATGGGCGGCGCGATGTCGCTGACCGGTGAGCCCGACGGGGCGCCGCAAAAGGCAGGGATTGCCTATGCCGACATCTTTACCGGCATGTATTCGACCGTCGCCATTCTTTCGGCGTTGCGGCGCCGTGACGCCATGGGTTTGGGCGCGCATATCGACATGGCGCTGCTCGATTGTCAGGTCGGGGTGCTCGCCAATCAGGCGGCCAATTACCTCGCGAGCGGCCTATCGCCGCGCCGGATGGGCAATGGCCACGCCAATGTCGTCCCCTATCAGGCGTTCGCGACCGCCGACGGCCAGTTGGTAATCGCGGTTGGCAACGACGGTCAGTTTCGTAAATTATGTATGATCCTGGGCGAGCCCGGCTGGGCCGATGACGCGCGTTTTGCCACCAACGCGGTGCGGTTGGCCAATCGGGCGGCGCTGATCCCGCTGCTCGCGGCAAGGATCGCGGGTTGGGACGCGCAGCCGCTGGCGCTGGCGCTTGAGGCGGAGGGTGTCCCCGCGGGGCCGATCAACGATATTGCAGGGGTGTTTGCCGACCCGCAGGTTGCGGCGCGCGGGATGCGGTTCCGGCCCGAGGGCGCCGCGGTCGATGGGCTGGCGAGTCCGATCGTCATCGATGGCGAGCGGATGGTCGCTGCTGGCGGGGCGCCGCCGCTCGCGGGCTAGAAAAAAGGGGCGCCGTTGCCGACGCCCCTCTCCCCCCTTGTTCAGATATTCAGTAGCTCAGAACTTCACCGTGCCGGTGACGAAAACCTGGCGCGGGTTGCCGTAGAAGGCGGTCAGCGTGCCTTCGGTGCCGAGCGCGGAGGTCGGCAGGCCGTTCGCCCCGATCACCGGCACGCCGGTGGTCGGGTTGACGTTGATGAAGGTATAGCCCGAGGTCTTATATTCCTTGTCGGTCAGGTTCTTGCCGAACAGCCCGATGCTCCAGCGATCGTCGGGCGCGGTGTAAACGATGCTGGCGTCGAGCATCGCGAACCCTTTCTGGTCGATATAGGGGTTCGGGATTTCGAACTGATGGGTCTTGCTGCGATACGACAGGGTCGTGCCGACGCTCAAATCACCGTCGCCGATCGGGGTGGCGTAGGCGAGGGTGCCGCTGGCGGTCCATTTGGGGGTGTTCTGGACTTCGCGGAAGTCGGACACGTCGGTCGGACGACCGCCGATGTTCGAGACATATTCCTTATAGTCCGCGTCGATGTAACCGAGCGCGGTCGACAGCGTCAGCCGGTCGCCCGCCGCCACCAGATCCTCGCCCAGCCGGAAGCGGCCTTCGAATTCGACGCCCTTGAAGGTCGCCTTGCCGGCGTTCGACACGACGCCGCAGAAGCTGGGCAGGCCGCTGACGGTACAGGCGACCGAACCCGGGATCTGGACGTCGGTGTAATCGGCATAGAAGCCGGCGATCGCGACATTGACCGCGCCGTCCATCAGGCTGCCCTTGTAGCCGACTTCATAGCTCTCGACCTGTTCGGGACGGAAGCTGAGGAAGGCGGCGATTTCGGCATCGCTGCGTGTGCCGTTGCCGTCGGTGTCGGGGGCGTTGACGCCGACGCCGCGCGGATCGAAGCCGCCGCCTTTGAAGCCCTGCGAATAACTGGCGTAGAGCGTGTGGTCGGGGGTCGGCTTGAACGACAGCGAGGCGCGCGGGGTGAATTTGTTGAAGCTGCGCTTGCCGTCGAAATCGGTTCCCGGGGCGCCGAATGCGACCCCCGCGCCGCCGAACACCGGCGAACCGCCGCCGAGATAATTCTGGCGCAGGATCGACGCTTCGCGCTTGTCCCAGGTGTAGCGGCCGCCGACCGACAGGCTCAATTGCTCGGTGAAATCGAAGGTTGCGTCGCCGAACACCGCAAAGGTCGTGGTGTCGACATCAGCTTCGGTGAAGGCGGTCAGCCCGGCGAGGGTGTTGAAGATGCGGACGTCGAACAGGGTGTCGGCGGTCGCGTCGAGATAATAGAAGCCGAGCAGACCTTTCAGGCGGTCGCCTTCATAGAGCAGCTGGAATTCCTGGCTGATCTGTTCGTTGAAGTAGAAGCCGGGGACGTCGACATCGACCGCAGGCAGCGCGTCGAAATCGATTGGGGTCGCCGAGGTGTCCTTGCGCCAAGCGCTGATCGAGCGGAGCGTCAGCGTGTCGGTCAGTTCGGCGGTAACATTCATCGCCAGACCGTAGGATTCGATTTCCTGCTTCGGATCGACGAGGCCGCCGCGGCTGTCGAAGACATTGTCGAGGACCGGCGCGTTGGTGCGCAGCGACGGGATCAGGCGGTGGCCGCCGCGCGGTGCGCTCTTGTCCTTGGTATAGTCGCCCGAAATGCGGATCAGCACCGGCTCGCCATAGCCGCCGAGTTCGACGGTACCGCGGCCGGCCCAGGCGTCCTTGTTGTAATTTTCCAGCCCGGTGGTGAGGTTGTCGCCGAAGCCGCCGCGCGACAGCCGCGCGATCGAACCGCCGACGCGGACGATGTCGCCGATCGGCGCGCTCGCGGTGACGACCAGATCGGCCTGATCATAGGTGCCGAGCGTACCCTTGATCTTGAGCGAGAATTCCTCGGGCAGCTGCTTGGTCACATATTTGACCGCGCCGCCGATAGTGTTGCGGCCGTAGAGCGTGCCCTGCGGCCCGCGGAGGATTTCGATGCGTTCGACGTCATAGATGTCGAGCACCGCGGCCTGCGGGCGATTGAGATAGACGTCGTCGAGATAGAGGCCGACCCCCTGTTCGAAACCCGACACCGGATCCTGCTGGCCGACGCCGCGGATGAAGGCGCTGAGCGTCGAGTTGGTGCCGCGCGACACTTCGAGCGTGGTGTTGGGGGTCGTCTGGCCGATGTCGGTGATGTCGATCGCGCCCGCTTTGGCGAGCGCTTCGCCCGAGTAAGCGGTAATCGCAACGGGGACGTCGATCAGGCGTTCGTCGCGGCGGCGCGCGGTGACGATGATTTCGTCATCGCCCGAATCAGCGCTGGCGCCCTCTTCCTGCGCAAAGACGGCGGGGGCAAAGGCGAGCATGGACAGCGCGCTCGAGGCAAGGACGGCGCGGCGCAGCGGACGAGCGAAAGGACGCATGTAGGACTCTCCCATGTAAGGAGCGGCCGCTTGCCGCCCTTTTCGTTTTTCTTGGGCTCGGTGCTTGCCAAGCCGCGACGCACCCAATAATGAAACATGAACCAAGTTTCAACTTGGAATATGACTTGGACGCTTTTTGCTTGCCAGTGGTGCGAAAAAGCCACGATGAAGCGGAAGGCGCGCCGAGGGGAGACGGAAGACGGTCATGGATCAGGCGCAAGACGGAGCACAGGTCGCCGCGGGCGAAGTGCGCGACAAGACACCGCGCACCGAACGCGGGCGCCGCACGCTGCGCAAGCTGCTCGACGCGGCGGCTGTGGAGTTTGGCGAGCGCGGCTTTCACGAAGCGTCGATCAGCGGCATTACCCGTCGCGCGGGGACCGCGCTCGGGAGTTTCTACACCTATTTCGATTCGAAGGATGAGATATTCCAGGCGCTCGTCCGCTACATGAGCGAGCAATTGCGCGACCATGTCACTCCACTGGTCCAGGCTGCGCCCGACGAAATCAGCGCCGAGCGCATCGGGCTTGAATCTTTCCTCGGTTTTGTGCGCGAGCATAAGGAAATCTACCGGATCATCGATGAGGCCGAGTTCGTCGATTATGCGAGCTATCGCCGCCACTATGAAACGACGGTGGCGCGCGTGCGCCAGCGGCTGGAGGCGGGCGCGGCACGCGGCGAGATTCGCGCCGACGTCGGCGAGATTCACGCCTGGGCGATCGGCGGCATGAACGTCTTCCTCGGCATGCGCTACGGCCTGTGGGACGAGGACGCCGATATTGCGGAGATTGCGCGGATCGCGAATGATTTTGTCGCGAACGGGTTGGTGAAGCGCGATTGACCGGTCGCCCCCGCGAAGACGGGGCCGTTATCGGAGCGGCGAAACTTCGTCAGCGGCCCCCGCTTTCGCGCGGGCGACGGACTATCGCGAAATCAAGAAAATCGCGTGCTCCGCGCGCCAGGTCGCCGCGGCGTCGCTCGTCGGCTTGTCGCCCGACAGATACCAGGCGGCCTCGACCCCGATCCCCTTGGCGCGCAGCAGGTCGCGAAAATCGCTGACCGTGACATGGTGGATGTTGGGGGTTTCGTACCACGCAACGGGCAGCAGGCGCGTCACCGGCATCCGTCCGCCCCAGAGCAGGTCAAGCCGGACGCGCCAGTGCGCGAAATTGGGAAAGCTGACGAAGGCGCGCGGCGCGATGCGCAGCAGTTGGTCGATGATGCGGTCGGGCCGGTGCGAGGTTTGCAATGTCTGCGATAATATGGCGATGTCGAAACTGTCGTCGGGATAATCGGCGAGGTCGCGGTCGGCGTCGCCCTGAACCACCGCGAGGCCCAGCTCCATCGCGGCCGAGACATTGGCGGGGTCGATCTCCAGTCCGCGAACATCCGTTGCCTTGGTGTCGCGCAGCGCCGCCATCAGCGTGCCGTCGCCGCAGCCAACGTCAAGGACGCGCGCGCCGGTGGGAACCTGCGCCGCAATCAGGGCGAGGTCGGGACGAAGGGTCGGCGCGCTCATAATCCGGCCTCGATAAAGCCCGCCATCAGGCGCCACATCTCGGGCGAATCGAGCAGGAACGCGTCGTGGCCGAACGGGCTCGACAGTTCGACGAAACTCGCCTGCGCGCCAGCGCCGTGCAGCGCCTGAACGATGCGCCGCGATTCGGTGGTCGGATAGAGCCAGTCCGAATCGAAGCTGACCAGACCGAAGCGCACCGGCGAGTGGCGGAACGCATCGGCGAGCCGGCCGCCGTGCGGATCGGCAAGATCGAAATAGTCCATTGCACGCGTGATGTAGAGATAGGAATTGGCGTCGAAGCGGTCGACGAAACTGATCCCCTGATGGCGCAGATAGGATTCGATCTGGAAATCGGCGTCGAAGCCAAAAGTCTTGACCTCGCGGTCCTGAAGCTGGCGACCGAACTTCTCGGTCAGCCCGGCTTCGGACAAATAGGTGATGTGCGCCGCCATGCGGGCGACCGAGAGCCCCTTCACCGGCAGCCGCCCGCTGGCATAATAGTCGCCGCCCTGCCAGTCGGGGTCGGCCATGATCGCCTGTCGCCCGACCTCGTGGAACGCAATATTCTGCGCCGAATGGCGGGCGGCCGAGGCGATGATGAGCGCGCGTTCGACGCGGCCCGGATAATGGGCAGCCCAGGCGAGCGCCTGCATCCCGCCCATCGATCCACCGATGACGGCATGCAGTCGTTCGATACCCAGCTGGTCGAGCAGCATGGCCTGCGCGCGCACCATGTCGCCGATCGTCACCACCGGGAAAGACATGGCATAGGGCTTGCCGGTCGCAGGATCGATGCTCGCGGGTCCGCTCGACCCGAGGCAGCTGCCGATCACATTGGCGCAGATGACATGATAGCGATCGGTGTCGATCACGCCGCCGGGCCGCACGACCTTGCTCCACCAGCCCGGCTTGCCGGTTACCGGATGGGTCGAGGCGACATATTGATCCATCGTCAGCGCGTGACAGATAAGGATGACATTGCTGCGCGCTGCATTGAGCGGACCATAGGCCTCGAACGCGATCGTCGGCCGCGCGAGTGCCGCGCCACTGTCGAGCGCAAGCGGCCGGTCCAGTTCGATCTGGTTGTGCTGGACGGGTTGCAAGCGGGTTGCCATGATGCGGCGGGGCTAAGCGGGCGCGCGAAGCCTGTCAACGTGCTGGACTCGGGCGGCCGACGCGTTAAACGGCGCGGCATGACCGACACGACGCAAACGCTCAGCCCGAAGCCGTGGATCAGCGGCATCGCTCCCTATGTGCCCGGCAAATCAGCGGGCGCCGACGGCCGCCCGCTGATCAAACTCAGCGCGAATGAAAATCCGCTCGGGACTGGCGAGAAGGCGCGTGCGGCGTTTGCCGCGGCGCTGACCGAAGCCGATGCCCTGTCGCGCTATCCCGATCCGGGGTCGGTGGCGCTGCGTGAAACGATCGCGGCGAAATTCGGGCTCGATCCGGCGCGGATCATCTGCGGCAACGGGTCGGACGAGCTGCTGCATCTGGCGGCTGGCGTCTATGCCGGGGCTGGCGACGAGATTCTCTACGTGCGCTATGGCTTTGCGGTTTACGAGATCGCGGCACGGCGTGTCGGCGCGGTTCCGATCGAGGCCGACGACAAGGACTATGCCACCGACGTCGATGCGCTGCTCGCCGCGGTGACCGACAAGACGCGCGTCGTCTATCTCGCCAATCCGAACAACCCCACCGGGACGCTGGCGTCTAAGGACGAGGTTGCGCGTCTCTATGCGGGGCTGCCCAAGGACGTGCTGTTCGTCATCGATCAGGCCTATTCGGAATATCTGACCGACGCCGAGGATGATGGCGGGCTCGAGCTGGCGAAGACGCAGCCGAATGTCTTTATCACCCGCACTTTTTCCAAGATCCACGGGCTTGCCGCTGAACGGATCGGCTGGGGCTATGCCTGCGCCGAGGTGATTTCGGCGCTCCACCGTATCCGCTTGCCGTTCAACGTTACGCGCGCGGGGCAGGCAGCGGCGATCGCGGCGATCGGTGATGAGGCGTTCGTCACAGCCAGCCGCGATCATAACACCAAATGGCGCGCCTGGCTGGCGCAGGAAATCGAGAGCCTGGGCAATCATGGGCTGCGCGTCGTGCCGTCGGCGTGCAATTTCCTGCTCGTCCTGTTCGAGGGCGATGTGAGCGCCGAGACGGTATATGGGCGGCTGATGGAGGCGGGTTATATCGTTCGTTGGCTGCCGGGGCAGGGATTGCCGGGCGCGCTGCGGATGACGATTGGCACCGAGGACGAGACGCGCGGGCTGGCAGCGGCGATCCGCGCGGCGCTGAACGGCTGATTATGTCGCGACGCGTCGAACGGCTGGCGATCATCGGGCTTGGCCTGATCGGATCGTCGATCGCGCGCGCGGTGAAAGAACGGCTGCCCGATGTGGTGGTCACCGGCCATGACGCCAACAGCGACGTGCGCGATATCGCGCGCACGCTGGGCCTCTGCGACGCGGTGATCGATGATGCCGCAGGCGCAGTCGCCGATGCCGATCTGGTGATATTGGCAGTGCCGGTTGGCGGCATGGCCGCCGCAGCGTCAGCGATGGCGCCGGGTCTGGGCCAGGACACGATCATTTCCGACGTCGGATCGTCGAAGGCGAGCGTTGCCGAAGCGCTGGGACACGTGTTGCCCGGTCATATCGTCATCCCCGCGCATCCGGTCGCGGGGACCGAGAACAGCGGACCTGAAGCCGGCTTTGCTAGCCTGTTCGACGGGCGCTGGTGCATCATCACCCCCGACGCTACGGCGCCGGACGATGCGGTTGCGGCACTCACGACATTCTGGGAAGCGCTCGGCGCCAAGGTCGACGTCATGGACGCCGCGCATCACGACATGGTGCTCGCGGTGACCAGTCATTTGCCGCATCTGATCGCCTATACGATCGTCGGCACGGCGAGCGAGCTGGAGGAGGTCACCGAGAGTGAGGTGATCAAATATTCGGCGGGTGGTTTTCGCGATTTCACCCGCATCGCGGCGAGTGACCCGGTGATGTGGCGCGACGTGTTTCTGGCCAACAAGGATGCGGTGCTCGCGACCTTGCAGCGGTTCAACGAGGATCTGACGGTGCTGCAGCAGGCAATCCGCCGCGGCGATGCCGACAAGCTGGAGGACTGGTTCACCCGGACCCGCGCGATCCGCCGGTCGATCATTGCCGAGGGGCAGGATGATGCGGCGCCCGATTTCGGGCGGAAGCATTAGGCGGCCACGGACCCAGAGTCCGTTCGTATCGAGCGAAGTCGAGATACGCTTGCACAGCCCGAGCCATCGCGTGTCTCGACTTCGCTCGACACGAACGGGATTTAGGGGGCAGTGTTGAATTTCAGCAACGCCTCAGGCGGGTTCAGCGCATTGATCGCCACCCGTACCCGTTCCTCGGCCTCTTCGCGCGGCAGCCCTGCGGGAATCGTCTCGCCGATCTTGTAGGTTATCGTACCGGGCCATTTGACCCAGCGGCGCGGTGGAAAGGCGAGGCCGCTGTTCACCGCCACCGGGATAACATCGACCCCGAGAAGCCGGTACATGCCGGCAAAGCCAGGGCGCAGCGGCGGAGCTTCGCCGTGCGGCACCCGCGTCCCTTCGGCAAACAGCACCAACGGACGGCCTGCGGCGAGCGCCGTCTTCGCGGCGTTCAGCATCGCGCGCATCGCCTTGCCGCCACCGTCGCGGTCGACCGGGATCAGGCCATAGAAACGCGCCGCCTGCCCCCAGACGGGAATCGAAAACAGCTCTTCCTTCGCGAACACCGCAGGATGTTTGAACAGCCCCGGTTGCTCGACCGTCTCGAACGCCGATTCATGCTTGAAGACATAGAGCACCGGGATGTCGGGCATCGCGCCCTCGACGACGATTGTCTGCCCGAGCAGGAAACGACAGAACAGCCGGTGCGCCTGCGCCCAGATGCGAACGAAAAAAATCGTGCCGCGGTGTGAGATCGGCAGCGCGATCACCCCGCCGATCGACGAGATGGCGCTCATCACGAAAAAGGCGATCCAGAACAGGATCGAACGGAGCAGGGCGATGATGTAGCGCATTGGCGTTGCGCTTACAGGCCCAGCAGCCCGCCGGCCAGCCCGGCCAGATATTTGTGATATTCGCGAAACAGGGTCGCGAAATTGGGCTCGCTGCGTACCGCATCGGGCAGGATCGTCACCGTGTCGCCGACCGCGCGGCCGATTTCATATTCGGCGCGGCGCATGTGCCAGTCGGTGGTGATCAGCCGGATGCTCTTGTAGTTGCGCCGCGCAACCCAGGTCGCGACCTCGGTCGCGTTCGAGCGCGTATCTTCGGCCTCGAACCCCAGCGCGATGCAGCAGTCGAACAGGCGCAGCGGGCGCTTATATTCGGCGGCGAGCTCGCGCGGTTTCACCTCGCGCGCGACGCCGCTGATCAGCAGCCGCTTGGCATCGCCCGCCTCGAGCCGTTCGAGCGCGCGGTTGATCCGCCCCGGTCCGCCGGTGAGCACAACGATCGCGTCGGTTTTTTGCGCCGCCGCGGGCAATGGCGGCAGCAGCGCAAACCACGCAAAGCCGAGCACCCAGGCCAGGAAGAAAAGGGAAACCAAACGCTTGATCATAGAATCTTCTTGAGCGCGGCGAGCAACGTCTGGCGCGCCGTCAGGGCTGCGAGCGCGATAGCCAATAGCGGCAGCGCCAGCAAGAGCGCCCAGCCGGTCGGCCCGAGCGAGGCGGTCGCGGCGAGTCCCGAGGTGATCCCCGCCCATTGCCAGCCGATCAGCAGCAGGATCGCGGCTGCGACGACGCTGCCGAGCGCAATGCCGTAGGCGGTGTCGATCGCGATGCGGCGCTGGAACAGCCGGGTAATCTGGCGGTCGGTCGCGCCGATCAAATGGAGCATCTCGATCGTCGCAAAATGGGTGCCGAGCGCGGCACGTGCGGTCATGATCACCACCGCGGCGCTGGCGAGCGTCATCAGCACCACGAGCCCGCCGGCGATCCATGCGAGCGAGCCGATCAGCCGCGCGACCGGCCCCAGCCATTCGGCGTGCGGGATGATACGCGCGCCAGGTGCTTCGGCAGCGACCAGTGCGCGCAGCTGCTGCATATGGCCACTGCGGTTTTCGCCGACAAAATCGATATCGACGAGAGCGGGGAGGGGAAGCGAGTTCAACACCGGATCGTCGCCGTCGGCGCTGCCGAACCACTGGCCAAGCGTCGCCCGCAGCTCCTCGCGGCCGACCGCGCGCGCCGACAGGACAAAAGGCTGTGCGGCCGCGGCGCGGCGCAGCGCCGCGGCCTGCTCGGCGCGCGTCACCGGGTTCGCGGTGACGATCTGCACCGTCACGCGCCCCGAGATCGCACTGCCGATCGCATTGGCCGAGCGCGCCAGCCCGACTCCGGCAGCGGCGGCGAGCAGGGTCAGCATCATCAATATCGCAATGACCCATGGCGTCGGACCCGACAGGCGGCGGTCGGGTAGCAGGCGGCGGTGCTGGACGGGGACGCGCGGGATGATCATGGGCGCCCCGTCATGCCCTGTTTGCCGGGGGATAGCGCAGCGCACCGGTGGGGTCGGCGAGCCGTCCCTTTTCCAGCCGCATCATCTGGGCATTTTCGATCCGGCTGATCAGGTGGACGTCGTGGGTCGCGACGACGACGGTGGTACCAAGGCGGTTGAGCGCCTCGAACAATCCCAGCAGCCGCATCGCCATTTCGGGATCGACGTTGCCTGTCGGCTCGTCGGCGACGAGCAGTTGCGGGCGCGCGATCACCGCGCGCGCGATCGCGACGCGCTGTTGCTCGCCGCCTGACAATGTCGCAGGGCGCGCGTCGGCGCGATCACCGAGCCCGATCCAGCTCAGCATTTCGCCGACCGGCCCCGACAGATCCTCTTCGCTGACCCCCGCGATGCGCAGCGGCAGCGCGATATTGTCGCGCGCCGACAGGTGCGGGATCAGGCGGAAGTCCTGAAACACGACGCCAATGCGGCGGCGAAAGCCGGGCAGCCGCTGGCGCGGCATATTGACCAGATCCTCGCCGAACAGGCGAACGATGCCGCGGCTCGGTCGCTGCGCCAGATAGAGCATCTTGAGCAGCGACGTCTTGCCCGCGCCCGACGGGCCGGTGAGGAAATAGAAGCTGCCGGGTTGCAGGTTGAAGCTGATGTCGCACAGAACCTCGGCATCCGGGCCATAGCGCAGGCCGACGCCGTCGAATTCGACCATCGCGCCGCCGGAGCGCGGGGTTGGTGTGTCCGTCATGGCGTCACGCACGCAAGGTTTTGCGCTGGTGGTGGGGCATGAAACAGGGGCGCGGCGGCGCTCATGCTCCGCCTGTTACACGGCTGTCCGGTCAGGTAAAGCGGGGAGTGGGCGGGTCGCGGCGACGCGGCGCTTGCAACGCTGCGAATCAGCGTGTTTAGAGGGGGACCATGATCCTCGCCTGCCCGTCCTGCCACACACGTTATGTCGTACCCGATACGGCGATCGGACCGACGGGGCGCACCGTGCGCTGCGCGAGCTGCCGCCACAGCTGGTTTCAGGAGCCCGCGAAGATGGACGCGGCGGTGGCTGCAGCTGTTGTCGTGCCGGTCGCTGCGCCCACGCCCGAACCTGCGCCATCCTATACCGACAGCCCCGCGCCGGTTGCCCGACCCGCACCGCCGCCGCCCGAAGCCTTTGCCGCCGATCCGGCGCCGCGACCGTCACCCGCAGTCCCCGACGAAGCGCCGCTGCCGTTCCGCCGCCCACGCCGCAATCCGGCGAAGCGCTGGACGCTGATCGCCGCGAGCGCCGCCGCGCTGATGGTCGCCGCGACCGTCGGGCTCTATTATTTCGGCCTGCCGAGCTGGGCGCAGGGTTTGGGCCTGCCCGGCATGGTCGCCGAACCCGATCTGGTGATCGAATTGCCGCCCAATCAGGATCATCGCGAACTCGCCGACGGGACGATCTATTTCGCCGCATCGGGGGTGATCATCAACCCGACCGACCGCGAACAGCGGGTGCCGCCGATCCTCGCCGAACTGCGCGATGCGCAGGGGACGATCGTCTACAGCTGGACGATCAAGCCGCCGGTGCGGATGCTGCCGCCCAATGAAAAGGTCAATTTCAGCGAGGCCAAGCTCGACATCCCGCGCCGCGCGACGCAGCTGACGGTCAGCTGGGCGTTGCCGAAAAGCTAAAGTTTACAAACCGATGTGGTGACGCCGCGGCGTCACAGGCTCAGCGCCGCGGCCAGCGAGAGCAGAAAGCTGGTCAGTGTCGCGATGATGATCGGCGCGAAGCTGCGCCACCCCTGATCGAGCAGCAGATGCAGGCGCGCTTTCATTGCGGTCGCGACGATCGCGAGCAGGAGCAATGCTTGGGCGCCGGTCGCCGCGCCGTCCTGAATGGGTCTAGGGATTGCCACGAGCGAATTGAGCGCTGCGATGCCGAGAAAGCCGATAATGAACCAGGGCAGGCGGAGCGGGATCTTGCGCGCGCCATCGCTTTCGCCGCGGCGTCCCAGCCACAGCGCAACGAGCATCAGCATCGGCGCGAGCAGGGCGACGCGGGTCAGCTTGACGATCGTCGCGACCTCGCCCGCTTGCGGCGAGAAGGAAAAACCGCCGCCGATTGCCTGCGCGACGTCATGGATCGACGCGCCGATCAGGAACCCCGCCTGCGCGTCGGTCAGCGCCAGCTCGGCAGCGAGCACCGGATAAAGCGTCATCGCGAACGCGCTGGCCACGGTGATGCCGACCAGAGTCAGCGTGAAGCGCGCCTGATCGACGCGCTTGTCACCGATCAGCGAATAGAGCGCGAGCGCCGCCGACGCGCCGCAAATCGCGGTCGCGCCGCCGGCGAGCAGCGCGGCGTGGCGGTCCTGCGCGAACAGCCGCGCGCTGGCGACGGTGACGACGATGACCGCGAGCATGATCAGCACGAGCAGCGCGAAGGGCAGCGGCCCGAGTTCGACGAGCTGTTCGGCGGTGATCCGCGCGCCGACGAGTACGATCCCGATCCGCAGCGCGGTCTGCGACATCAGGTCGAGCCCGGCGTGGGTGCGCTCGTCCTGCGACAGGAAACTCATCGCCAGCCCTATGAGCAGCCCCATCAGCACCAGCGGCGCCGCATAATGGTCGGCGAGCCAGGCGGCGGCGAGCGCCGCGATCGCGGTGACGAGCACTCCGGGCAGATAGTCGCGCCAGCGCCGCGTCGCCGGCGGATGCGCCTCGAGCTGCATCTCGCCATACAGGTCGGCGGCCATCGGCCAGCTTCGTTCGGATGATGCGTTCACGCGGCGTTCCCCAAGCCCATGGCGCCGCTTCGCACATCGGCGCGCTGCGGTCGATAGGCCATTGCTGCCAGGCCATGCTCTTGCTAGAGGCCGCGCTCTATTGGCACCCGTAGCTCAGCTGGATAGAGCGCTGCCCTCCGAAGGCAGAGGCCAGGGGTTCGAATCCCTTCGGGTGCGCCATTTCTTCTTATATTTCAGTTTCTTGGCTGGATTCCGGACGTGGGTTCGGGAGCGAGTATTTTGCCACGTAAGCACCTCGTTCGTGAAGCAATGCTGTTACGCGCTGAAATGGACGCGCCGCGGCCCGAATCGAAGGAAGCGCTTGTCCATGATTTCAATGCTTTAGAAGCATTCTTAAGGTCTTCGAAGACCGGCCCCTGCCTTCGTTGGAAATGCCTTCAAACGCGCCGACTGTTGCCAAACATGCTCGCGGATTGCCCGGAATTGCTAATGTTCGGGCACGGCAGCTTTGCGCCTCAACCTGGTTGTAGATAGCCGGGAAACGGTTGCCTGAAACCCGTCGTTGGCGAATGTGAGCTCGAGGCGGCAGCAACGCGTGTGGCACTGTTGTGGCTGCAGCTTTCAATCAAAACAGGGAATTCGAAGATCGGGAGGCTCAGGATGCCTCGTTGCTCATCTCGCCAGACACCCCGGCCGCTATCGTACCATCCCTTGGCCGCATGCCGGGACTGACCGCAGCGCCGACCAGGATGAGTGTCGCCGCCTCGCTCGCCAGCGCCTTTGTCGCAAGACCGAGCAGGTCGAGGCGCGTCGTGAGCCGCTGTTCGTCGGGGCGGCTGACGTTGCACGCGATCATCACCGGCATGTCGGCGGGCATACCCGCGCCGATGAGACCCCGCGCGATGTCGGGAGCGGCGTCGCGCCCCATGTAGAAGGCAAGCGTCGATCCGCACTGTGCGAGCGAGTTCCAGTCGACATCGAGCGCGGCGCCGCGGCGGCTGTGCGCGGTCACGAAGCGAACGTCGCGCGCGACGCCGCGCAGCGACAGCGAAATGCCCGCCGATGCGGCCGCAGCGCTGGCGGCGGTGATACCTGGGCAGATATGGACCGGATGCCCCGCCGCGCGAAGTGCCGCGATTTCTTCGGCTGAGCGGCTGAACAGCGACGGATCGCCGCCCTTGAGGCGCACGACGCGTTGGCCCGCCGCCGCCGCCGCGACCAGCAGCGCGTCGATCGTTCCCTGATCCTTCGAATGGCGCCCCGAGCGTTTGCCGACGCCGACGCGTTCGGTGCCCACCGGGATGAGATCCAGAACGCCCGGCCCGACGAGGGCGTCATGGAAGACGATGCCGGCGCGCTCGATGAGCCGGATCGCCTTGCGTGTCAGCAGATCGGGGTCGCCGGGACCGGCACCCACGAGCCAGACTGTACCGGGCGGGAAATCATCAGGCGGCATCGATCTTCTCCTCGGCAATGAGTCTGGCGAGCGCGGGGCGGCACGACCCGCAATTGGTGCCCGCGCCGATCGCGGCGCCGATCGCGGCGACATCGGCCAGCCTTTGGTCGCGGATCGCGGCGGCGATCGTCTTGAGTCCGATATCGAAACAGACGCAGATGACGGGTCCGCGGTCGGCTTGCACCCCCGGTGCACGGCCCGCGAGCAGGGTCGGCGCGATCTGCGCGGCGGAAAGCTGCGCGATCAGCCAGTCGCGCGGCGGCAGTTCGCCGCTTTCGGTGACGAACAATGCGGCGGCGAGGCGGCCGTCCGCAACCACCGCGACCCGGCGGGTGCCACGCGCCGCGTCTTGGGCCTCGATGCGCTCGCCCCTGGGCAGCAGCGCCTCGATGGCGCGCAGATCGCTGTTGCCGGCAAGTTCCCACAGCGCGCCCGATGGCACCGCGATCCGTGTCGCCCACAGGCAGGCGGGGCGGTCGGCGGTGTCGCGGGCGAGCAGCAGGAAGCCGCGCCACTTCGCCGCGACCGGCGCAATCGCCGCCGGGGTGCGTTTGAACCCCGGCTGGCCCGATAGCGGATCGACGAGCGGGCGCGAGAGGAGTCCGGTGCGCCCGCCGCTGCTCGTGCGGTCGGTCCAGTGGATCGGCACGAACGCTTCGCCGCGCCGCTGCCCTGCTTGGAACGCGACGCGGAAGATGCTGTCGCCCTGCGGTGTGTCGACACGCGCGAGGCCGCCGTCGCTGAGGCCAAGCTGTGCGCCATCGTCGGGATGCACCTCGACCAGCGGCTCCTCGCGGTGGCGTGCCAGCCTGGGGGCGAGGCCGGTGCGCGTCATACTATGCCACTGGTCGCGGTAGCGTCCGGTGTTGAGCGTCAGCGGCCATTTGGCGAGCGGTTCGGGCAGGTCTTTCTGGACGACCGGGATCAGCCGCGCGCGGCCGTCTTCGGTCGAAAAGCGGCCGTCGGCAAAGGGGTGAGCGCCGCCCCAGCGGAACGGCGCCATATCGTCATAGGCAGCGTTGCCGCCCTGCGCCGCGCCGGGCAGCGCGAACAGCCGCGCGCCGTCATTGTCATAGGTCGACAGGCGGCAATGCTCGCGCCAGATGTCGGCGGGGCGGTCATAGGCGAAGGCGTTTTTCCACCCCATCCGCCGCGCGACTTCCTTGACGATCCACCAGTCGGGCATCGCTTCGCCGGGCAGCGGGAACAAAGCGCGCTGGCGGCTGACCATCCGGTCGCTGTTGGTGACCGTGCCGTCCTTTTCGCCCCATGCCGCCGCGGGCAGGCGGACATGGGCAAAGGCGCCGGTGTCGGTCTTTTCGATCACGTCGCTGACGACGACGAACGGACAGTCGGCCAGCGCCGCACGCACCCGGTTGGCGTCGGGCATCGACACCGCGGGGTTGGTCGCCATCACCCACAAGGCCTTGATGCGGCCCTCGCCGATGCTGCGGAACAGATCGACCGCCTTCAGCCCCGGCTTTTCGGCGATGGTCGGCGCGGCCCAGAAACGCTGGACGCGCGCGCGGTTTTCGGGGGCAAAATCCATATGCGCGGCGAGTGTGGTTGCCAGCCCGCCGACCTCGCGCCCGCCCATCGCGTTGGGCTGGCCGGTGATCGAAAAGGGCGCCGCGCCGGGCTTGCCGATGCGTGCCGTGGCGAGGTGAAGGTTCAGAATCGCGTTGACCTGGTCGGTCCCGGCGGTCGCCTGGTTGATCCCCTGGCTGAACATCGTGACGGTGCGCGGATGGGCGGCGAACAGGTCAAAGAAACGCCTGAGGTCGGCAGCGTTGACGTCGCACGTCCGCGCCACCGACCACAGGTCGTTCCCCCCTCCAAGCTCGTCCCAGAAATCGTCCGGCACCACGACGTGCGCAGCGAGATACGCCTCGTCGACGATGCCGGCTTCGCGGCAATGCTGCAGCAGCCCGTTCATCAGCGCGACGTCGCTGCCGGGGCGGATCGCGAGGTGCAGGTCGGCCTCTTCGGCGGTTTCGGTCCGCCGCGGATCGATGACGACAAGCTTGGCCCCCGCGTCGCAGCGGGCGCGGATGCGCTGATAGACGATCGGGTGGCACCAGGCGGTGTTCGACCCGACAAGAACGATCAGGTCGGCCGCATCGAGATCGTCATAGGTCGCCGGCACGATGTCCTCGCCGAACGCGCGCATATGCGCCGCGACTGCGCTCGCCATGCAAAGCCTGGAATTGGTGTCGATGTTCGCGGTACCGATGAAGCCCTTCATCAGCTTGTTGGCGACATAATAATCCTCGGTCAGCAGCTGGCCAGAGACATAGAAGGCGACGCTGTTCGGGCCGTGCCGCGCGATCGTCTCCTTGAACCGCTTCGCAACGAGGTCGAGCGCCTTGTCCCAGCTCGCGCGCTTGTTGCCGATCATGGGGTGGAGCAAGCGGCCTTCGAGGCCGACGGTCTCGCCCAGATGCGTGCCTTTGGAGCAGAGTTTGCCGCGGTTGGCCGGGTGATCAGGGTCGCCGGCGATCTCGACCGTGCGCTCGCCGGTCACCGTCGCGCGGATCCCGCAGCCGACGCCGCAATAGGCGCAGGTGGTGCGGACCGCTTCGACCATCAGGCGGCCGCCTTCAACGTGCTCGCGCGGCAGATCAGGACGCGGCCGCCGTCGATCTTGACCGGCACCGTCGGGGTGCAGCCCTTGTCGTCGCCGAGCGCTTCGCCGGTCGACAGCGAAATCTGCCAGTTGTGCAGCGGACAGGCGACCGCGCCGCCGTGAACGATGCCCTGACTGAGGCGCCCATGTTTGTGCGGGCAGCGGTCGAGGAGGGCGAAGACCTTGCCCTCGGCGGTGCGAAACACCGCAATGTCGTCGCCGCCGTCGACCTGCACGGTGCGGCTGCCGCGAACAGGGATCTCGTTCACCCAGCCGATGTCGAGCCACTCTGCGGTCATGCCGGTTCCTTCTGCGGGGTGAAGCGCGCCATCGGCGCATGATGTTCGGCCTCGGCGCCCTCGGCGCGCTGCGCCCAGGGGTCGTCCTGCGAAAAGCTTTGCGCGTAGAGGAAACGCGCGCGCAGCGCCTCGCGGCCCGCTGCGTCGTCGACGATTCGCGCCTTGATCTGCTCGACGCCGACACGCTCTATCCACGGTGCGGTGCGCTCGAGATAGCGCGCTTCCTCGCGGTAGAGCTGGATGAAGGCAGCGCAATAATCCATCGCCTCCTGCTCGGTCGCGACCTTGCAGAGCAGGTCGGTGACGCGCACGTGAATCCCGCCATTGCCGCCGACGTGCAGCTCGTAACCGCTGTCGACGCAGACGATGCCGAAATCCTTGATCGTCGCCTCGGCGCAGTTGCGGGGACAGCCCGACACGGCGATCTTGAACTTGTGCGGCATCCAGCTGCCCCAGCTCATCCGCTCGATCTTGACCCCCAGTCCGGTCGAATCCTGCGTGCCGAAGCGGCACCATTCGGACCCGACGCAGGTTTTCACGGTGCGCAGCGCCTTGCCATAGGCATGCCCCGACACCATCCCGGCGGCGTTGAGGTCGGCCCATACCGCGGGCAGATCCTCTTTCTTGATCCCGAAGATGTCGAGCCGCTGGCCGCCGGTCACCTTGACCATCGGCGCATTATATTTCTCGACGACATCGGCGATCGCGCGCAGCTCGGTCGGGTTAGTCAGCCCGCCCCACATGCGCGGGACGACCGAATAGGTGCCATCTTTCTGGATATTGGCGTGCAGCCGCTCGTTGACGAAGCGGCTCTGCTGGTCGTCGACATAGTCGCCGGGGAGCGCGCAGAGCAGGTAATAGTTGAGCGCCGGACGGCACGACGGGCAGCCGTCGGGGGTCGTCCAGTGCAGCTTCTGCATCGCCTCGGGGATCGAGCGCATGCTTTGCGCGACAATTTCGCGGCGGACGTCGTCGTGGCCGAAGCTGGTGCATTTGCACATCGTCTTCGGACCCGCCTGCACCTCGTCGCCAAGCGTTAGCGCGAGCAGGGTTTCGACCAGCCCGGTGCAGCTGCCGCAGCTCGCCGACGCCTTGCAGGTGCCGCGCACCGCGTCGAGGCTGCGCGCGCCTTTCGCGATGCACGACACGACCTGGCCCTTGGTGACGCCGTTGCAGCCGCAAATCTCGGCATCGTCCGAGAGCGCTGCAACGGCCGCCTTAGGGTCCGCGGCGCCCCCTCCCGCGGCGAAGGCCTGGCCGAAGATCAACAGGTCGCGAAGGTCGGAGACGTCTTCCTGCTTCTTGAGAAGATCGAAATACCAGCTGCCGTCGGCGGTATCGCCATAGAGCACCGCGCCGACGATGCGGTCGTCCTTGACGATCACGCGCTTGTAGATGCCGCGGCTGGCGTCGCGCAGCACAATGTCCTCGCACCCGTCGCCGCCCGAAAAATCGCCCGCCGAAAACACGTCGATCCCCGACACCTTGAGCTTGGTTGAGGTCACCGAGCCGCGATAGCCCGTCGGTTTTTCAACGAGCCCGTCGGCAAGGCTGCGGCACATATCCCACAAAGGCGCGACGAGGCCATAAACCTGCCCGTCATGCTCGACGCATTCGCCGACCGCGAGCACATGCGGGTCGCTTGTCACCATATGATCGTCGACCTGGATTCCGCGCCCGACCGCGAGGCCGGCATCGCGGGCGAGGGCAACCGACGGGCGGATGCCGACCGCCATCACGACGAGGCTGGCGGGGATGAGCGTTCCGTCTTTCAGCTTCACCCCTTCGACCTTGCCGTCGCCGACGATCTCAGCGGTGTCGGCGCCGGTCAGGATCGTCTGGCCGCGTGCTTCGAGTGCGTTTTTGAGCAACCAGCCCGCCGCTTCGTCGAGCTGGCGCTCCATCAATGTCGGCATCAGGTGGATGACGGTGACCTTCATGCCGCGCAGGCTCAGCCCATGTGCGGCCTCGAGCCCGAGCAGGCCGCCGCCGATCACCACCGCATCGCCGCCGGCATCGGCCGCCGCGAGCATCGTGTCGACATCGTCCATGTCGCGAAAGGCGATCACGCCGGGCAGGTCGTTGCCCGGCACCGGGATGATGAAGGGATCGGAGCCCGTCGCGATCAACAGCCGGTCATAGCTTTCGGTGGTGCCGCTGCGCGTCGTCACCGTTTTTGCCGCCCGGTCGATCGCGGCGACCGGATCGCCCGCGACCAGCGCGATGCCGTTCGTCGCATACCAGTCGGCATCGTTGATCACGATGTCGTCGAAGCTTTTTTCACCCGCGAGGACCGGCGAGAGCATGATGCGGTTGTAATTGACCCGCGGTTCAGCGCCAAAAATCGTCACGCGATACCGGTCGGCGTCGCGCGCCAGCAGTTCCTCGACCGCGCGGCACCCGGCCATGCCGTTGCCGATCACGACCAGATGTTCGCGCGTGTCGGTCTCGGGTTTGAGGGGGCGGTGTTCCATCACAGCGTCCAGTCCAGTTGCAGCCAAAATTTGTCGGTGTCGGTGGCGAAGCTGTCGGCGCTGTAGTGGGCGTAGCGCACCGAGCCTGTGATCTTGCCAAGCTTCGCACTCGCCAGCAGGTCGATCTCGTCGCCATAGGAACGGCTCGCGCGGTCGCTGCGATAATCGTGATAGGCCGCCTGCACGGTGACGGCTTTCAGTGGACCGATCGCTTTCCAGCTCCACCCCGCGCTCGCATAGAGGTCGCGCACCCCATCGGGCGGGGTGACCAGAAATTTGTCGGCCCACCCCTGGAATTTGAACCCCGTCGCGAGCGGGGTCTGGAAGCTGGTGAGCGATATCCCGTTGTCGGCGCCGAGTATCTCGTACCCGGCGCCGACCCGGGGGCCACCAAGATCGACCGCGAAGTCGGCCAGATAATAGTCGACGCTGTAGTCGTTGGGGTTGCGGTGCCAGTCGGACTGGCGGGCATAGCTCAGCTGGTACGCGATCTTCGCCTTGCCGAGCGGCTTCGATCCGTCCAAGCGAACGCCATAGCTTTGGCTCGACATGCGGAAACCCTGCATCGCCGTTTCGTCCTGATCGACGAGATAGGCAAAGCCGCTGAGCTTGCCGACAGGGGTCTGGGCGCCGACATTGGCGAAGACATTGTCGCCCGACACCGCCTGTTGCCGCGCCCCCGCGCCGTCGATGCCCCAGATCGTCCGCACGCTCCACGCATAGGCAAGGTCAGCCTTCACCCCCTTCACCGGCGTCACCTCGGCGCGCACCGCGTCATAGCTCTGGCCGTTCTGGCGGAACCCGACGCTGCCGACGAAACGCTCGTCGTCGAAACCGATTCGCTGCCGCCCCGCGGTCACCGCGAAGGCGGGCGAGGCGTAGCGCAGCTGGGCGCGGGTGAGGGCGATGTTTCCGGGATCGGCGACGATCGGCCGGGTTGTGGCACCGTGGAGGCCGTCGAAATAATCGTCAACAATCGCCAGATTGCCTTGCCCCTCGACCAGCGCCGACCAGCGCCCCGCCCTGGCCTCGACCCCGGCGCGCAGGCGCAGGGTCAGGGCTTCGGCGTTGGCGGCCAGACCGTCCTGATCGACCGTTTCATAGCGGAGGCGGGCTTCGCCGAGCGGCTTGAGCTGGACGCTTTGGGCATGCGCCGCCCCGGCCGGCGCGAGCGCCAGCAAGAGAATGAGAGTGCGGGCCATGGCTAGATCCGCACGCCTTCGGCGGCGCCCCAGGCCCTGCGCCACTGGCTTTTCACGAACAGCAGGCCGATCAGGGCGACGACGGCAAGTCCCGCGAAGATGTAAAAGCCCGGCGCAAAGCTGCCGCTCCACTGCTTGGCAAAGCCGAGCGACGAAGCAAGGTAGAAGCCGCCGATGCCGCCCGCCATGCCGACCAGCCCGGTCATCACGCCGATCTCGGCCGAAAAGCGCTGCGGCACGAGCTGGAACACCGCGCCATTGCCGGTACCGAGCGCGAGCATCGCGATCACGAACAGCCCGAGCGCGGCGGGCAGGGTGTCCGCCTGCGGCACCCCGGCGAGCGCCAGCGCGGCGACGACGAAGACCATCATCAGTGCCTTGACCCCGCCGATCCGGTCGGCGAGCGCGCCCCCCATCGGCCGCACCAGCGACCCAGCGAAGACGCAGGCCGCGGTGCAATAGCCCGCCATCACCGGGGTCAGGTGGAACTGGTCGGTGAAATAGATCGGTAGCGAAGCGGCCAGTCCGACGAAGCCGCCGAAGGTCACCGAGTAAAAGGCCATCAGCCACCAGGCGTCGGCGGTCTTGAGCGGCTCGAAATAATGCGCGAGCTTCTTGGGCGCGGGCGCGTTCGGCGCGTCCTTCGCCATGACCAGATAGATAAAGAAGACGATGGTGAGCGGGATACAGGCGAGGCCGAGCACCGCGTTCCACCCGAACATCACCGCAAGGCCGGGGGCGAACAGGGCTGCGAGCACGGTGCCCGAATTGCCCATCCCGGCGAGACCCATCGCCTTGCCCTGATGCTCGGGCGGGTACCAGCGGCTGGCGAGCGGCAGCGCGATCGCAAAGCTGGCCCCGGCAAAGCCGAGCACCACGCCGAGCGCGAGCGTACCGGTGAAGCTGGTCACGCCCATCAACCACGCGAGGAACAGCCCGGCGATCACGACCACCTGGCTGATCGCCCCGGCGCGCTTGGGACCGATGCGATCGACAAGCAGGCCGTTGACGACGCGCAGCAGCGCCCCGGCGAGCGTCGGCACCGCGACCATCAGCCCCTTCTGCGCCGGGCTGAGGCCGAGATCGGCCGAAATCGCGGGAGCAAGGGGCCCGAGAATGACCCACACCATGAAGGCGAGGTCGAAGTACAGAAACGCCGCGACCAGCGTCGGCCAGTGCCCGCTGGACCAGAAATTCGATTTGGGCGCTGTGGCCGCCCCCGCATGTGCCGTCGTCATCGTCCGTCCCCTTCGTGTGACGGGCAATAAAAAAGCCGCCAGGACGGCGGCCACGCGGGCGCATCCTGACGGCTTCATTGCCTGTTGGATTACGGGAAAAGGCTTCCCGCCTGCCGCGCGGACCGGCCCCGTCGTTGGAGCCGTAGCCGCTTTATCCTGCCCCGGCAGCCTTGCCGAGTGCCTTTAAGCTGCCTGATTCGCGGCCCGACCGCAAGCGGTTATTTCGCAGGTGCAGCATAAAATAAAAACTAGGGAAGATCGGCAAGATAGCCTTGAATATCGTCGGGATCGAAGGCGCGACCGTCGAAAAACCGGTCGCTGCCGAGCAGCAGGCGCCCCTGCACCGACCCGGCGCCGAGCGGGGTATCGATGCCGCCCTCCAGCTTCGAACTCGCCCCCGGCAGCGGCGCCCCCGACCCGGCGAGCGCGGCGCGATAGATGTCGGGGCGGAACACCGCGGTCGCGGTTGCGGCGTCGGCAGCGGCATAGGTTGCCGCGTCCCAGCGCAGCATCTGCGAATAGAGCCAGGCGGCCTGACTTCGCCAGGGGAAGTTGGCGGCTTCGCGGTGTTGGAACATGAAATCGGGAAAATGGATCGGTTCGCCGCCGGGGGTCAGCCGGATGCGATCGGTGATCGCGCGCAGCACCGCATCGCGCGAGGCATCCAGATATTCGGGGCGCGCCAAAATGGCGGCGCTGTCCTCGGCGGTGCCGGGCTCGACGAAATGGGCGGCGGCGGCGTGGAGCGCGCGCAGCAGCGCCTCGACCGCGTCGCGGCGGTCGTCGACGACGGCTTCGCGCAGCGCGAGCACTTTTTCGACGCCGCGGCGCCAGATCTGCGCGGTGGCGAGCGCGATATGGCCGACGCCGCGCTCGACGGCGATCGAGTTCCACGGTTCGCCGACGCAGATGCCGTCGACCTCGCCGGCGGCCAGCGCGTCGGCGGCAAAGGGCGGGCTGGTGACGACGATGTCGATATGGATATCGGGGCGGATGCCCACCCCCGCGAGCCAGTATCGCAGCATATAATTATGGCTGGAGTAGCGATGCACGACGCCGAAGCGCAGCGGCTTGCCGGCAATTTTACGCGCCGCCGCCACGCGCTGCAGCGCCGCGCCAATTGTTGCGGGATCGCCCAGCGTTTCGCCCAGCCCGACATCCTTGGCGAGCTGGGTTGAAAAGGTCACGGCATTGCCGTTGAGCCCCAGCACGAACGGCACCGCCATCGGCACCGCGGGGCGATCGCGGCCCAGCGCGGTGGCGATCGCCAGCGGCGCGATCATGTGCGCCGCATCGGTATGACCATAGAGCAGGCGGTCGCGCACCGTCGCCCAGGTCATGTCGCGCACCAGCTCGATCTGCACGCCTTCGCGCGCCGCAAAACCCAGCTCGTGCGCCAGAATCGGCAGCGCGGCATCGACCAGCGGCAGAAAGCCGATGCGGAACGTCTCGGCGCTCATTCCATGTCTCCCAGCAGTGCGTCGCTGGTCACGATCGCTTCCGCTATTTCCGAAATGCGGCGGTTGGTGCGCATCGCCTGACCGCGCAGCAGCGCATAGGCGTCGGGTTCGTCGATCGCGCGCCGTTTCATCAGGATGGCCTTGGCGCGATCAATCGTCGCGCGCTCGACGAGGGCATTTTTCGCCTCGTCGAGCTCGCGTTGCAGCCGCGAAAAGGCCTGAAAACGGCGGATCGCGAGGTCGATCACCGGCTTGATCCGCTGTTTCGACAGCCCGTCGACGACATAGGCCGACACCCCGGCATCGATCGCGGCGCCGGTCGCCTCGGCATCGCTCTGGTCGACGAACATCGCGATCGGCCGCGCCAGCGCGCGCGACATGGCGAAGAAATCCTCGAGCAGGTCGCGGCTGGGATTTTCGAGGTTGATCAGGACGACTTCGGGCTGAGCCGCTTCGATCTGGGCGGCCAGCGGACCCGCCGCGTCGATCACAACCAGATCGTCGAGCCCGGCCTCGCGCAGGCCATCCGAAATGATGGCGGCGCGCGTCGTGCTGGTGTCGATGATCGCGATCTTCATGCTTGCGCCTTTACGCTGCAGCGCACAAATCTGCCAGCATCATTGTGCATTGTGCTTGCAGGCTGCTGTGGAGTGGCAGTTTTTCGCAATTTTCGAATTAAGTCCGAACGGGCCGGCATCTCCCTCGGTCGACCGGGGCGTTTCCTCATTGGCTATTTTGGCCACGGGATAATGATCATGGGAAGGTCTGAATTCGACAATTCGTCGCCACGCCCCGCGCGCACCGAAGCGGAGGACCGGCGTCGCAGCCGGTGGCAGGACAACCGCATTCACCGGTGGACGCTGGTTCGACGGCCGGGGTTTCAGGCCGCGCGTTTTCTACGTGGCAGGCGACATGTCGCCCGCCCGCGTCGCCTGGGTGAGATCCAGCGGGTCCGCGACAGCCGCTCGTCGACAATGACGCCTGCTACATCATCGACACCGACGCCGGTCTCACGGCGAAATGGCCGCTGATCCTCGCCGGAAAACCCGACTCATCAAAGTCTATCTGCTCCACAGCGACGATTTTGAAGAACGCCGGGATCGGACCAGCACGCCAACGATCGCATAAGCATATGCAAAACAGGTTGACCCGTCTGTAATGTTACGCCAGAAGCGGGGCATGTTCAAACTTCTCATCAAAGGAGCCGTCGTGGCAGCACTGGCTACCGCAGGGGCGCACGCATCGGAAACAGACGATGCCCAGGTCATCGAATTGCGGCAGTATAAATTGGAGCCCGGCACGCGCGATGCGTTTGTGGCACTGTTCGAGGACAAGCTTCTCGATAGTCAGGAGGCCGTCGGCATGCGGCTGATGGGCCAGTTTCGCGACCGCGACGACGGGGATCGCTTTACTTGGATCCGCGCCTTCGCCGACATGTCGGCGCGCGAGCGCGCGCTGAACAGCTTTTACTTCGGGCCGGTCTGGAAAGCGAACCGCGACGCCGCCAACCCCATGCTGATCGACAATGACAACGTATTGCTGCTCCGCCCCGCGGCGCCGGGACTGAAATTTGAACCGCCGGCGGCACGTAGCGCCGCCACACCGCCAAAGGCTGTCTGGGCCATCATCGAATATCTGTGGAAGCGCCCGGACGAGGGTTTCGTCGGTCTGTTTCGCGATCGAATGAGGCCGGCCCTGGAATCCGCCGGTATCAATGTGCTCGGCGCTTATGTGCCGGTCGACGCGCCGAACAATTTTCCGCAGCTGCCCGTTCGGGAGGACCGAAAACTGTTCGTTTGGTTTGTGCGCGGCGAAAGCCACGCCGACCTCGCCGATAAACTGGCCCGGGCGAGACAAAGCGAGCACTGGCAGCGCGATATCGCGGCGGCGCTGGGTGCGGCGGAGGAGCGTGCGCCGCAAATCCTCCACCTCGACCCCACACCGCAGTCGGCACTGCGCTGATCGCAACGAAAAGCGAAGATTTGCCAGATGCGACCGCTCCCGAACCTGATCCCTTCCTGTCGCAAGCCGAACTGATGGCTGCCGACCCTGCCCCATTGCTCTCGAGCGGGTTCGACTTCCTCGTCGGACAATGGCGCGTTCTGCATCGCAAAAGGCGCCAGCGCCTGCAGGGCAACGACGACTGGTTCGAATTTCCCGGGACGCTTGATGTCGGTCCCATTCTTGCCGGCGCCGGTAACATCGACCGCAACGACCTCGACGATCCGGACGGGCGATATCAGGCGACATCGCTCCGGCTGTTCGATGCAGCGCAAGGAATATGGTCGATATACTGGATCGACGGGCGTTACGCCGGGATCGATACGCCCGTCGTTGGGGTTTTCGACGGACCGGTCGGGAAATTCTACAGCGACGACAGCTTCGAAGGGCGCGTCATCCGGGTGCGCTTCACCTATGAAGATCTGGGTCCGCAAGATGCGCGCTGGAGCCAGGCCTTCTCGGCCGACGGCGGCGCGAATTGGGAAACCAACTGGATCATGGAATTTACGCGGATGGAGCAGGCATGACGACGGGATTGCACGATTTCGCATTTCAGACCGGAACTTGGACCGTAGCGCATCGCAAATTGCGCCAGCGGCTTGCCGGGAGCGACGACTGGTTCGAATTTGGCGGCACGTGCCGGGCATGGGAATTGCTGGGAGGCACTGGCAATGTCGAAGATCAGTGGCTCGACGACCCGAACGGCGCCTATGTCGCGGCGGCTGTGCGGCGCACCGATCCCGCGACGGGCATCTGGTCGATCTGGTGGATCGACCCGCGCTTTCCCGGCCTCGCGGCCCCGGTACACGGTCGGTTCGACAACGGCGTTGGCACCTTCCTGGGTCAAGACGAACTGGCTGGCGTGCCGATCGATGTCCGATTCATCTGGTCGAAGATTACCCTCGACTTCGCGCAATGGGAACAAGCCTTCTCCGCTGACGGCGGCGCGAGCTGGGAGACCAATTGGGTCATGGCGTTCACACGCCAATCCTAACTGCGCTGCTCCTGCATTGGCCTCAGGGCGCTGGACGCAACAGCCGCATCAATATCGCGACGGTGGCGTCGAGCCGGTCGGGCGACTGTTCCGCTTTCGACATCGTCATCGCGCCCGAATAGGCCGCGACGATAAATCCTGCGAGGTCTTCGGCGGCGATTCCGGCGAAAATGACCGGGGTCGGTTCGGCAGCAAGCCGTGCCGCGATCGTCTTTTGCCAGTCGGCGAAGATAAGTTGCAACGCGGCGCGGAAATCGGAATCCGAAAAAGCCAGTTCGACGGCAAGGTTGTTGACGGGGCAGCCGCGCACGAAGCCTTGATCGCGAAGCTCTCCACTGGTGGCTCCCATGGCAGCCAACACGCCATCGGCAACGGTTGGCGCCGCCAGCACCGGATCGAGCCAGGCCTCGCGCAAGGCATCGGCCACCCGTTCGCGCACCACAGCCAGCCCGAGCGCCTTCTTCGAATCGAAATGGTGATGGAACGCCCCACTGGTTACCGCGGCGAGCCGCTTGACGTCCTGCACCGACGTGTCGTGGTAGCCGCGCGCCTGAAACGACCCGGCAGCGGCGTCCAATATGCGCCCACGGGTTCCCTGGGGATCGTTGGTCCGTAATTTTCCGCGGCGCTTCGGTTCCATTGCGATCCCGGGATAGGCGATTTTTTCCGCCGCGAACAGGGCGGCCTCTTTCGCACCGGCAACCCTTGGTTTTCAGCTGAATCTTCGAAGATTCGGCTGGCTGGGGCGGCAGGATTCGAACCTGCGAATGGCGGCATCAAAAGCCGCTGCTTACCACTTGGCGACGTCCCAACGGGCCGGTGCGACGGCGCTCTATAGCGCCTCGGCCGCAGCCCTTGGGGCCGCGTCACCCAGCCGTGCGGATCGGCAGCGTGGCCGCGCTGGATGTCGACCAGCTTGTCCTTGAGCCTTGCGGTGATCTGGCCCGGACCGTCGGCGCCGATGGTCAAGCTGTCCTGCCCGCGTGTGTCCTTGCCCACCGGGGTCACCACCGCCGCGGTGCCGCAAGCAAAGCTTTCGGTCAGGCGGCCGCTTTCCGCATCGGCCTGCCACTGGTCGATCGCATAGGGTTCCTCGCGCACCGTCAGACTGCAGGCGCGCGCCTCGCCGGCGGGTCAGCCGTGAGCGGCCAGGCGCCGGACGAGCGTTCCCAATTTGCCGACGGACAAAATGTGCAGGCGGCGGCCCGACTGATAGACGATTGCTTCCTCTGCAAGCAGCCCCAGTTCGCGCGTGACGGACTCCCGGTTCGTTCCGATCCGCGCTGCCAGGTCGGCGTGCGTGGGCGCATTCTCGATAATCGCCTGATCGTTCTCGATCCCATGCTCGATGCACAGGCGCATGAGTTCGCATTGTAGCCGGCTGCCAACGGACATGGTCGACAGCTCATAGATGCGAGCGGTGAGAAAGCGGATCTGCGTGGTAAGATGCAGCGCGATCCACCGCGCGAGGGCATCGTTCGACCCGATCAGCTCCAGAAAGGTGGGGCCGGCGAGCATCGCGATGTGGCTCGGTTCGACCGCGGTGACATTGGCTGAGCGCACTTCGCCGTCGATCGCCGCCAACTCGCCGAAAATCTGGCCCGGACCGATTTCCCGAATGATCGTCTCGCGACCTTGCGGCGACAACAACGTGACCTGAACCCGGCCCTCGAGAACGAGGAAGACATCTTTGGCGTCGAGGCCGGCGGCGATGAGGATATGTCCCTTGCGCGCCCGCACGGGCCGCGCATGCGCCAGCAGAATGTCGCGTATTTCGTCCGGGACGATTGTCTCCGATATCGGCACTCGCGCACTGGATTGCTGCATTCCATCCCCCGTTCCCTAGTGCGCGAATGTGCTGAAAAGCACAAGATCGCTGTGCGGCGCGTGACCGACATTGCCCCCGGTCCGGATGCAGAGATCTCCGCATCCATTGGAGGGGAAGAGACATGTCGCGCTATAAGGTCTGGCAAGTGGGTGCGGGTGCGGTTGAACTTCAGGTGCGCACGCTCCGGCCTTTCGTCATGAGCCCGATGCTGCGACTGATGCTCCCGGGTCCGGACATCGATATTCCCTTTGCTACCGGCGGCCCCTTCGCGATCGCCGCGATCAGCGCCGCGAATGTCGCCACGCTCAGGAGCGCGCCCACGTCGAACAATCCGCCGTCGCTGCTCTTCGCGTGCGGCGCCGCGAAAGCTCCCGGCGCGCCCGACGACAAATGGGGCTGGTGCATACGCGTTGTCCGCAGCGGGACGCCATTGCCGGTGTGCGACGACGAAGGCACGTCACTGCCGCTCGATCCCGACGGTTGGCTCTGCACCGCGCTCCGCTCCTTTCCCACCGGCAAATCGGTGGCGATGGGCTTCGACATCATCACCTTCGCGTGAGGAGAATCCCGATGCGTTCCTGCCAACTGTCGATCGTCCCGGTCGCGCTCGCCGTCTTCGCGGCGCCCCCGGCCAATGCGCAGCAGCCCGCCGCCGATGCCGAGCAAATTGTTACCATCCTCAAGGATGCGGCGCTCGACGATTCGCTCTTCGAATTCTCGTATGACTCGCCGAACTCCCCGGTGCTGCCGCTGATCGGCGTGACCAACGACCAGATCACGCGCGTCGACTCGCTGCGCAAATTCGGGATCAACGTCCTCAGCGGGATAGGGTCGGGCGATGCAGCGCCCGCCGTCGCGATCGACTTCTCGCCATATTGGCTGTTGTCGACCGCGCCCACCAGCCTTTGGGACTATCGTCGCCAGTCCGCACTCGGACGGATTGCCGCGCGGACAAAGGTCGGTCTTGCCGTCAGCGAAGGCGACAAGGGCACGGGCAAGCCGTCATCCTTTGTAGCCTCGCTCAGCGCCAAGCTGCTCGACGCCCAGGACCGGCTTTATGATGCCGACTTCGACACGTGCATCGTGACAGGTGCGGTCGGTCGTCATTTCAAGGAAGCAGAGGCCTTCGTCGCCGCGGCCATCGAGCCTCTCCCGCTCGGCGACCGGCAAGTGGCCGCCGAGGCCAAATATGCCGAATTCGCCAAAGCGAAAGAAACCGAGATCGGCAAAGCCTATGCCGAATGCGTGACGCAGCAAGCCAAACGCATGGTGGCGCGCTCCTCGCTCGACGCCGGCGTCGGGGTCCGGATGTCGGGTGAACCCGGAAAGCTGCGGGGCCTGGAGTCATCGGGCACGATTTTGTGGGCAACGTTTGCGACGGGCGTGCTCGGACGCTCTGCCGCCCGCGAGGAGGGTCCGCTGGGCGCGCTGCATATCCGGGCACTGGCGCATGTTCGCTATACGCTGAGGGAGACGATCTACGACGACGCCTTCCTTCCCCAGGGCAAGCGCAACGCGCTCTCGCTTGTGGGCGGCATCGAGTCGGTTCCCTCCGACGACCCCAAGCGGACCGAGCGACTCCGCTGGAGCCTGCAGGCGGGCTGGAACCGCCAGAATGCCGTTTTGCCCGACGAAGAGGACCGGAACTACTGGCGGTTTCTCGGGAGCGCCAATTTCCGGATCAGCAACGGCATCTGGGCGACCGCAACGCTTGGCCGCGTGACCGGGAAAGGTATCGACGACGATACGAAAGCCCTGATCGGCATCACTTTCACGCCGCCCACAAAGGCGTCGGCGATCACGTCCTACTACAACAGTCGCAATTGAAGGCGAGGGGCGCGAGTTCGCAGGATGACGACGCATCTGCGGGTCGAGAGGGTCAGCCAGCTGGTCCGCGAGGGTGAGGAAATCCGGTGCGTTCTTTCGCCGGTCACCGCGACCTTTACGGCCGGGATGTTTCACGTCGTCTCGGGGGGGCGGGGATCCGGCAAGTCCAGTCTGATTTCCATCCTGTCGCTCACCGTAGCCGCGGCTCGCGGCGATATATTTTTCGGCGATGAGCGACTGTCGGCGCTGGATCCCGCCGGGGCGCAACGATGGCGCGCGCGTCACATCGCGACGATAGGGCCCGACAGTGGCTTCGTGCCGCTCCTGACGTTCCGGGAAAATCTGAAAATGGTCGCAGCCCTTCGCGAACAGCCGGAGGCGATCCGGCAAGGTGAAGCGATGGCCTCCCTCCTCGGCATGGCTCATCTTCTGGATGGCTTGCCTGCGGAGTTCGGGTCGGTCGACTTACGGCGAATGGTTATCGTCCAGGCGCTTTGCTCCGAACCGCTCATCGTGCTGGCGGACGACCCGACGAGGGGCATGCTCGACCATGATGCGGTCGGGGTCGCGACGCTGCTGCGGTCCTATGCGCACGACCGTCACGCGATCGTGATCGGTGCATCGGAAGATCGCCGAATGCTCGCGGCGGCCGATGCCGTGCTGCGGTTGACGGCGCCATGACAGCGACGTTTGCCGGGAGCGGGCGCATGATACCTCGTCCCGGTGCCTATTCGCGCTTTCTGCAGGGCCGGAAACATATTAGCTAGGAAACAGGGGGCGAGGATGGAACGCACGAAGATTGCGGTGCTGGGGAGCGGGCCGGGCGCGCTCGGCGCCATATGGGAAATTACCGAATCTCCCGACTGGCAAGACCGGTTCGAGATCGACGTTTATGCGATGGGGTGGCGCCTCGGCGGCAAGGCCGCTTCGGGGCGCAATGCCGCCAGGCGTTTTCGGAACGAGGAGCACGGCCTGCATATCCTTGGCGGCTTCTACCACAACAGCTTCCAGCAGCTTCGCCCGCTCTACTCGGCCTGGAACGAGCATCCTGACGACTTGTCGCTTCGTTTCGAAGATGCCTTTTTTCCATATGGCCGCTTTTCGGTCATGCAACGCGAGCCCGGCGCCCCGATGCGCGAAACGCGCTACGACATGGCTGCGGACAAACGGATCCCGGGCATCGATCCCGAAGAGGTCACGCCAGCGACGATCATCCGGCGCCTTCTGTCGTGGGCGCGGCTGGGATTTACGGCGATGATCGAAGGAAGCGACCCCTTTGGCGGGGCGCTTGTCGGCAAGGCATCGCCGCGTTCCGGAGCTTTCGCGAAATTCGACGCGGTGGAGCTTGGCGTGCTGGCGGCGTCGCTGGCGACCGCCGAGGCGGCGGCGGCCGAGCTTGGGAAGCCGGGCAAGGACGCTGCCTCGTCTGAAGCGGCCGTCATCGAGGCGGCGAGCGGCGCGTTGCAATGGATAGCATCGAAGGACGACGGGTTGGTGCCCGTTGAAAATGCCGACTGGATCGGTCTCGCGGGGCTGGCCATGGTCATTGTCCGCGGGCTGGTCCGGGACCGCGTCTTCGCCACAGGGTTCCAGGCGATCGACAGATATGACGCGCGCGTGTGGCTATCCCGACATGGCGCTAGCGAGAGGGTGCTTCGCAACGGAAACTATCTGGCCGGCTACAGCTATGCCTTTGCCTTCACCGATGGCGATCCGCTGCAAAAGGATTTCGCCGCTGGTACGGCGCTACGGGCTTATTTCCGGATGCTTTTCGCGTCGCACGGCAACCTCTTCTACCATATGAACGGCGGGATGGGGGAAGTCTTTGTCCTTCCCTATTACGACGTGCTGCGTCGGCGCGGGGTCCGCTTTCACTTCTTTCACAAGGTAACCGCGCTGTACCCCGATGGCTTCGGCAGTGTGGGGTCCATCGAATTTCAGGTCCAGGCCAGGTCCAAGGGCGAATATGATCCTGTAGTCCGCTATCGACCGCATGCCGAGGCGCCCGAGCGGCGCTGCTGGCCGACCGAACCCCAATGGGACCTGCTTGAAAACGGCGAAGCGCTTCGCACGGCCGGCATCGATCTTGAATCCTTCCATGGCCCACTGCCGCCGGACAGCCATTCCAGGAGGCTTGATGCCGGAGCAGACTTCGATCTCTGCATTCTCGCCATCCCTCCCGGCATGCTGCGTATCATCGCGCGACCGCTCGCCGATGAAAATGAGGCATGGGACAAGATGCTGGCGACAGCCGGGACCGCGCCGACGCTCGCGGCACAATGCTGGCGGCAGGAGCGGGTCGATAACTTCGACGGACTCTCGGAACGCGGGCTGATGACAGCCCACGAACTTCCGCTCGACACCTGGGCCGACATGAGTTTCCTGTTGTCGCTGGAACAGGCCGACGCTGCAGGTGAGCGCGCCGGGAGCCTGTCCTATTTCTGCGGCGCGGTGCCGCTCGCGAAGACGGATCCGGGCGAAGACGAACCGGCCAGCGAGCATGGACGGGCGGCGCAGCTCGTCGAGGAGTGGATGAACCTGCGTCTGGCCGACATATTTCCCGGATTGCGGCGGACCGATGACGGGCTCGAACCCGATCGCGAGCGCGTGACGGTGATAAATTCCGATCCCGCGAAACTCTACGTCACGTCGCCGGCTGGTTCGACCGACGCGCGTCTCGCCCCCGACGGGAGCGGCTTTGCCAACCTGTTTCTGGCGGGCGACTGGACAAGACACAATTTCGACTGCGGCGCCGTGGAGAGCGCGATCATGTCGGCCCGGATGTGCGCGCGGGCCATATGCGGGTATCCGCGCACCATTTACGGCGAGACCGACAGGAATTGACGATGCCGTATTCGCCCGTACCTGGCTTCGAGGAGGTGCTGGTTGCCGGATACGATATCAACGGCTTTTCCAAGGCTGTCGAGGATATGGCGCTCCGCCACGGCCGCGAGGCTGGAGAAATTGCCGCTGCAACCTTGTCGCGCGGCAGCGAAGCGGTTGTCGGGCAGCTTGCGCAGATCGGTCTTGCGCCCTTTGAGAGCAGCGGGGACGGCCTGCTCTTTGCCGGGCCTGTCGAAGCCTGCGCCGTGGACGAAGCACTGGCGGCGGCCGAGCGTGCTCACGCCCGGGCCTCGGGACTCACGATACGATCCGCCTGGACCTCCGGGAGGCTGCGTCGCACCGACCTCCAGGGACTTGTGCCCGGTCAGCCATTCCTGTTTTGGGGCGAACCCATGCATCGGCTGCATCTGGCGCTGGCCGCCGCGCCGCGGCGAGCTGACGAGCCTCGGCCTACCGGCCAGGGCTCGTTCCGAAACTGGGTCGCCGACAGCGATGGCAAGCTTCAGACCGAGCAATGCCTGTTCGTACGGCTTTGCGACCGGGAGAATTGGCAAAGCCTTGCCGAGCATGATCTTCGCGCGTTTCTGGCCACCGTCAGCGATTGGTGCGACCCCATAGGCGGCCAGATGGAGAGGCTGGGCCATGATGAAAAAGGCATCATGTTGCGGCTCTCGCTGCGGTCGCGGCAGGTCCTTGCCCTTGCCGATGTCGGTCTGCTTGTGGAAGCGTTGAATGCGCAGGGGGCGAATTGCGCCGTAGCGCATGCCGAAGGAGACATATTCAGGGGTCGGTTGCATGGAATTGCGGTTATTCACGGGCAACCCATAAACCGGGCGGCAAAAAGATGTGCGGCGCTGGACCGCGGCGCGGTCGATATCAGGCAACCAGCCAACAACGCGACCGGACCCGGGAAAGAAGCGATGGCGACGCTTCTTTTCGGCCGCGATGCCGAGCTGGCCGAGGCCATCGGCTGCTTTGCCGCGGAAACGACCAGCTTGTCGTTCGTCGGGGAAGCGGGGATCGGGAAAACGCAGCTGGCACGCGCCGTATGGAACCAGCTCCGGGAAGATGGCGTGGCAGGCTACTGGATCGAGTGCGGCGCGCGCCACAGGCTCCGGCCGCTCGGCGCCGCGCGGGAACTGATTACGGCGCTCGTTCGCGACGCTTGTCCCCCGAGTGACTGGAGCGAGATGTCGCGCCTGCGCTCGATCATCGAGGACGCTGGCGTTGTCCCGGACAGCCTGAGCATTGCCGACGGTCTCTGGCTGCTCGACGACAGATCCCCTCCACTGACTGCCGATCCGGCGGGAAACCGGATCGACCGCGCCGCCCGCATCCAGAAGCTCGCCTTCGCAATCATCGCTTCGTTGACGCGCGAGCGGGCGATCCTCGTCGCCGTCGATGACGTCCATCTGGCGGATCGATATTCGGCGGAGTTGTTCGATCGATTGGCAAGTGCGGGATCCGCCTTGCGGATGCTATTCACACGCCGCGAACGGGACGGCGAACCGGGCTCCCGGTCGCAAGTCCGGACAGCACGAGCGATCGAGCTTCGGCCAATCGACCGCGACGCGGTCGCCCGGCTTGTACGCTACCATGCACCTTCCATCGACGAACAGGATGTCGAGCATGTTCTCAACCTCGCTGGCGGCAACCCCTTTGCCGCGCGCGCCGGCGCAGGCTGGGCGGTGCAGGGGGGCGATGCGGTCGACAATCTGGCGGATATTCTCCGGCACCGCATCGCCGCACTTCCACGGGTCGATCGGCTCGTGCTGCGCATCATAGCGATCGCGGCAGACGCCATCGCGACCGATCGCATCGACGACATATTGGCCAGGTTGGGTCAATCGGCGTCGGCAGCCGATCCGGTCGAAAGGCTTGTCGCCGCCGGCCTTGTCGAGCGCACGGATCGTTCCCTCCTGTATCGGCCTTCGCACGACCTCGTACGCTCCGCCGTGCGCGGTGAGATGTCGGCGGGAGCGACGGTCATGGCCGCCGAGGCTCTTGCCCGCGCGTTGCGGCTTGACGGCCCGGGCAGCGCTCGCTGGAGTGAAATGGCGCAGCAATGGGAATTGGCCCGGAATCCTCGCCGCGCGGCGCAATGCTACGCGTACGGGGCCCAAGCCGCGCTCGACGCAGGCTTTGCGGTCGCGGCCGCCGAAATGTACACGCTCGCAATCGGCGCCGCCGCGAGCGTGAATCTCTCGACAAACTTTGCCGCTTCACGCTGGCGGGCGCGATTGGCCGAAGCCTATTGGGCAGCAGGCGAGCTGGCACAGGCCGGGCAAGCGGCAACCCTCGCGGCGACGGCGCTCCGGCCCTTTTCGCGCTCCGACCGGGGGAAGCGGGCCTTGGTGCGCGCGGGAAGCATCCTGTCCGAAACCGGCTATTTCACAGGACGCATAGGCGATGTGTTGCGCGGTGGCTCGATGGCAACGCGTTATGGCGGACTGCAAGACGCGCGAACGCTTGAACATTGCCGCAGCAATTCGACAATTGCCTATGTGGCGGGGCTGGTGCGCCTTCCGCTGGTGCCGGGGATCTTGTTCGGGAGAGCGCACCGCCTCGCCGCCGACAATCGCGATTTGCGGCCGGAAGCCTATGTGAGGGCAACCGAGGGCATATTGGACATGATCTTCTGCCGATGGTCGGCGTGCGATCGGCAGCTTGCACGGAGCATGGCCTGCCTCGACGACTGGCCCGCCGAACGGCAGCTGCGCGAAGTCATCGTCACGGCAATGGGTCATAGCGCGACCTTCCAGGGTAATCTGGTTTCCGCCGAAGTCCGCTTCGCAGAACTGGGCAGGCTCGCTGCCGAGCGGGAAAACAGGCTTCATCTTGGCTGGGCGTCCTACATGCTCGCTCTGATCCATCTTTCGAGCGGAAAATGGGAGGCTGCGTCGACAGAAATTGAGGCGGCCCGAATCTGGCTTGCAGGATCAGGTGACGTGCTTTCAGATCATATCGTTGCGGGATTGCGCGCACGTCTGCTTTGCGAGATCGGCGACGATGCAGCAGCGCTCGAAATGGCGGAAGCGGCCGGGGAATTGTCGCTCGCCACACCGCCAACCAATTTTTCATCTCTCGAAGGCTTTTCCGCGCCGCCGCTTGTCGGGGCCCGATTGCTGCATCCCGAAAAAGGCGTATCCGACCGGGCGCGTCGGCTCGTCGCGCGCTATCGTCCCGCACTCCGCCGCTTTGCCTGTCTCTTTCCCCACGCGCGGCCGAGGCTCGCCACCATCGACGCGCTGGTGGCGGCGAACGACCGCCGGCCCGGCGCGGGGCGTGCGGCCCGGCGCGCCCGGCATCGCGCCGCGACCAGCGGTATGCTGGGAGAATTGAATCTGGCCGAAACCCTGTTGGGCTCGGCCTTGCCGGGAGACTGAAATGACCTCGTCATCACCCTATGTGCGACTGCCCAACGATCTGCTCGGGACCCCGCCGATGGAGGCGCGCGGAGCAATCATGCACGCGATGTTGATCGACGGTAGCCGTCGCGCGCAACAACGCTATTGCGACGCGGCCCTCAACGGATTTCCGAATGCGCGCTATAATTTCAGGGCCGTGGGGGACAAGGTTCTCGTCACCGCCATCTATGCATCCGAAATGCGGTCGCTCGATCCGCTGGAACGTCAAAACGGCTTCGTGGGCGAAACCGATATCGCTTTTTGGAGCATTATACTGTGCAGCGATGCACAGCAGAAGGAGCCCGACCGCTATATGTGGCTCCCGAGCTTCATGTTCGTCGATTCGGGCCCCGCTATGGCGTCGGGCCGGGAAATATACGGATATCCCAAATGCGCGTCCGGGATCGTTCGGGCAGCATCCGGGCCTGAACAGGCAGAGGTCAGCGTGGCCACTTTGCACTTCGAACGATTTGGACCCAATGAGCGCGCCGCGGTGCGGCCGATCTGCTCTGTCAGGGCTACGTCTTCCGCCATCGCCGACAACAACAAGTCGGTGGCGAGTTTCGGTGAAGCCCTGAATATCGAACCGGTCGACAATGTTCCGCCTTTTCCCCAGCTTGGCATGCCCCAGGTCATGCTGCGGCAATATCGCGATGCAACGCGTGCCGGCATGGCTGCGCTGAAAGAAATCCTCGTCGTAACGCCCTCGGCCGGCCCCATCACCGACAGCGGCATGCTGCCATCCGGCCTTGAGATTTGTATCAATCCGTCGGCGAGCCATGACATTCGGTCGACATTGGGGCTGATGGATGTGAACCCCGTCTCGCTCGGAGCGTGGCTCAGCTTCGATTTCAAGGTGGGTTGGGCTCGGCGACTATTGCCGTAGAGGCAATTTCAGGGCGGATTTCGGCCAGTCAAAGACCAAAGGCACCTTGTATTGGGCCACACGAGAGGTTCAAGTCGGTAGCGCCAGTTGCCCGCTACGATTGCGCCGCGGAACCACCAGCGGTCAAGATCATTTGCCCGGACGCGACTTCACGCCAGCTCGATGGAAAGTTGCGTTTCGCCAACCGCAAGGGTGCTGACGAAACCGGGAGGTGAACGCAAAAGCGGGCGGCTCCGCGCCCGGGTCTTTGTTGTGGCTACTTGCCCAATGTCGGCTATCTCAGATTCACGCCTAAAAACAGACTGTCTCAAATCGGCCAGCCGCAGTCATCCTTTGCAACGGCGCTCAGTGAGACTGAACATCGTTTTCGAATGCGGGCGCTTTGTCAAACTCGGCAGCGCGGAAGGGGATATCGTTGAACAGATAGCGATAATAGAAGCGCCGCAGTTGCTCGTGATAGACGCGGATCCGGTCCTGATAGGCGAGCTGGCCGGCGAGATCGGTGTCGGCGAGGCGCGTGAGCGCGGCCTGTACGCCGACCGGTGGTAGCACCCAGCCGAGAGCATGCGCGGCGCTATCGCGCGCCTCGAGGCCTTCGCGATAGGCGCGAACGAGGTCCGCGACACTCTCGTCACCGACCTGATGGAAGGCGAAATACCATTTCCAGTGGAATTCTGGCGGCAGCGGCGGCGTGTCGCGCCATTCGGGATGGCTGGCAAAGAAGCGCGCCATCGTCGTCTCGCGCGGAATGTCCCACGCCTTGTTGACCGCCTCGCGCTGCGCCAGCGTCAGCTCGACGCCCTGGCCAATGGGGAACGCGCGGTTGATGACAATATGCGACAGTGTCGGTAGAATGAGCGTGAGCACCAGCCAGCACGCAGCCAGCGTCGCGGCATTGGTTGCCGAGCTCCATCCCCGCCGGGCAAAGATGACGGCGGCCACAGCCCAGAACGCCAGATATGCCGCGATCAAAAGGAGAATCTGGGCCAGAGGCCGCGCGGACGCGCCGGAAAGCATCGCGCCGACCACAAACGGTAGCGCCAGCGCGGCATAGAGGAACCCGAATCGTAATACGCTGCGTCGCCACCAGAGCCGTGGCCCCAGCGACAGGGCTTGGAGCATGACATAGCGTCCCGCCTCGCGTTCCGATGACCATAGATCGTGGAACAGGGCGATCACGAACAGCGGTGCCAGATAGACGAGCACGAAACTGAAATCGAACCGCCCCGGCAGCGCCAGTTCGGGATTGAACGCCTCGCCGTCATAGAGCTGCGCCTCCAGTCCAAGCGCGCGCACGCGCAGGATGTAGGGCGCCGCGTCGCGCATCCCGAGCGCCGCGAAGGCCAGCGACGAGGGCGAATCCCAAGTTGGGTGGAAGGTGTAATAGGCGGCGCTGCCCGGATCCTCGATCTTGCCCACCCATTCGGCGATCGCGGCGACGTCGGTCGCCTGCTGCGGCAGGATGCGCTCGATGACTTGGCGTTGGTGGCGAATTTCGGCGAGGCCCGCGGCGACGCTCGCGGCGGTGAGCAGAGCCAGCAACAGCAAGGCTGCGGCCGCGAACCGGGCGCGCACCAACAGTCGGAATTCGTGACGGATCGGGTTCATCGCGGGTTCCTTTGCAGTCGGCCTGCGGCAAGCAAGCATGCCGCCATTGTCGCGAGCAGCCAGGCCGCGACGACGATCAGTCCGGGCAGCGCCGCGCGGACCAGCTGGCCGCCGGAGGCGGGGGTAGAGGCAAATTCGGGAATCTTGTCCCAGTGGCGGTCGGCAATGCGCTTGCGCTGGTCGGCGCCGGCATCCTTGGCGGTGTCGTCGGCATAGCTGACGGCTTCGGCCTGCAGCCGGTTCAGACGCTGGACGATGTCAAAGCGATAGGCTTCGGCCTGATCGAGGAACCGCCGGTGACCGGTGAGGTCGGTGCCCGCCGCTGCCATCGACAGGCGGCGGAGTCCGATAGCGGGGCTAAGCACGGCAAAGCCATGCATGATCGCGCTCTGCTCGGCCTGCGTGGCAAAGCTGGCATTCGCATAACGATCGAACAATCCCGAGGTCAGCTTCTCGCCCTCGATCGCGAGCAGGCCTTTGTAATTTACTGGCAGGTCCTCGACCCGCGTGACGCCATATTGGTCCAGCACCTTCTGCTTGAATGCGGCAAAGAAGGGATCGTTGGCATTGTGACTATCACCGAGCTGGCGCAGGTCGCGCTGGATCGCGATGTCGGTTTCCAGCCGCGTCACTAGTGGCCGCGCCTGGCCAGCCACATCGGGAGCGACGCGCGGGATCAAGATGACGCCGACGGTCCAGATGGCGAGCAGCGTGAGCAGCGCATCGCGGCTGCGCTTGACCAGCGCTGACACCAGAATGGTGACCAAGGCCCAGAAAAGCAGCCATGCGGCGTAGCCGAGCGCGATGACTGTCGTCGGTCCTGCCAACGCACCGGGTTGTCGGGCGATGAGCGCGAACCCGATCATCGCTGGCAGGCCGACAAAGATCGCGATCAGCCCCAGCGCGAGCGCCTTGCCCGCAAACAACCGCCGCCCCGAAACCCCCTGCGCGAGCAACTGGCGCAAGGTACCGCGCTCGCGCTCGCGCGCGACTGCGCCGTAGCCCAGAAAGATGAGCAGCAATGGTGCCAGCACCTGCAGCACGAACGCCGGGGTGAGCTGCCCGAAGCGGATCAGCAGCGACGATTGGCGGACGTCGCCAAAATTGGCGGTATTCTGTCGATGTCCTTCCAGAAACATGCTGTTGCCGGTGAAGGCATCGACCCCGGGGTCGAACGCGGCCAGCGGCCCCAGTGGCCGATAGATGAAATGGCCATAATGGACGACGCGGTGCGGATGGCGGTCGGGCTGGGCATCGAACGCCTGTTCGGCGGTTTCCTGAAACTGTGCGCGTTGCGCGGCGATTGCCCGCTGGTTGGTCCACGATGTGACCGCGGCGACCAGCGTCAGCACGACGAGCAGTGCGAAGGCGATCAGGGCGACGCGGTTGCGCCGCATCAGCCGTAACTCGTCGCGCGCGATCAGCCCGATCGCACTCATGCCGCAGTTGCCACCGCCGGTGCGGCGCCGAATTTATGGTGCAGCGCGCGGACGTCGAAACGATCGGGGCCATCGGCGGTGACTTCGTCGACGATCCGCCCGGAATCGAGAAAGCCGATGCGGTCGGCGATTTCGGCAGCGCTGAGCAGGTCGTGGGTGACCATCAACACCGCGGCGCCGCGATCGCGGACATTGGCGACGAGGCGACCGAAATCGCTGGTCGCGCGCGGGTCCAGCCCCGATGTCGGCTCGTCGAGCAGTAGCACCGGCACGTGGCGCAGCAACGCGACCGCGATTGCGACCTTTTGCCGCATGCCCTTGGAAAATCCCGCCAGCCTTTTGTCCCACGCGTCGGCTTGCAGCCCGGTAGCGGTGAACGCGTCGTCGATCGCCGCGTCTTCCTGGCGTTGATCTGACAGGGCAAGCAGATAGGCGACGTTCTCCCGCGCGCTCAGATGCTCGTACAGCGCGACGTTTTCGGGGAGGTAGGCGATCAGGCGCCGCGCCGCGTCGGGATCGGCGGCCGGGTCGATGCCGCCAACGCGGACATGACCAGCTGTCGGTCGGATGAAGCCGAGCAGCGTCGACAGCGTCGTCGACTTGCCCGCGCCATTGCCGCCGAGCAGCGCATAGATTTCCCCCGCGCCAACGCTGAGCGAGATGCCGTCGAGCACGCGATGCGAGCCATAAGCGACGGCGACATTGCGCATTTCCAGACCCGGCTCGCCAGCATTCATCGCATATCTCCTGTGAAGCGAGCGCGCCTCTTGCCCCGCGAAAATCGATGAGTCAACATTACGTTATACCATTACATTTCTGCTTGACGAGGCACCGTGCGCCGCATAGGCGGCCCGCCGATGATATTATGTATCATGGCCGGTATCGAGCGCGGGGCGCTATCATTGGGGGATGTATGAAACAGAAGCTGTTGGTGTCGGCGTGGTTGTTGGCGAGCGTGGGATCACCTGGCGCGGCGCTGGCCGAGACCACCGAAATGAGCGAGAGGGACGGCGAAATCGTCATCACCGGATCGCGCGCCGCCAATGCGAGCATCAACGGGCTGGAAGTCGATCCGCTGCTGCTGCCGCAGAATGTGCGCGTCCTTGATGAACGGCTGATCGCCGAGGCGGGCTTTACCGACCTGTCGCAGCTCTTCGACCTCGCTGGCGGCATGGCGCGTCAGAACAGTTTTGGCGGCGCGTGGGACGCGTATGCGATCCGCGGCTTTTCGGGCGATATCAACCAGGGGCCCGACCTGCTCGTCAACCGCTTCTCCGCCAACCGCGGCTTCAACGCCCGGCGCGATGTTGCGACGGTCGAGAGTTTTCAGGTGCTCAAGGGTCCGGCGTCGGCGCTGTCGGGAAAGGGCGAGCCGGGCGGGTCGATCAACATCGTGACCAAAGCACCGCAGGACCGGTTCCATGCCGGGGGCGAATTTTCCCATGGCAGCTTCGACACATGGCGCGGCAGTTTCGACATTGGCGGCCCCGCGGCGGGCGGGCTCGGCGTGCGGGTGATCGGCGTCTATCAGGACGGCGACAGCTTCCGCGATTTCAACCGGTCCGATCGCCTGTTGCTGGCACCGTCGCTCGCCTGGGCGCCGTCGGATGCGGTGCGTTTCCTGTATCAGCTCGAATATAATCTGGTTCATTTTACGCATGATCGCGGACTGGTCGCTGTGAACGGCGACGGCAAGGCGCTGCCGCGCAGCCGTTTTCTGGGTGAACCCAATGACGGCCAGATGGAGCAGCGCACCAGCCAGCATCAGGCAACGCTGACGATCGACCTCGCCGACGGCGTCGCGCTCGAGACCGGGGTCCAGTATCGCGATGGCCGGCTGGCCGGGCAGTCGACGCACAACAGCCTGCTCGTCGGAACGCGGCTCCGCCGCCAGCTGCGCGTCCACAACTATGACTGGCAGGATCTGTCGGCGCGTGCCGAAATCAGCATCAATGCCTCCTTGCTGGGGCTCGATCATCAGTTTCGCGTTGGCGGCGACCTCTTCAGCTATGATCAGCGGCGCCGGTTTTTCCGGTTTAGCCCGACTGCCGCCAACCCTTATGACATCGACATTTTCAATCCGGCCTATGGGCAGCCCAAACCAGTCGCGACGCTCAACCAGGATCTGCTCGAACAGCTGCGCGGCGAAAGCCTCTATGCGCAGGATCTGATCACACTTGGCGACCGCTTCAGCCTGTTGCTCGGTGTACGCCACGACTGGATCCGGCAAGCGAACGTCAATTATCGCGCGGACCGGACGGACAGGCAAAACCCGTCCCAAACTTCCCCGCGCGCCGCGTTTACCTTTGCGCCGAGCGACAATCTGTCCGCCTATGTCAGCTGGGGGAAATCCTTCCGCTTCAACCAGGGCGTCGCAGCGACCGCCGAACCCTTTTCCCCCGAGCGCGGTGAAGCCTGGGAGGGCGGCGTCAAATACGCGCTGGCGGGCCAGCGCCTGACCGGCGCCATATCGCTGTTCCGGATTACCAAGGACAATATTCTGGTCACCGATCCCGCGAACAGCGGTTTTCAGATCGCCGCCGGCCGCGCGCGCAGCAAGGGTGTCGAGTTCGATACCAATCTGAAGCTCGACGACCGTTTTTCGCTGACGATGGTCTATGCCTATACCGATGCGACGGTGATCGAGGACACCCGCGCGGCCCTGCTGGGCAGCGGGCTAAGCAATATCCCCAAACATTCGGGGGCACTTTACGGATACTGGCAGTCGAACGGTGATGCGCCGGGATCGATCGGGATCGGCGGCGGCCTGACCTATGTCGGCGCCCGGCCGGGCGACGATGTCGCGAGCGGTTTTCGCCTGCCCGATTATGTCACCGCGCGGGTCAATCTGTCGTGGCAGGCGGCCAAGGGCGTCCGCCTGCATCTTGATGCCGAAAATCTGTTCGACACCCATTATCTCGAAAGTTCCTACAGCGATGTGTGGATCACTCCGGGGGCGGCGCGCACGGTGCGGGTGCGGCTGGCGTTCGGGCTGTGATCCGGCGGACGGGATCGGCGCTGATCGCGCTGGCGCTGGCCGACCCTGCGCCGGCGCAACGCACCGACGAAAATGCGGTGCGCGAGGCCGAGGACGGTTTCGGCAGGAGCGTCGGGAACGAATCGGTGGGCATCTATGCCAGCGGCGAAGTGTGCGGCTTTTCAGCCAATGATGCGGGCAATGCGCGCGTGGAGGGGCTCTATTTCGACCGCGCGGGGGGCATCACCGATGTCATCGTTCGTGGCAGCACGGTGCGGCTCGGGTTGACGGCGTTCGGCTATCCCTTTCCAGCGCCGACCGGGATCGTCGATACCGAACTGCGCCGTACCGGGGCCGATGCGGTTCTGAGCCTGCGGCTCAGCAGCGGCGAATATCTGGGGCCGGATCTGGTCGCCGAGACGGCGATCCCTGTCAGCGAAAAGTTCGGCCTCAATCTCGGTTTCGGGCTGTTCGACGATCAATATGTCAGCGGCGCCAGCGCCCGGTTCGTCAGCTATGGCGGCGTCGCGCGCTGGCGACCCGCCGACAGCGTCGAACTCGCCGGCTTTTTCGCCCGCTATGATTATGGCGACGAGGAGCAGTCACCGACGCTCTATACCGGTGGCAGCTTCCTGCCCCCCAAGGTTGAGCGGCGGCTATTCTATGGCCAGCAATTGGCCGAATGGCGCGGGCATAGCCAGAATTTCGGAGGGATTGCGAAGGCAAGCCTCGGCGGCTGGGGTCTTGCGGCGGGGCTGTTCAACAGCCGGTTTACGCGCGACGACTACGCCTCGCTCTATTTCGACCGGATCGATCGCGACGGGCGCGGCCAGCTGGTCGTGGTCAGCGGCGAGGATCAGCTTTCCGCCTCGACCTCGGGCGAGGTCCGCGTCAGCCGGGTCTTCGCTGCCGGCGCAACACGGCACCGTCTCATCGTTTCGGCGCGCGGGCGGCGCAAGCAGAGCGATTATGGCGGCTATGATGTGGTCGATCTCGGGCCAGCGATGATCGGCGTTCCCGACCCGCGGCCCGAGCCCGATCGCGACTATAGCGAGCTCACCGAAGATCGCGTGCGCCAGACGAGCCTCGCAATCGGCTATGAGACGTGTTGGCCCGGCGTTGGCGAGCTAAACCTCGGCCTTACCCGCACCGATTATCGCAAGGCGGTGGCCCAGCCCGGCCGCCCGCTCGAGCGTCGCCGCGGCAAGCCGTGGCTGTGGAATGCGGCGCTGGCCGTCACGCCGACCGACCGGCTGACGCTTTATGGCGCGACCACGCGCGGGCTCGAGGAGAGCGGCACCGCGCCTGGCAACGCCGCCAACCGAAACGAAGCCCTACCCGCGCTTCGCACTAGGCAACAGGAAATCGGACTGCGCTATGCCTTTCCCGGCGGCATCCGGCTGCTTTCCGCGCTGTTCGACATCCGCAAACCCTATTTCGAGATCGACAGCCATGACGGCATCTATCGCATCTTTGGCACCGTCATCCATCGCGGCGCCGAATTTTCGCTCTCGGGTGCGCCGCTTCCGGGCCTCGATGTGGTGGCTGGCGCCGTGCTGCTGCAGCCGCGGGTGACGGGGCAAGCGGTCGACGAAGGGCGTCTCGGTACCAGGCCGATCGGCCGGACCGGGCTGCTCATTGACCTGAGTGCCGATTATCGGCTGCCCGGCCTTCCGCAAGCTTCGGTCGATCTGCGTTTTCTCCACGAAGGCAGGCGGACGGCGCGCGCCGACAACAGCCTCGACATTCCGGCGCGCACGACGATCGACATTGGCGCGCGATACCGCGCGACCATCGGCAACGCGCCCGCGACGTTGCGGCTACAAATACGCAACATCGCCAATGTCTTCGGTTGGCGCGTCTTCGGCGGCGGCGGCTTCGCGCCCGTGCAAGGACGCCGCGTACTCGCCTCACTCACCGCCGATTTCTAGGGGACCTGACTGCCCCTTGGATATGCCCCGCGGCCGCCAAATCAACTCTGGACGTCGCCACAGCGCCAGACTGCGACGTCCACTCGAGTGCCGATGCTCACATTTTTGCTGATGTCTCACCCTCGGCGTTCCCGCTACGCTCCTCGAAAATCACAAGAGGAGGATGCGATGGACCTGGGTCTCAAGGGCAAGAAAGTCATCATGAACGGCGGCGCGCACGGTCTGGGGCTCGCGTCGCTCAAGATTTTTGCCGCTGAGGGCGCCGATGTCGCGTTTTTCTCGCGCGATGCCGAAAAGGTGAAGGCCGCGGTCGCGGCGATCGACGCGGCGGGGCCGGGCAAGGTGCATGGCGAACAGTTCGACATGACCGGCAACCCCGACGGCTATCGCGAATGGCTGGCCAAGGCGCGGGATGCGCTCGGCGGCTGCGACATCTTCATCCACACCGCCAGCTCTTCGGGGCAGGGTGCGACAGGTGACTGGCAGCGCGGACTCGACATGGACGTCATGGGCGCGGTCCACGGCGTCGAGGTGCTGACCGAAGCGCTCGCCGCATCGGGTTCGGGCTCGATTATCTTTATGTCGTCGACCGCAGCGGTCGAGACGTTTATCGTCCCGCAGGCGTTCAACGCGCTGAAGGCCGCGCTGATCACCTATGGCTCGCAATTGAGCCAGTCGCTCGCGGCGCAGAATATCCGCGTCAATATCGTGTCGCCCGGCGCGATCTATTATCCGGGTGGCAATTGGGAGGTCATCAAGTCGGCAGTCCCGGCGCTCTATGATGCGACCTTGGCGCAGATGCCGATGGGCCGTTTTGGCGAGGCGGAGGAAGTCGCGAAGGGCATCGTCTTCATGGCGTCGCCCGCCTGTCCCTATATGACCGGGGCGCATCTGGTGATCGACGGCGGCTTTACCAAGCGTGTCCAGTTCTGATCGGCGCGGCACGATGAAACTTTATCAATCGATCGGCCCCAATCCGCGCGTCGTGCTGATGTATCTGGCCGAGACGGGGCTCAGCGTCGAACGCCAGCTGGTCGACATCATGGCGGGCGAGAATCGGCAGGGCGATTTCCTGGCCAAAAGCCCGCTGGGTCATACGCCGCTGCTCGAACTCGATAACGGCCAGCGGATCGCCGAGAGTATCGCGATCTGCGAATATCTTGACGAGACGCTGGCGGATCATGCGCTGCTTGGCGCGACGGCGGAGGAACGCGCGCAGACGCGGATGCTGGTGCGGATCATTGATCAGCAGGCGGTGGTGCCGATGACGCTGGGCTTTCGCGGTGCCGAAGGGCTGCCGATGTTCCAGCCGCGGATGCTGTGCCTGCCCGATGCGGCGGGCGACCTCAAGCGCCAGGCAGGCGACGGGCTGGCGGCGATCGACCGCATCGTCGGCGCGGGGCCATGGGTGGCCGGCGACCGTTTCAGCCTTGCTGACATCCTGCTGTTTTCGTTTGTCGAATTCGGCACGATGGTGGGGCAGCCGCTCGATCCTGCGCTGACCAACCTCACCGCGTGGCAGGGCCGCGTCGCGGCGCGGCCGAGTGCTGCCGACAGTGCCAATCATAAACAGGGCGTGGCCGAACCCGCCTGAGGAGAGACTGAATGACCGAAGCCTCGATCGATCGCGACACGCTGCGCGACATCTATACCCGCACGATGCGGGTCGCGCGCGCCGACGAGAAATTCCGCTCGCTGCTGATGACCGGCAAGCTGGCTGTGATCTATTACACCGTGCGCGGGCAGGAACTGGTGTCGGCGGCGGCGATGGCGGCGCTCAATCAGGACGATTATCTTGTCACCACCTATCGCGGCCAGCACGACCAGATCGCCAAGGGCGTGCCGCTGAACCCGCTGTTCGCCGAGATTGCGGGCAAGGTCGGCGGCACCTGCCGCGGCAAGGGCGGGTCGATGCACATCACGCATCCGGAGTCCGGTGTGATGGTGACGACGGGCGTGGTCGGATCGGGTTTGCCGATCGCCAATGGCCTCGCGCTCGCGTCGCAGAACCGCGGCGACGGCAAGGTGACGATGGTCTGCTTCGGCGACGGCGCGACCAACATCGGCGCGTTTCACGAGGCGATGAACATGGCGCAGCTGTGGAAGCTGCCGGTGATCTTCCTGTGCCAGAACAATCGTTACGGCGAGCACACTGCGTTCGCCGATCACACCAAGGTCGATTCGATCGTCACGCGAGCCAAAGCCTATGGCATGGCGGGGGTAAAGGTCGACGGCAACGACGCGATCGCGATGTATAACACGACCAAGGCGGCGGTCGATCGCGCGCGGGCCGGTGACGGGCCGACGCTGATCGAGGCGATGTGTTACCGAATGCTCGGTCATTTCTTCGGCGCCGACTTCTCCTACATGCCGCCCGAGCATCTCGCCGAAATGGCGGCGGCGGATCCGTTGCCGCGCCTCCGCCGGCTGATGCTCGACCATCAATTCACCGAGGCGGAGCTCGACGCGATCATCGCCGACCTCGACGCGCAGATGGATGCGGCGGCCGAATTTGCCGCGAACAGCCCGCTGCCCGGACCCGAGGAAATCCGCAAGGATGTCTTCGAAGAGGAGATTGCGGCATGAGCGCCCAGATCACGATGACGCAGGCGATCAATCGCGCGATCGACGAAGCGATGGCCGAGGATGAAGGCGTGATCCTGCTCGGCGAGGATGTCGCAGCGAAACAGGGCGGCGGGGTGTTCAAAATCTCGGCTGGTCTTACCGAAAAATATGGCGAGAACCGCGTCCGCGCGACGCCGATTTCGGAACAGGCGATCGTCGGCGCCTGCGTCGGCGCCGCGCTCGCCGGTTTCCGCCCGATCGCCGAGATCATGCTGATGAACTTCGTCACCGTGGCGATGGATCAGATCGTCAACCACGCGGCGAAACTGCGTTTCATGTCGGGCGGGCAGACCAATGTGCCGCTGGTGATCCGCACCACCACCGGGGTGGGCGTTGGCTTTGGCGGCCAGCATTCGGACATGCTCGAAGCCTGGTTCGCGCACGTTGCGGGGCTGAAGGTCGTCACCCCATCGAATGCCGCCGACGCGCAGGGGCTGATGCGCGCCGCGATCGCGTGCAACGACCCGGTGATCTTCATCGAGAATATCCTTTGTTACGGCCTGAAATCGGACGATCCGGGGCCCGGACATATCGTGCCGCTCGGCAAGGCGGCGGTGACGCGCGAAGGCGGCGACTGTTCGATCATCACCTATGGTCGCACTGTCCTTGATGCGCTCGAAATCGCCGGCAAACTCGCCGAGGAAGGCATTTCGGTCGAGGTCATCGATCTGCGCACCATTGCGCCCTATGACGAGGCGACGGTGACCGCCTCGGTCGAAAAGACCGGCCGCGCCGTCGTGCTCCACGAAGCGGTGAAGCAATATGGCACCGGCGCCGAAATCGCCTCGCGCCTCAACGAAAAATTGTTCGGCAAGCTCAAGGCGCCGGTCACGCGCATCGGCGGCGCCTTCTCGGCGGTGCCGATGGCCAATGCGCTCGAACAGGCGTGGATTCCGAACAAGGATGCGATCGCCGATGCGGTGCGCGCCGCGATGAACTGGAAAGGCTGAGGCGATGGCGGAGGAACTGCGCATTCCGAAGGTCGGCATGTCGGCGACCGAAATGACGCTCAACGAATGGATGTTCGGCGATGGCGAGCGCGTCGAGGTCGGTGATATTCTTTATACGGTCGAGACCGACAAGACGACGGTCGAGGTCGAGGCGCAGGTCGCGGGAATCATCCGCCCGATCGGGGTCGAGGGCGAAGTCTATCCGGTCGGCGCGCTCGTCGGCACGATCGAATGACCCCGCTCGAAGCCAGCAAGGCGATGTACGCCGCCGTCGCGGGCGGTGAGTGGGATGCGGTCGCGGACTTCATGTCCGAAGATCTGGTCATCTACGAGCCGACCTCGCTCCCTTATGGCGGCGAATGGCGCGGACGCGATGCGCTGCAGCGGCTTTACGCGCATGTGATGACCTTCTGGGAAAATCCCGTCGTGCAATGGCAGGAACTGGTCGGCGGCGAAAAACATGCGGTCGCGCTGCTGCATTTCACCGTCACCGCGAAATCGAGCGGCAAGCGGTTCGAGACCCACATCGCCGAGGTCACCGCGTTCGACGACGCGGGCAAAATGGCGTCGATGCGCATCCATTATTTCGACACCGCGCATATGGTCGAGCAATTGAAGGCCTAAGATATGAGCGAAGCGCCGCACGTGATCGTCCTCGGTACCGGCGGGGCGGGCTTCACCGCCGCGATTTCGGCGCATGAGGCCGGTGCGCGCGTGTCGCTGTTCGAAAAGGGCGATCAGGTCGGCGGCACCACCGCCTGGTCGGGCGGGATGATCTGGATCCCGAACAATCATCATGAAGCCACGCTGGGGGTCGAGGACAGCCGCGCCAAGGCGCTGACCTACCTCATGTCGATGTCGCACGGGCTTATGCAGCAGCATCTGGTCGAAGCCTTTCTCGACCATGGGCCAGAGATGGTCGCGTTCCTCGAGGCGCATACACCGGTGCAGTTCCGGCCGATCCCTGAATTTCCCGATTATCATGCCGAGTTTCCGGGCGGGATGCCGAACGGCGGCCGCTCGCTCGACTGCCCGCTCTATTCCTTTCACGAGCTGGGCGAGTGGGCCGGCAAGGTGACGCTGTCGCCCTATTATCCGATGCCCTATTTCTCGATCTACGACACCCCGCTCGGGCAGGCGAAGCCTGAACCATTGTCGGCGGAAGAGTTGCAGCGCCGGATCGACGGCGATTTGCGCGGCAGCGGTCAGGCGCTGGTCGGCCGCCTGCTGCGGGCCTGCCTCGATCGCGGGATCGCGCCGCAAACCGGACATCGCGCCGTCCGTTTGTTGATGGATGACCGGACAGTCGCTGGCGCGGTGTTCGAAACCCCCGACGGCGACGTTGCAATCGCCGCCGATGCGGTGATCCTCGCGACCGGCGGCTTCGAATGGGACAAGGATCTCGTGCGCGCCTTTATCCGCGGCCCGATGACGCATCCGCTGAGCCCGACGACGAACACCGGCGACGGCCTCAAGATGGCGATGCGCGTCGGCGCGATGCTCGGCAATATGCGCGAAGCCTGGTGGATGCCGGTGGCGGAGGTGCCGGAGAGCGAAAGCTCGACCGGAAAAACCCTCGTCGCCGGACAACGCAGCCTCCCGCATTCGATCATGGTCAACCGCGCGGGCAAACGCTTCACCAACGAGGCAGCGAACTACAACGCGATCGGCGCGGCGTTTCACGACCAGGACGTCAGCGCCTTCGACTATGCCAACCTGCCGTGCTGGCTGATCTTCGACCAGCAATATATCGACCGCTTCGGTTTCGGGATGATCAGCGGCGAACGCGGCGTCGCGCCGCCGCAATGGGCGATGCGCGCCGAAAGCCTGCCCGAACTGGCAGTGCGGCTGGGGATCGATGCCGATGCACTTGCCGCAACGGTCGCGCGGTTCAACGATCATTGCGCGAGCGGGCGCGACCCCGATTTCGGGCGCGGCGATGCAGCGCACGACCGCTGGTGGGGCGATCCCGACGGGCGCGGGTCGACCGCCGCGACGCTCGGACCGATTGGTAAGGGGCCGTTCTTCGCGGTCGAGATCAAGAGCGGGGCGCTTGGTACCAAGGGTGGGCCGCAGACCGACGGCGATGCGCGGGTGCTCAGCGTCGATGGCGGGCCGATTCCCGGTCTCTACGCCGCAGGCAATGTCATGGCCTCGGCGATGGGGATGACCTACGGCGGCCCCGGCGGGACGATCGCGCCGGGGATGGTGTTCGGCTATCTCGCCGGACGCCACGCCGCTGGACAGGGCGCGCACTGATATGCGGGTGCTGGTCCTGGGCGCGTCGGCCGATCAAGGGGTGCCGCTGGTGCGCGCGCTGCTGGCGGCGGGGCATGAGGCAACCGCAGGCGCGCGGCGCGCCGACGCGATGGCGATGACGCCGTTTCCGGGCCTCCCGATCGTCCACGCCGACATCGGTGACAGCGAGTCGCTCACGGCCGCCTTTGCCGGACAGGAAGCGCTCGCCTTTCACCTGCCGTTCGAATTCGACCGCGCCCGCGCCGCCGCTTATGGCAAGGCGATCGGTTCTGCAGCCAAGGCGGCTGGCATCCGGGACATGGTGTTCAACACCGCCTGTTTTGTGGCTGATCACGATCTGGGCTTGTCGGCGCACGACGGGCGGCGCGATATCGAGACGGCGCTGGAGGCCAGCGGGGCGCGCTGCTGCTTCGTCGAACCGGTCGTGTTCATGGACAATATGATCCGCGTGTGGAGCAAGCCGTCGATCGCGCAGCGCGGCATCTTCGCCTATCCCGCCGCGCCGACGCTGCGGATCAACTGGGTGTGCCTCGACGACGTCGCGGCCGCGATGGTCGCGGCGCTCGAACAGCCGGACGCGCCGCTGCACCTGCCGCTCGGCGGCCCCGAAACATTGGTTGGTGACGAGGTTGCCGAGCGGTTGTCGGAAGCGCTTGGCCGCCCGATCCGCTTCCTCAGCCTGGCGCCGGGCGAATTTGCCGCGAGCATGAACGAACTCGTCACCGGATCGCGCGAGGTCCAGCCGCACAGCATCTATGACGGCATGGCCAAATTCTATCGCTGGTACAACGACCAGCCGGTGTCGCCGCTGATCGTCGATCCGGCGCCGGCCGCGCGATTGGGCCTCACCCCCACGCCGCTGGTCGAATGGGCCAAACGGCAGGATTGGGGTTAGCTCAGCGCAGCCATTGTTGCGTCGCCGTCAGCAAGACGCGGGCGCGCTCGACAGGGTCGCGATAGCCATCGCGCAGCGCGGCGCTGCGGAGCTCGACGCTCAACGGCGTATCGCGCGGCAACACCGCCAACAGTTCGGCCAGCAGCAGCGCGCCGTCGCCGGGCATCAACCGCAGGTCGAGCGCTTCGTGGATGATCGCGGGAACATCGCTGGGCGGTGGACCGCTGGCGGGCGCGTCGCAGAATTGCGCATAGGGGAAGCGATACGGGTCCACGGCAGCTAGATCGACGGGCGAACCTCCTGTTCGCGCGAGGTGGAGCGGATCGATCAGCAGACCGATGTCCTCGCACCCAGTCGCGTCCAGAATCGCCAGCGCCGAATGAATATCGCCGACTGACGTGAAGGCAGCAAACTCCAAACAGACCCGCATGCCTGAGCTCGCGGCATGATCGCTTAGCCTTTGCAGCTTTTCGGCGGTGCGCGCGGGGTCGGGCTCGGAGCTCACGACCAGCACATTGCGCGCCCTAATCGCGGCGCCGGCATCGATTGCGGCGAAATGCGCCGGATCGTCGGGGCCGGGTTTCAGCCAGATCACCTCGATGTCGAGCGCGACCAGCCCGGCATCGGCGATGCGGTCGCGGATTTCGATCGTCGTCGCATCGGTCCACGTCGCGGGATCGTACCAGATGCCGACCGCCGGCCAGCCGCCTTTGACGGCTGCCGCCACGGTCTGCTGCGGCGAAAATTCGGGCATTACACCAGCAGCGAGCGACAGCAGCGGGCCGGACTTCGCCATCAGGCGGGCAGCGTCCCGTCCATATATTTTTCCAGCGTGCGATGGAAATGGCGGATGCGGCTTTCCTGATAATGGCCGAGTTCGAGGACGCCGTTGGGCGAGGATTTCATGCCCTCCTGCACATAGGGCAGGTTTTCCATATCCTGATCGAACACTCCGGCGAGCGCGGCGCCGATCAGATGGCTGGCGCTGGAAAAGGGCTGGTCGTCGGGGATCAGGTGCATCGGTGCCGCCTTCGGAGGCTTTTCCCCCTTCGGCGTGCGCATCAATATGCGGACTTCCATCAGGCAATGGTCGGCATCGCCCCACGGCCGCCAGCGATAGACGATGTTCGGCACCAACCCGCCCCACGGCGACCAGTTGGGAAAGACATTATAGGTGAAATTATCGAGCATCTCGCTGTCGGTCGCGGCCGAATAATCATGCCCGTTCATCGCCGAAAAGGCGTCGCGGTTCGCCTGTGCCAGCACCTTGCGCGCCAGCATCGGATCGTCGGCTTCAAAACCTTTCAGGTCTGCTGGGTCGCCGGTCGCGCGGCGCGCCCGGCTGTCGCCGGCGCCGATGAAATCCTCCAGCGATTTCAGGACGTAGAACTGGTCCTTGCCCTTGATATGCGGCGACATTGCGCCTGCGGGAGTGATCGCGCGGTTGAGGAAATCGCCGTAGAGATCGTAGCGCGTGTTGGCGTCGGCGGTGAAGCCCAGGATCTGCGGATGGGTGACGATGCTGTGCCAGGCCTCCATGAACGCCTCGGACACGGCTTTCCAGTTCGCCGGGATGACGCGGCCGACCCACGCGCCGGTGTAACATTCGTCGAGCCGCCAATTGTCATAATGCTCGACCCCGGGGCCGACCCAGTCGCGAAAAGCGGGCAGGTCGTGATTTTCGGTGACGAGGATGAACCCCTGCCAGCGCTCGACGCGCAGTTCGGGCAGGCTCATGTCCTTGGCTTCGAGATGTTTGAAGTCCCACGCGCAAGGCGCTTCCTTGAAGCTGCCGTCGTGGTTCCACTGGAAGCCGTGGAAGGGGCAGCGCAGGTTGACGGCGCGTCCGCTTTCGGTGCGCAGCTTGCGGCCGCGGTGGAGGCAGACATTGTAGAAGGCCTTGACCGAATAATCCTTCTGCCGGACGAGCAGGATGCTTTTTTCGTTGATGTCATAGACGACGGTATCGCCGGGTTCGGGCATATCCTCTTCGCGCGCGGCATATTGCCAGATGTTCGGCCACATCTTTTCGCGTTCGAGCCGGGCCCAATCCTCGCTGACGTACCGTTCGATCGGGATCGGCGCGTCGCCCATATCCTGGTTCGATTCGGCGAACAGATAGTCGGGCACGCGCCGCGTATCGGCCTTCAGCATGTCGGTATAGCTGGTCCCGGGGCAACGATCGTCGCGGTTCTGGTCCTGGAGAGGCGAGAGGTCGTTCATCTTGGACTCCGGGTTCAGGCGAGCTGGTCGAGCGGCATGCCGCAGGCGGCGGCGAGGGCGCGGTGGACGCCGTGCAGCGCCGGCTCGTTCGCGCCGAGCACGACGCGGAAATCGTCGGGCGCGGTCATCAGATTGGCGTAACCGCTGCTCGCAACGCGATAATCCTCGGTCTGCACGACGGTGGCGGTCGCGTCATAGGCCATCACACACATATCGCGATGCGCGTCATCTTCGACCCCGAACGGCGCATAGACCGCGAACTGGCAGAACATCTTGCCCGGTCCATCGGGAAACAGGCGGAAGACCTGGGTGAAATAGACGCCGGGGGTCACCGCACCGAAGAAAATGACGGTGTTGGGGAACAGGAAATGCACCCCGCCATATTCGGTCTCGGGCCACTCGCTCTCGTCCTTGCCAACGAGATTGCCGATCGACAGGTCGGGAAAACTGACGCGATGATGGCGGCCGATCGGTTCATAGACGTTGCGGTCGCTGTAGTGCGTCTGGCCGATCGTCGTGTTGTGGAGCATCTTGAAATGATAGCCCTCGCCATAGGTGTCGAGCGCGAATTTCCAGTTCGAATCGGCGGTGAGGATGCCCTTTTTGACCGGCTCGGCGCGGTGGAGTTCGAGCTGCGCGAGCACGGGTCCGAAATCGCCGAGATGCGCTTCGGCATCGACCGGCTCGCCGTCGGGATTGGCGCGCACGAAGATCAGGCCGAGATGTTCGGTGCAGGGCAGGGCGATCAGGTTGCGGGCGCCGATTTCGCAATTGGCGAACCCCTCCTTGCCCGGCTGTCCGACGAGTTCGCCCGCCGGGTCAAAGGTCCAGGCGTGGAAGGGACAGACGAGCCGTGGTCGCGGGCCGCTCCACGGTTCCTTTTCCTCGACCAGCCTGGCGCCGCGATGCGTACACATATTGAGGAAGGCGCGCGCAACGCCATCCTTGCCGCGCGCGACAAGGATCGACGGCCCGACCGAGTCGAAGACCAGCGTGTCGCCCGCCTTGGGAATGTCGCCGCTCAGCCCGGCGACGATCGGTTCATTGCGGAAGATATGCTGCATCTCGGCAGCATTGCGCGCTTCGCCGGTATAGATGGACTTGTGCAGCGGTAGCGGCGCCTCGGCGCGGTCGGTGCGGTTCTCGGCGATGATCGACACCAGCTTGCGCAATCCGGTGCGCGCATTGCGCTTGCGGACGGCGGGCCAATCCTTCGGGGCGATATGGGGATCGGACTCGGCCATGACTCTCCTCACATTTTGCCCAGTATGCTTCCGGGTCTCGGCTATCTTATCGCACAGAGTCGCAAGCTTGTGCGCTATCGCTTTTGAGGAGGATGTCCCATGGCCGGACCAGTTACGCTCGCATCATTGGGGGATGTCATGCAGCTGGCGTTCGTGCCGTCGGACTTCGACGCGGCGGTTAAGTACTGGACCGAAGTGATCGGCGCGGGGCCGTTCTTCCTGCTGCCGAACGTGGCGCTACCCGGCGGGCGCTATCGCGGCGAGGCCAGCGATCCGGTCTTCACCATGGCGCTGGGATATTGGGGCGACATGCAGATCGAACTGATCCGGCCCGAGAATGACGCGAAGTCGCTCTATCGCGGCGAATATGCGGTCGGCGAAGGACTCCACCATGTGTGCGTCCTGGTCGATTCGATCGCCGAGGCGCGGACGCGGTGCGGCGAGGTCGGCGCCGAGATTATTTTCGAGGCGCCCGTCGGCGACGGTGGCGGCGTGATCTATGCCGATCCGGGGACAGGGCCGGGCAATCTGGTCGAACTGCTGGAGCCGCAGGCGGGCACCAGGGAATTGTTCGCGATGATGCGCGCCGCGGCGCGGAATTGGGACGGCAGCGATCCGCTACGCTCGCTGGGCTAGCTGTTCGCGCCCAGATACCCCAGCTGCCCGGCCTTGAAGATCGTCTGCGCCCGGTTGACCGAGTTCAGCTTCTCGCCGGCGCGGTGGACATGATAGCGCACCGTTGCGTGGCTGAGCGAGATGATCATGCCGATCTCGCGGTCGGTCTTGCCGATCGCGGCCCAGCGCAGGCATTCGACCTCGCGCTTCGACAATTCGCAGTCCGACGGGATGCGGCGCTTGGTGCGCATCGCCGAGGCATAGCCAGCGATGAAGCGCCGCGTCGCGAGCGCCAGCGTGTCGCCAATCTCCGCAAACAATTCGGTCAGATCGTCGATCTCGGGGTCGGTCGGGTGAAAGCTGTTGGCGGAAATCTGTCCGAATGGCAGATGCACCGGCACAACGATCGCTGCCTTGTAACGCGGATTTGCAGCGAAATAGCGCGCCGGATCGATTTCCTCGAGATAGGGGTTCGGCTGTGCGGTACGAAACCCGTCGCTGTTGCACCAGAACGGCTCGCTTTCGTAGCGGCACGAACGCGGCAGCGGCGAATGCAGCGCCAGCCGATGATCTTCCCACCAGCGCTCGCCGTCACCGAGCCAGCCGAAGAGGTCGGCAGCGAGCACCGCGCCATCGGCATCGACCATCGTTTCCTTCGAGGCAATATCGTCGCACATCGCCGCGCGCAGGCCAAAGGCGGCGGCATAGTCACGCAGCAGCACCGCGGCATCGTGGATATCCTCCACGTTGCGGATCGTGACCGCATCGACGAGTGTCCTGGCATCCATTGGGGGTGCGAGCCCGTCGACCGGCAGTTTTTCTGCCTGTTCTCCCATGTCGGGGACTATCTCATACGGGCCGGCAAGTCGCAATGCATGTGTCATAAGCGGAGCACCGTCTTTGCTATGATGTTTTTCTGAACTTCGCTCGAACCGCCGAAGACGGTCCAGGCACGGCTATTGAGATAGCGGGCGGCGGCAACCTGCGCGTCCTCGTCGCCAACCGGCGGCGGCGCTTCATTGCCATAGAGCGGCCGGACGGTCGGCAGTTGCAGGCCGTCATAGCCGTGGAGGTCCATCGCGAGCCCGTCGATCCGCTGGTGAATCTCGGACGAGATCAGCTTGACCAGCGACGTTTGCGGTCCGGCGGGGCGGCCCTTGGCGATGTCGGCGAGGATACGCAATTCGGTGGTCTCAAGCGCCTCGGCCTCGAGCCGCAGCCGCGCGATCCGGATCGCGATCTGAATATCGCCGCCGAGCGCGCCATTGTGACCGCTCGGCGCGACGCCCGCGAGTTGCTCCAGATGATCGATCGCGCGGATTAGGCGCGGCGCGTGGAACGATCCGCCGCGTTCGTTTTCGAGCAGGAATTTGGCGATCGTCCAGCCCTGGCCCTCTTCGCCGATGCGGTTGTCGACCGATGTCCGCGCGCCGTCGAGGAAGACCTGATTGACCTCGTGATCGCCCGCCATGGTGATAATCGGGGTCACGGTGACGCCAGGCTGGTCCATGGGTACGAGGATGAAGCTGATCCCCGCCTGCTTCTTCACCTCGCCGTCGGTGCGGACGAGACAGAAGATCCAGTTCGCATGATGGGCGTGGGTGGTCCAGATTTTCGACCCGTCGACGACATACTCATCGCCGTCGCGCCGCGCGCGGGTGCGCAGCGAGGCGAGGTCGGAGCCGCTCTGCGGTTCGGAATAGCCCTGGCACCAGTAATCGGTCCCGGCGCGGATCGCGGGCAGGAAGCGGTCCTTCTGTTCCTGCGTGCCGAAGGCGCAGATGACCGGGCCGACGAGCCGCAGGCCGAGCACCGACAGCGCCGGCGCGCCTGCGATCGCGCATTCCTTTTCAAAGATATAGCGCTGCATCGGCGTCCAGCCGGTGCCGCCGCAATCTTCGGGCCAGTGATAGGCGACCCAGCCCTTGTCGTTGAGGATGCGGTGCCAGACGAGGCCGATGTCGGGCTCGACGAAGACACCGGGAGTGCGCCGCGCGCCATCGCGCACATAATCGGGGAGCGACGTGCGTAGGAAATCACGCACTTCTTCGCGGAATTCAAGTTCGTCTTTGGTGAGATCTAAATCCATGGGTCCGCTAGCGTTCGAGGATCGCCACGGCCGACAGGCCGGGCGCGCCATAGACATGGCTATACCCCACTTTGGGGTCGTTCGGCACCTGCCGGTCGCCGCCGCGACCGCGCAATTGCACCGTATTTTCATAGACTTGACGTAGGCCCGAGGCGCCGATCGGCTCGCCGCAGGCGAGGCAGCCGCCATCGGTGTTGATCGGCAGCTTGCCGCCGATCTCGCTCCATCCCTCGGCCAGCCATTGTTCCTGTTCGCCGTCGGCGCAGAAGCCGTTTTCGGCCATATGCATGATCTCGGCGCCGCTTTCGGTGTCCTGCAATTGTGCCACCGAGACGTCATCGGGACCGATGCCCGCCATCTCGAACGCGGCGCGGCTGGCGACCTCGGTCGGCTTGCCGCCGCCGTTGACGCTGATCGACGGGGCAAACACCTCGAACGAGCCCTCGGGGCGGGTGCGGAAGGCGACGCTGGCGACGCGCACCGCATCGGACCCGAGTTCGCGCACCTTCCTGGCGCTCGCCAGCACCAGCGCGACCGCGCCCTCGGCGGGCGAGCAGAACATGTACTTGGTCAGCGGATCGTTGACGACCGGCGCGTTCAGGATCGTGTCGAGATCGACTGGCGCGCGCCGCCAGGCATGCTCGCAGAGCGTGCCGTTGCGAAACGCCTTTTCGGCGACCAGCCCGAGCGTGCGGCGGCTGATCCCGTGCAGCGCCATATAACGCTGGATCTTGAGCGCGAAGAACTGCGTCGTCAGCATCATGCCGGTTTCGCCATACCATTCGGGCAGGCCATAGTCGGACGGCTTGGCGTTGAACGCGCCGCGCGGATGCTTGTCGAACCCGACCGCGAGCGCGATGTCGCAGGCCCCCGCGGCGATCGCGTTGCGCGCCGCGGTCAGCGCGCTGCCGCCGGTCGCGCAGCCGTTGGCGACGTTGATGAAGGGGATGCTGGTCAGCCCGAGTTCGTTCACCATGATGTCGGCCGATCCTGCCGCCGCCGACCCGCCATAGGCGAATTCGACATCGGGCCACGCGAGCCCTGCGTCCGCGAGCGCCTCGCGTACGGCAAAGACACCTTGGTCGCGCCCCGACCGGCCCTCGGTACGGCCAAAGGGGTGGATGCCCGCGCCGATGATATAGACGTCGTCGTTCATGAACTGCTCCCCGGCCGGAAGGCGTAAGTCGACCGCTCAGCGTTGAAGGGGATGATTGTGAGTTCCATCGGCATGCCGATCGTCAGGTCGACGGCGGCGGCATCGACGATGCGCGTCTCGATGATGACCTCGCCGGGCAGTTCGACATAACCGATCAGATAGGGGGTGAAGGGCTGGGGCCCGGCGTAGGGCCATTTCGGCTCGAAACTTTGCGTCGTCCACGACCACAACGTGCCATGCCGGGAGAGCGCGACGGGCTCAACCAGCGCGGCGGCGTCGCCGTCGGGAACGGGAAAGACAATCTCGCCGCTCGCCCGCCGTCCGCCGATCAGCCGTGGTTCGGCCTCGTCGGTCCACAGGCCCGGCGCAATGGGGGTGAGCGCGCTCATGCCGCCCTCGCAAAGCTGCGCAGGCAATGATCCTGATCGCCGAACAATTTGTCGAGCAGCATCGCACGCTTCAGCGCATGGCCGATCGCCAACTCGTCGGTCTGCCCCATGCCGCCGTGCATCTGCACCGCTTCGAGCCCGATCTTCATCGCCGCTTCGCCGACAAAGGCTTTGGCCCCCGCCGCGATGCGTGGCCAGTTCGCATCGTCGGTCGTCGGATCGAGCATGGCGGTACGCAGCACCATCGAGCGCGCCTGTTCAAGCGACGCATAGCATTCGACGAGGCGGTGCTGGAGTGCCTGGAAACTGCCGATCGCGGCGCCGAACTGCTGGCGCTCGCCGACATAGTTGAGGGTGTCGTCGAACATCGCTTGCGCCAGCCCGAGCATCTCGGCGGCGGCGAGAAGGCGAATGTCGCCGATCACGCGATCGAACTTCGCTGCGGGCAGGTCGAGGATTTCAGCGGGCGCGCGGTGCAGGTCGAGCGTCGCGGCGTTCGATCCGTCGAGCACTGAATAGTCCTGCAACACGACCCCGACGGCGTTGCGAGCAACCTTCGCGAGCTGGTTTCCCGCGACCGTGACGAGCAGCGTGTCGGCCAGCGGGGCGCCAAGGACGAAGGTTTTTGCGCCGACGATCTGGCCACCCTCGGCCCGCGTTCCAACCGCTTCGGTTTCATATCGGCGGCCGGGCTCGGCAAAGGCCACGGCGGCAAAGTGCGACCCCGCCAGCAAGTCTTCGACCAGCGCGCCATCGCCCGCCGCTGCGGCAAGCCGGATCGGCAATACGCCGTTTTCAAGCCAGGGATCGATCGCGATCCCTTTGCCGAGCGCTTCGGCGACGAGCGCGAGGTCGACCATCGTGCCGCCCATGCCGCCCATTGCCTCAGGCGCGGCGAGCGCGAGCAGGCCGAGGTCGGCAACCTCCTGCCACCGATCGCGCGAATAGCCGCTGGCGCTCTTGCGCATCGCATGCCGCGCCGCGATGTCCACCGGCCCAAGAAAGCGCCCGATCGTGTCGCGCGTCAGCTGCTGGTCGTCGTCGAAATCGAAATTCATGCGCGCCGCCGAAAGCTGATCGGCAGCGTGGTCAGCCCGCGCAGCAGCATATTGGGTGGCCAGCTCGGCACATGCCCGTCGGCGACGCGGAAATCGGTGAGGCGGGTCAGCAGTTCGGAATAAGCGACCGCCATTTCCTTGCGGCTCAGCATATTGCCGACGCACATATGGATGCCCTTGCCGAAAGCGAGGTGACTGCGCGCGTTGGCGCGTTCGATGTCGAAACGGTCGGGGTCGGGATATTTGGCGGGATCGCGGTTCGCCGCGGCATAGCGAAGCTGCACCATTGCGCCCTCGGGGATTTTGACCCCGCCCAGTTCGGCGTCTTTCAACACCATGCGCCACATGCCCGCAGTCGGGCTCTCGGTGCGCAGCACTTCCTCGACCAGGTTGATGATCGCGCGCTCGTTGCCCGCATCGACTGCGGCGACGGCTTTCGCCATCTGGTCGGGGTTCTCGATCAGCTGGAGCAGCCCGCCGGCGAGCGCCGAGGTCGTCGTCTCGTTCCCCGCCACCATCAGCTGCTGCATGATCGACAGGATTTCGGCGTCTTCGAGCGGGCGTTCGCCGTCGACTTCGGCATAGACGAGGTCGGAGAGCAGATCCTCGGCGCGTGTCGCCCGGCGCTCGTCGATCTTCGCCTTCATATGGCGCTGAAATTCGACGACCTCGCGCGCGCATTCCAGCTCGCGCTCCTTGGGGATCATCCGGCCAAGGCGATCGACGAAGGCATCGGACCAGCGCTTTACGCGATCGAGTTCGCCTTCCATGCCGATCTGGCTCGCGATCATCGCCACGGGCAGGGGGATGCCGAAATCGCTGACGAAGTCGGCTTCGCCCTTTGCCGCCATTTTCTCGATCAGGTCGATCACGACCCCGCGCATATCCTCTTCGATCGCGGCGACGCGCTTCATCGAGAAGGCGAGGTTGACCAGCTTGCGAAAGCGGGTGTGGGTCGGCGGGTCGGCGGTCAGCAGCGTATCGACCTGCGGCCAGCCCTCGGCGAGGATCGCCGCGACGTCGCTATCCTCGGCCATCGCGCCCGACAAGGTGCCCTGGAAATTGTTCGAGAAGGTTTCGACGTCGCCCGTCGCCTGTGCGCAATGCTCGTAGGAGAGGACGAGGAACATCGCTTCCGACAATTTCACGACGGGGCTCTTGGGCATCCAGGCGCGATAATAGTCGAACGGGTCCGCGATAACCTGCGGCTCGAAAAAGCTGCTTGCGGCGATAGTGTTCACGCGCCTCTTCCCTCAGTCTTCTTGTTATACGCGCAACTATATGCAGCCGCTCCCGCCGCGCGATGCACGTTTTCGTTAGGAAACGGCGACATCGGCGAGCGCGTTGGCAAGGAACCGGCGCAAGTTCGGGTCGGCATAGGCGGCGGGGCCGTCGCCGGGCTGGAGATAGATCAGACGGCCCGCGCCGATGGGCTTTCCCCACGCGATCAGGTCGCTTTCGGGGCGGTGATCCCAGCCACTATTGCTGAACATGCGCCCCGCCACCGCCTGCGCTGCCGAATAGAAGTTGCCGCGCACGAAGGCGTGGTCGGCGCGGAGCAGCGGGGTCACCGCGCCCCAGCCCGGCGCCAGATACAGTTCGTCGCAGAGCGAAAAGCGCGGCGGCAGACCAGCGGTCACCGGATGCTTCGGATCGAGCACGACCGCGTCGTAGCGGACGTCGTGGCGATAACCCGAGTCGAGATGACTCTCTCCGTTCGCGGTGCCGGGTTGGTATAGGAAGCGCCCGCCGAGCATGTCGGCCCACTCGGGCCACTCGGCCCAACCCGCGATCGCATGGTGCATCGCGACCGCGCCGCCGCCGCGCCCGAAATAATCGGCGATCGCGCGGCGATAGGTCCACGATGGCGGGCGCGACGTCATCTTGCCGTCGCCGAACTCATAGCCGGGCATGTCATAGAAGAGGATCGCGTCGGCCTCGCTCGCGGCGCCTGCCGCGACCGCTGCCTCGGCCTCGGGGTGGACCAGATGCGTCACCGTCCAGCTGTCGAAGCTCGCCAGCAGCGCGGCGAAAGGCTCGGCTTCATAGGGATGGCCGCCCGACAGGACGAGCAGGCGCCGCGTATCGGTCATGCGATCTTCAATATCATCTTGCCCTGATTGCTGCCCGAAAACAGCCGCATGAAGGCGTCGAAACTATTTTCTATTCCCTCGTCGACATGTTCGTCGGCGACCAGTTTGCCCGCTTGTAGCCACCCCGCCATTTCGGCGCCGCCTTCGGCAAAACGAGGGATGTAATCGGCGACGAGCAGCCCGCGGATCGAAGCGCGGTGAACGATCAACTGCCAGATGTTGCGCGCGCCGACCTTTTCGACGCAATTATACTCGCTGATCAGCCCGCATAAACCGATCCGCGCGCCATGGCGCAGGTTCATCAACCCCGCGTCGAGGATGTCGCCGCCGACATTTTCAAAGATGATGTCGACCCCATCGGGCGCCTCGGCGCGGATCGCGTCGGTCAACGCCCGCACATCCTTGCCGCGATAATCGATCGCCGCGTCGAAGCCGTAGCGATCGATCAGCCGCGCGCATTTCTCCGCGCCGCCCGCGATGCCGATGACCTTGCCTGCGCCCTTGATCTTGGCAATCTGGCCGACGAGTGACCCCACCGCGCCCGCTGCGCCGGTCACCAGCACGACATGGCCGCCTTTGGGCTCGCACACCTCGATATAGCCGAAATATGCGGTCATCCCGACCGCGCCGAGCACCGACAGATAGTTGGTGACCGATGGCACGAGCGTTGCATCGATTGGCTGGGTAAAACCGCCGACGGTGCCGACCGAATAGTCCTCGATGCCGTTCAGTCCCATGACCCACTGGCCGGGCCCGAAGCCTTCGGCCTTGCTCGCCGCGACGACACCGACGGTCGAGGCGCGCACCGGAGAGCCGAGCGGGATCGGCGGCATATAGCTGGGCGCATCGTCCATCCAGCCGCGGATCGCGGGGTCGAGCGAGGCATAATGGTTGCGAATCAGGAACTGGCCGTCGGCGAGCTCTGGCGCGGGTTCGTTGACCAGCGAAAAATCCTCGCGAACCGGTTCGCCATCGGGGCGGCGGATCAATAGAAAACGGCGGTTATCGGGCATGAATACTCCTCAGACGGGAACAATGGCGACCGGGATCGCGCTTTGCAGCGACTGGCCGGTGATCGGGTCGTAACGGACGGTCTCGCTGACCAGCCGGTTGGTCGAAGCGCCGCGTGTCCGCACCTCGTCGGCCCCGACATCGGGGCCGCCAAAGGCATGCGCCATCGATACCACCCCGGGCCGCATACCTTCGGCGGCGCGCGCCTCGGCGACCACCTCGCCTGCCGCCGACCGGATCCGGACGATGTCGCCTTCGGCGCAGGGAATGCGCGCCATGTCGTCGGGGTGGAGGAAAGCGGGGTTGGTCGTGCGCTTGGCGGTGAGGGCGGTCAGATTCTGGCCGGTCGAATTGAACCGGTGACGGCTGCGGCGCGACACCATGCGGTACGGGAAATCGGGGGTCGGCTGATCGGCTTTGCCATAAGCGATCAGCTGGTCGGGCATCGCCCCCGCGGTCAGGTCGAACCGGCCGGGCGCGCCGGGATCGCCGGGTTCGACGACCGGGTGAAGATCGGGATAGATCACCGCCTGGCCATCGACGGTGTCGGCGCGGACCCGGCTCGGCGCGACGACGCAGCCAGCGGTCATCAGGTCGAGGAACACCTGTTTGCTCGGCTTTTCATCCATCGGGCAGGGGCCGCCGGCGAGTGGGATGTCGCTGCCGATACGGTGCGCAAGCCCCCAGAGCATTTCCCATTCCTCGATCAGGTCGCCGGGCGCGTCGATCATCGCCTCGGTATAGCGCGCGTAGGGGATTTCGTACCACCATTCGCTGAGGTTGCTGATGTCCTCGCGTTCAAGGCACATGGAGGGGGCGAGGACATAATCGGAGCGTTTCGCCGTCGCCGACTCGGCGTTGACATCGACGCTGACCAGCAGCTCGAGGCCTTCCAGCGCGCGGGTCATCTTGTCCTGATCAGGGAAGGCGACCACCGGGTTGCCGCCGATCGAGATCAGCGCGCGGATCTGGCCGTCGCCGGGGGTGAGCATTTCGTCGGCGAGCACGTTGCACGGCATTTCCATACCGAGGTGGGTGAGGCCGCGGATACGCGAGGCGGGAAAGCCTTCGCCATAAAGCGCCATTGGCGGCGCCACCTGCGCGCGGCGCGGGGTGATGGCGGTGAAAACCCGCGGGATCGAGCTCTTCTCGCCTTCGCGGCAAAACCGCCCGCAGATGATGTTGAGCGATGACACGAGATATTGGGTCAGCGTACCCTGACCGGCCATTTCAGGGCCGGTGCCGGTCGACACCACGCCCTTGGTCCCGCCCGCGAACATGCGCGCGGCGGCGACGAGCTGGCTTTCCTCGACCCCGGCGCGTGCGGCGGCAACCGCCGGGGTGAAGTCGGCAACGGCGCGCTGCAACGCGTCGATCCCGTCGACATATTGCTGGACGAAGCCTTTGTCGTAGAGTCCTTCCGACAGGATCACGTGGATGATCCCCGCAAGCATCGCCGGATCTTCGCCCGGGCGGACGGGCAAATGGATATGCGCCAGCGCCGCAACGTCGCTCTCGCGCGGGTCGGCGACGATCAGCTTGAGACCCTTGTCCAGCGCATCGCGCAGGCGGCGCGAGGGCGAGAAGGGGGGCAGGCCGCCCGGCGGGCCATAGTGCGAGACGATCGGGTTGTTGCCGATGAAGAAGGCGACATCGGCCTCGCTGAAGGTGTGCATGCCGCCCATCCAGTTGCCGTAGCGCATCGTCGTGTAAACCTTGGCGGGCTGATCGAGGGTGACCGAAGTGTAGATGTTGCGCGTGCCCAGCCCTTGCGCGAACGCCATCGCGCTGCCGACCCCGGCGCTGTTCTGGAACGCGTAGGTGCCGCCATAAACCGCGACCGCGTGCGGCCCATGTTCGGCGATGATCGCCGACAGCTTCGCGCCGATCTCGTCGAGCGCGGTTTCCATCGATATGTCCTGAAACCCCCCGTCGACGCGCTTCTGCGACACCATCAGCCGCTGTGGGCCGTGGTGCGCTTCGGGCAACTGGCGCCCCTTGATGCACGTATAGCCGCCGAACACCGGGTCGTCGGGGTCGCCCGCGACCTTGGTGACGCGCCCGTCGTCGATGGTGACGAGCATCGCGCAATTGGCGTGGCAGAAGCGGCAGAAACTGCGGCGGACTTCGGGCATCGTCTCTCTCCCTGATCGCACCCTACGCCCCCATGCGTCGCAATCGACTGGCACTTTTGGCGGTGGTTGCGACGCAGGCGCAGGCGCAGTTGCGGTGCAAAGAATAGGGAGAGTATCGATGCCGACATCGCGCCAATGGCTGCTGAACGGACATCCGCGCGGACGCGGGATCGAGGAAGGCGATTTCCAGCTGGTCGAGACCGAAATCGCCGCGCCGGGTGAGGGCGAACTGCTTTTGAAGACGCTCTATCTTGGCTTCGATCCGGCGCAGAAGGGTTGGATGGAGAATATCGCCGACTATGTCGCGCCGATGGCGATCGGCGACGTGATGCGCGGCAGCGGGATCAGCGAAGTGGTGGAAAGTAACCATCCCGGCTTTGCCGCGGGCGACTTCGTCATGGGATCGACCGGCTGGACCGAATGGCATATATCGAGCGGCGACGGGTTGGTGAAGATCGACACGTCACTGCCGCCGACCGCCATGCTGTCGGTGCTCGGAACCACCGGAGTGACTGCATATTGCGGGCTGTTCAAGGTCGGGCGGCCGGTCGCGGGCGATACCGTGCTCGTGTCGGGCGCGGCGGGGGCCACCGGGTCGGTCGTCGGCCAGCTCGCCAAGATCGCGGGGTGCCGCGCGGTCGGCATCGCGGGCGGTGCGGACAAGTGCCGCTGGCTGGTCGAAGAAGCGGGCTATGACGCCGCAATCGATTACAAGGCGGGCAATCTGCGCAAGCAGATCAAGGAACATTGCCCCCGCGGCGTCGATGTCATTTTCGACAATGTCGGTGGCGCGATCCTCAACGACATGCTCGGCGAGATTGCAACCGGGGCGCGGATCGCGATCTGCGGCGGGATCAGCCGCTACGAGACCGGATCGCTGCCCGCCGGACCGCAGAATTATTTCAACCTGGTCTTTCGGCGCGGCACCATGGCGGGCTTTATCGTTCTCGACTGGGCGGCCGAATTTCCCGCAATCCGCAAACGGCTCGAGGGTTTCGTCCAGGACGGGCGGCTGACCTATCGCGAGGATGTGCAGCAGGGGTTCGAAAATGCCCCCGCGACGTTGAAGCGCCTGTTCAGCGGCCAGAACCGCGGCAAGCAATTGTTGAAACTCTAGGGAGATCGCTATGGGCAGGCTGGCAGGCAAGCGCGCCGTCATCATCGGCGCGGCATCGACGGGCAATATGGCTCAGGTAACCGCGCGGCTGTTCGCGCGCGAGGGCGCGACGGTGCTGGTGGCGGGGCGCAAGGCGGAGCCGCTTGATGCGCTCGCGGCGGAGATCGGCGGCCATGCCGCGCTTTGCGACATCACCGACAAGGCGTCGGTGTTCGCGCTTGCCGATGCGGCGAAAGCGAAGATGGGCGGGGTCGATATTGCGATGAACGCGAGCGGGTGGGGGCTGCTCAAGCCCTTGCTCGACGTGACCGAAGAGGAATTGGCGAGCATCGTCGCGCTGCAGTTCACCGGGGTGCATCACTTCCTTCAGGCGTTCGTCGGCGCCATGCTGGCGAAAGACCCGCAGGGCGGGTCGATCATCCAGATTTCGTCGGCGACGACGCATTCTCCGGTGAGCAACCACGCTGCCTATATCGGGACAAAGTCGGGGGCCGAGGCGCTGATCCGCTGCGTCGCCAACGATTTCGGCGCTTACGGCGTTCGCGCCAATACGGTGTCGCCAGCGTTTACCGAGTCGCCGATGACCGAGGGCGCCTTTGCGACCCCCGGCCTGGTCGATGCCTTCCTGCCGCGCTACCCGCTCGGGCGGCTCAATACATCGCTGGATGTCGCCAACGCCTGCCTGTGGCTCGCGAGCGACGAAGCCTTTGTCACTGGCGAGAATTTACAACCCAATGGCGGAATGCGCCTGCGCGGAAATCCGCAGGAGGGTGATATTGCCGCTGCGGTGGGTGCGGCGATGGCCAAGTTGCAGGCGCAATAAACACGTCGTCATTGCGAGCGAGGCGAAGCAACCCAGAGCGGATTGCTCGGGCTCTGGATTGCCGCGTCGCTTCACTCCTCGCAATGACAGTATCGGGGCGTTGGCGGTCAGCCAATCTGCCGTTCGCGGCCTTCCCAATAGGGTGCGCGCAGTTCGCGGCGCAGGATCTTCCCCGACGGGTTGCGCGGCAGCGCGGGGATGAAGTCGACCGACTTGGGGCATTTATAGCCGGCGATCCGTGTCCGCGCCCAGCCGATGATCTCGCCGGCGTCGGCGCTTTCGCCGTCCTTCAGCACGACGCACGCCTTCACCGCCTCGCCCCATTTGTCGTCGGGGACGCCCACCACTGCGACATCGGCAACCGCGGGGTGGCCATAGATCGCATTCTCGACCTCGGCCGGATAGACATTCTCGCCGCCCGAGATGATCATGTCCTTGACCCGGTCGTGCAGGTAGAAATAGCCGTCTTCGTCGGTGTAGCCCGCGTCGCCGGTGCGCAGCCAGCCATTGCCGTCGATCGTCTCTGCAGTGGCTTCGGGCCGCCCCCAATATTCGCGCATATTCGCCTGCGTGCGAATCGCAATCTCGCCGATTTCGCGCGGTGGCAGGGGATTGCCCTCGGCATCGATCACCCGCATCTCGACGCCGCGCAGAGGTTTGCCGACCGACCGCATCCGCTCGTTGCCCGCCGGATCATGATCCTCGGGCGGCAGTGCCGCGATCGTGCCCGACGTCTCGGTCATCCCGTACATCTGGACAAAGCCGCACTGGAAGATGTCGAGGCACTGGCGCAAGAGGTCGAGCGGGATCGGCGAGGCGCCATAGGCGATGTGGCGCAGGCGCGAGAAATCGACTTCGCGCGCCCGCGGCTGATTGACGATGATCTGCATCGCCGCGGGGACCATGAAGATTTTCGAGATGCCATGGGCCTCGATCAGGTCGAGCACGCCGCCGGGATCGAACTCGCGCGTGATCACCCCGGTCGCGCCGTTGGTCATCACGGTGATGCCATAACCGGTGCCGCCGATATGAAAGCAAGGCATCGCGACGAGCCCGACGTCGCCTTCCTCCCAGCGTTCCCAGTCGGCTTGCAGCGCCGGATCGCGGTCGAGCCGCGAGCGCAGCACCGACCCGTTGGTCAGCACCGCGCCCTTGGGCTTGCCGGTGGTGCCGGAGGTGTACATCTGGATCACCGCGTCCTGCTCGTCACGCGCGACGTCGGGATCGGTATCGGCAAAGGTGTCGCGCCAGCTACGATAGTCGGGAAAGCCGCTTGCCGTGCCTTCGGTCGCGATGACGTGCGTAATGCCGGGAAGCGCGTTGCGGTTCGCGGCGATCAGGTCGGTAAATTCGGGCCCGACGAACAGGACGCGCGCGCCGCAATTGTCGATGATCCACGCGATCTCGGGCACCGCGAGGCGCCAGTTGACGGGGGTCATCACGCCGCCCGCCTTGGCGACGCCCATCAGCAATTCGAAATAGAGGTCGGAATTCTTGCCGAGATAGGCAACCCGATCATCGGGTTTCAGCCCCAGCGCAATCAGCGCGTTCGCGGCGCAGCTGCTGTTCGTATCGAAGTCGGCGTAGCTCGTCGCGTGCCCCTCAAAATGGAAGAGGATGCGGTCGGGCCGCTCGCGGGCATTGATCCGCGCCACGTCGGCGATCCGCTGAAACGCTGGCATCTTCACGGACGTCCTCTTCCTTTCTCAGGCGTTTCCGAACGCCTGCCGGTAGAGACTGGAGTCGGCCGAATAGAAATTGCAATGGAAACCCGAAGGCACGCGGAACGGCACATGTACCGTCGCGACCGGCCCCGCGGCGATGTCGAGCGCGGCAAAGATCGCCAGCTCGCTCGTCGCCGCGCCGGCCCGGTGGACCAGCGTCATCGCATAGCCGTCGCCCTCGCCCTGCGCGCCGACTTTCGGTGCAAAGATCAGTTCGCCGCACGCAGCCCCGTTGCCGAAGTGGTAATAATCCTCCGCGCCGCTCACCGTGTCGAAGCGCAGCACCGTGTCCATCCCCTCGGCGCGGCCGTCGCGGCTGTGCAGATTGATATTGGCAAAGCTGTGGCGCGACGCGCGCGTCATGAAACGGTCGTCGGGACGCGGGAACTGGATGTCGCGCTCGTTGAGCGTTTCTTCCTTCAGCCAAGTGCCTTCGCCCGACGGGTCGATCGTCCAGCGGCGCAGGCTCTGCTGCGTGTCGCCGTGGGTTCGCTTGACCCCTGTTTCGTCGGGGAAGAGAGCGGTGCCGTTGGCGGCGGCGACGTCAGCGATGATCTTGCCGTCCTGCTCCCACACATTGAGTTCGTGGAACATGTGGCGCGGTTCATATTCGAACCAGCGCACGTCGCTCGCCGATCCTTCGCGCGGCATGATCGCGAATTTGGTCGGGCGACCGTTGACCCATGCCGTCATCGGCCCGCCCTTCATAAAGCGGCCCAGATCGGCGTCGATCGGGATCACCGGAAACACCACCCAGTTTTCGGTCAGGAAAAAGGTGTGCATCAGCGCGTTGTGCGGCATATCGATCAGCTCGGTTTTGCGCACCTTTCCCGCGGTATCGATCACATCGTAACGGATCTGCGGCGCTCCCATCGGGCCGTTGATTCCGGCCCCCAGGTTGATCAGCTCCCCGGTCGCATGATCGACCTTCGGGTGCGCCGAAAAGGTCGTCGTGATTATTCCGCCATAATGTTCCTCGCCCAGCGTCGCGAGGGTGCGGGGATCGAGCTCCACCGCGGGCGCGCCCTCCATCAGCGCGAGCAATTTGCCGCCATGGACGATGATATTGGTGTTGGCGGTGTTGTAGCGTTTGTCCGCCACCGACGGGTCGGCGGTCATCGGGTTGCCGAACATCCCGAACAATCGCTGGCCCGCCGCCTTCTCCAGCTCGAACTTCTCGGTCCGCACCCAGCGGTTGATCATCGCGGCGCGGCCGCCCTCGATATGAAAGGCATAGACCATGCCGTCGCCGTCGAACCAGTGGTAGTCGCCTTCGCGCGTCGGATAGAGCGGTTCGGGGCCATTGCGATAAAAGACGCCGACGAGGTCGTCGGGGATTTCGCCCTCGACGATCAGGTCGGGGGCGTTCGCCTCGAACCGCACCGGTTGATGATGCCCCGACAGAAAGGGGTGATCGAAAAATGCCTTGGCCATCAGCCGATCACCCCTGGATGCTAGAATTTGAAGCCGAGTTCGACGCCATAGGTGCGGGGTTCGATAGCGCCCGAAAAGGTGAACAGGCCGGCCACCGGCAGGGTGCTGCCAATGTCACGGACGTTGGTCAAATTGCGGCCAAACAGGGCAACACTGACTTCGCCGCTGCCCGTAAAGAAGGTGTAGGAAACCTGCCCCGACAGATTCTCGCGGTCCTTGGTGAAACAGCGGAAATCATTGGTAACGGCACCAAACACAATCGGCCGGTCTGCCGCGATACAGGTCGCCGTCTTGCTTTGGAAACGCAGCAACAGATTCGCATCCAGACGCCCCGAACCCATCTCCTTCGAATAATTGACCCCCGTCGAAATCTGGAACTTCGGCGCCCGGCGCAAGGTCAGCGTCGACACGTCGTCGCCGATATTGTCCCTGTTCAAATCTTTGAGGAATGTACCATATTTGGCGTCGAGATAGCTTGCCGAAGCCGTGAAGTTCAGCTCGTCGGAGGGCTGGATGATGATTTCCATTTCACCGCCGGTGATCGTCGCCGAGGCGGCGTTGCCGACGACCGTCTCCTGCGGCTGAGCCGATCCCGGCGGGGATGGCTGGACGACCTCTTCCTGCTTGTTGTCATATTTCGTGTGGAACAGGGCAATGTTCGTCCGCAAGCTGCGGTCCAGCCAGTCGGCCTTCAAACCGACCTCGAACGCATCGACGGTTTCCGGGAAATAGGGGCCAAGCGATGTCGGCGACGCTGCTCGCCCGTTGAAACCGCCCGACCGGAAGCCGGTCGAATAGGATCCGTAGATGATTTTGTTGTCGCCGATTTCATAGGTCGCGTTGGCGCGCCAGGTGAATTTTCCGAACGACTTCTCACCCGAACAATTATTGGCCGCACCGAATACGGGCAGTCCAGCAAGCGGTCCGGGCCCGAACACCCCCGTCGCGGCAACGCACGACTTCCCGTCGAACGTCGGCAGGCTGAGTTCGACGAGCCCGACGACCTGACCATAATTGTTGAAAGCTTCCTTTTTGTCGCGCGTGTATCGGCCGCCGACCGACAGTTTGAATTTGTCGGTTAGCGTGAATTGCGCGTCGGCGAACCCGGCATAGGATGTTGCCTTGTTGTCGGTATAGGCGCGCAGCGTCGCTCCCGCCGGCGATTGCGAGGGCACCGGGCCCAGCCGGGTGAACTGGTCCAACTGGTAATTGCTGGTGTAATAATAGCCGCCGACCAGCAGATTGACCGCATCGCTGATTTCCGCAACGACGCGCAGTTCCTGACTGAACTGTTCGAATTGCTGGATACGCCGGGTGGCGAAGAAGTCGGCTGAACTGCCATCGAAATCCTGCGCCACATTTTCGTCGTTGGTGCGATAGCCGGTGACCGAATAGAGCGTCAGATTGTCGCCCAGCGACCAGGTGATGTTTCCGGTCAGCGCGTCGGTGTCGTTGGTGACGTCATGCGGCGCCAGTTGATAGGTCGCCCCGACGCCGCGATCGGGAAGCGCGAAGCGGTTGCACTCGGCGACCGGCGAAAATCCGGGCACACCTGCGGCCAGACAGATCAGGTCGAGGCTCGACGACGCCGGGATCGAAACGGTTTCGCCGCGCTCGCGGGTATGTTCATAGGTGATCTCGGCCGAAAAATCGCTGCTCGGCTCGATCAGCGCGGTAACCCCGCCGGTCAGCGTTTCATACTTCCCGTCGCGGCCGCCGGTGCTGATATTGCGGACAAAGCCGTCGGTCTTGTCATAATAGCCAAAAGCCTTGAGCGCGATGAAGTCACCCAGCTTGCCGCTGTTCAGGACAAGGCGCGCGCTTTTGGTGTCGAACCGGGCATAGGAAAACCGGCCTTTGGCGCCGGCGTCGTCGGTCGGCGTGCTGCGCTTCACTTCGATGACGCCGCCGATCGTGTTGCGCCCGAATAATGTCCCTTGCGGCCCGCGCAGCACCTGCAGGCTTTGCAGATCGAAGCTGTCGAGCAACTGGCCGGTGTTGGTCCCGATAAAGACGCCATCGACAACAACGCCGACGGTCGGGTCAAAGCTTTTTTCGATATCTTCGAATGATATGCCGCGAATGGAAATCGCGGCAGCGCTCGGGCCTGCCGAAACACTGTCGATCACCAGGCTGGGAACGCGGCCTGCGACATCACGGATGTCCTGCACCATGCCGGTATCCAAGGCTTCGGCGTCCAGTGCGGTGATGGCCACCGGCACCGACTGGGCGCTTTCTTCGCGCTTCTGGGCGGTGACGACAATTTCACGCAAGGCGCCCTGATTGTCGTCGGCGGGCGCGTCCTGCGCATAGGCCGGCGTGGCAATTGCCAGCGCGACAAGCGAGACCGTGGCATAGGCGGCGGGCAGCATTCGGGCATGCGTGGACATCGGATTTCCTCCCTCTCGCGCCGACGCATAGGCTCGCCGGTCACGTTGGAGGGCAAGGTCCGCTTTATGCCCGGATTGAACAATCATCAAAAATATCAGGCATGCCGTAGCGACGCCCAGACGCTTGAATCTACTGGCGTTGTGTCGCTCCGCCATCGACAAAAAGGCCGTGACCCGACATGAATCGCGCGTCGTCAGAGGCCAGAAAGGCGGCGACATCGGCGATGTCGTCGGGACGGCCGAGCCGGCCGAGCGCGGCCTTTTCGATCCAGCGCTGCTTGAACTCGGGCATCGCCGAGAAGGCGGGCGCGGTCATCGGGGTATCGATCGCGCCGGGCTGGAGGCAGTTGACCGTGACACCGAACGCCCCGACCTCGGCCGCGACCGATTTGGTCATGCCGAGCACCGCATGTTTCGACGCGCTATATGCGATCATCCCGGCTTCGCCAAAGCTCGACATCACCGATCCGATCAGGATGATGCGGCCGTGCGGCGATCGTTTGAGCAGCGGCAGCGCATCGCGCATCAGGCGGAACACCGCGGTGACATTCACCGCCATCATCGTCTCGAAAAATTCGTCGCTGTGCCCGTCTAGCGGCTGCATCCCGGTGATCCCGGCGCAGGCGACGATGATGTCGAGGCCGCCGAACCGGGCCTCGGCCGCCGCCACCAGCCGCGCGTTGATCCCGGGCTCGGTCACGTCGGCGACGATGTCGACAGCGCCCGCGCGATCGACGGTCAGCACCCGCGCGCCGTCGGCGGTCAGCCGCTGCGCGGTCGCGAGGCCGATCCCCGATCCAGCCCCGGTGACGAGCGCGATCCGACCTGACAGACGTCCGGTCATGGTTACAGCGAACTGCCGCCGTCGATGCGGAACTCGGCACCGGTGGCGAAGGCGGATTCGTCGGAAGCGAGATAGAGGATAATGGCCGAAATCTCTTCGGGTTTGCCCAGCCGTCCGACCGGGTGGGTTGCGACCCAGCTGTCGTACAGCGCCTGCCCGTCGGCGACCTGCGCCATCACCTTGTCGAGGATCGGGGTGTGGATCGCGCCCGGGTGGACCGAATTGCAGCGGATGCCGTACCCCTTGCGCGCATAGTGGAGCGCGACCGATTTGGTGAGGTGGGTGACCGCGGCCTTGGCGGCATTATAGGCGGCAAGATCGCCCTGCGCCCGCACCCCGCACATCGACGACATGTTGATCACCGACCCGCCATGGTCGCGCATTTTCGGGATGATATGCTTGCAGCCGAGGAAGACGCCGTCGACGTCGACCGAAAATTCGTGGCGAAAGGCTTCGAGCGTCAGATCCTCGATCGAGCCGTGGGTGGTGATCCCGGCATTGTTGACGAGGATGTCGATGCGGTCGCAGCTGGCCAGCGCGGCGAGCCAGTCGGCTTCCTTCGATACGTCGAGCTTGACGAAACGCTGGCCGAGTTCGGCGGCGAGTGCTTCGCCCGCTGCCGCGTCGATGTCGGCGATGACGACACTCGCGCCCTCGGCGACAAAGCGGCGGACGATGTCGAGGCCCAGCCCCGACGCGCCGCCGGTGACAAATGCCGTCTTGCCGGCAATCCGCCCGCTTGCTCCAGCCATCGCATCCTCCCTGTTTTCTTCTGGCACTATCATGCCGGCCGAACGCGGAGGGGACTATTTATTGCGCTAGGTGCGGGGACGGCGCCGACGGTTCCAAGGTCATGCCGGGACAGGAGAGGCCGCATGTCGACGGACTGGGACTATATCATCGTGGGCGCCGGGTCGGCGGGCTGCGTGCTCGCCGAGCAGCTGAGTGCCGATCCGCATGTCCGGGTGCTGCTGCTCGAAGCGGGTGGTCGCAACGACAGCCGCTGGGTTGCCATCCCCAAGGGGGTCGCCAAGCTGGTCACCAATCCCGACCATATCTGGGCCTATGGCGTGTCGCAGCCGCGCGGCGACGGCGCGGCGCCCAGCGAAGTGTGGATCCGCGGCAAGGGGCTGGGCGGGTCGTCAGCGGTCAACGGCATGATTTGGAGCCGCGGCGAGCCCGCCGACTATGACGAATGGGAAAAGCTCGGCTGCACCGGCTGGAACGGCGAAACGATGACTGAGGCGTTCCGCAAACTCGAAGATCATGGGCTGGGTGCGAGCGCGATGCGCGGCGCGGGCGGGCCGGTCGGAGTCGCGCCAAAGATCCACAGCTATCCGCTCGCCGAAACGATGGTGCAGGCGGGGGTCGAGATGGGGCTCAAGCCGGTCGACGACCTCAACGCCGCAACGTCGGACCGGGTCGGTTTCTATTCGCACAACGTCCGCCGCGGGCGACGCGAAAGCGCGGCGACGACCTTTTTGGCGCGCGCGCGCCGACGGCCCAATCTGCGCATCGTCACGCATGCGATGGCCGAACGGCTGGTCGTCGCGGGCGGGCGCGTGACCGGCGTCGAGGCCAGGGTCGCGGGGCAGCTCCAGTGCTTTGATTGCGCCGGTGAGGTGATCGTATCGGGCGGCACCCTGGAAAGTCCGCTCCTGCTCCAGCGTTCGGGCATTGGTTCTGCCGATGTGTTGCGCGCCGCGGGGATTGAACCGCTGATCGATTCGCCCGACGTCGGCGGGCGGCTGCGCGAGCATCTGGGTTTCAGCATGCCGCACCGCCTGTCGCGCGGCGGTGGCAGCAACCGCAGCTTCTATGGGCTGGGACTGGCGCGTGCGATGGCCCAATATGTGCTGACCCGCGGCGGCATCATGGCGACGGGGCCGTTCGAGGTCGGCGCTTTCCTGAACCTGACGAGCCGAGATGCGCGCCCCGACCTGCAGCTCTATCTGGGCGGCTACACCTTCGCGCTCGGCGATGACAAGCATCCGGTGCCGCTCAGCAGCATCGACCGCAAGCCGGGGATGACGATCTATGGCCAGCTCCTCCGCCTGACGAGCGAAGGCAGCATCCTGATCGCCGGACCCGGCAGCGACGCCCCGCCGGCCATCAAGCCGAACTGGCTTTCGACCCGCGAGGACGAGCGCACCGCGATCGCCGCGGTGCATGCGATGCGGCGCTATATGAAGCAGCCAGCGCTGGTCGGGCTGGTCGAGCGTGAATTGCTGCCCGGAGCCGCGGTGCAGAGCGACGCCGAAATCCTCGCCGCCTTCCGCCGCCTGGCGACCTGCGGTCTCCACGGCGTCGGCACCTGCCGAATGGGCAGCGACAATCGCGCCGTCACCGACGCGCGGCTCCGCGTCAACGGCGTCGATGGCCTGCGCGTCGTCGATTGTTCGGTGATGCCGTCGCCGGTCACGGGCAACACCAACGCCCCGGCCATGGCGCTCGCGCTGCGCGCCGCCGGGCTGATCCGCGAGGACCGGCGGGCGTTGCGCGCGGTGGCCTAGGCGCGCTCGCGATCCTTCAGCCAGCCGAGTCCGCGGCGCAGCAGGTCGTAAAACACCGGCAGGTCCCACGCGCAGCGATCGACCGTCGGCCACCAGTCCATCATCGGTTGCAGGTCGTAATGGCCGCGGCAATGGCCGAGCGTGAGATAGAGCACGGCGCCTGCGCCATGCTGTTTGATGTAGAACACCGGATAAGTGCCGGGCGCATCCGCGGCTTCGACGAAGCCCGTGCCGGGCCTGCTGCATTCGGTGTCGAGCAGGACGTGCAGGTCGCCATGGGTTTCCAGATGGTACAGCTCGTCGGTCGTCTCGAACGGCACGATGCCGCGCGTGAGCGGGTGGTCGGGGTCGGCGACGCGGACGGTATAGGGTTCGATCGCGGGGTGGCTGATGAACTGCGATCCGAGCAGGTCCATCATCAGCGGCGCCCAGCGCGGCGCGTCCCACACCCCGCTGTCGAGCAGGCGCAGGATCGAATTGGTGCCGTGCAGCGCATACCAGCGCCCACCCTTGGTCAGCCAGCGCTTCAGCGCCTCTTGCGCGGGGAGCGACGGGGTGACGTCGCAGGTATAGGTGATCAGAATATCGGCCGCTTCGATCGCGTCGATATTGTCGTAATTCTCGAAGACGCGGGTGCGAACGCGCTGATCCTCGGCGAGCAGCTTGAGCAGCTCGAGCCGCGCGAAGTCCATATCGTGCCAGACACCGCCGCAAATCAGCACGCAGTCGATACGGGGTGGATGCTCGCTCTCGCTCATCGCCGGTCCTCTCCTCCTGTTGTGGCCGCATGATGCGTGGCTGCGGCAGCTGCGTCACCTTGCTGTATTGATAGGTTCCCGAGCCAAGTGAAAGTGGCAAGAGGGCAAGTGAGAGGAGAGGCGTGATGCAGCAGAGACTGCGCGGCAAGGTCGCTTTGGTCACCGGTGGGACGAGCGGGATCGGCGCGGCCACGGTCGACCGACTGACCCGTGAGGGCGCCCGGGTCGTCTTTACCGGCTCCAACGCCGAAGCGGCCGCGGCGATCGAAAGCGAGACAGGCGCGATCTTTCGCGCCCACCGCGTCGAAGAGGCGGCGGCGTGGGACGCGCTGATGGCCGAGATCGAGGCCGAATTTGGCCGCCTCGACATCGCCTTTGCCAACGCCGGAACCGAGGCGGGCGACGCGAGCGTCGAAGACATCGGTATCGACGCCTGGAATCATATCGTCGGGGTGAACCTGACCGGGGTGATGCTGACCGTTCAGCACGCGATCCGCGCCATGGTGAAGAACCCGCAAGGGCCCACCGGTTCGATCATCGTCAATTCGTCGATGAACGCGCATCGCGCGATGGGCAATTATGCTGCCTATTCGGTCACCAAGGCCGCGGTTGTTGCCTTGGTCAAGTCAGCCGCGATCCACTGCGCGGGCAAGGGTTATGCGATTCGCGTCAATGCGATCCTGCCGGGTGTCGTCGAAACCGACATGATCCGCGGCGTCATCGACCGCGCGCCCGACCCCGTCGCGGCGCGGGCCGCGTTCGAGGGCATGGCGCCGATGAAGCGCATGGCGCAACTGGGCGAGATCGGCGCGCTGGTGGCGTTCCTCGCCTCGGACGAGGCGGGCTTCATCTCGGGCAGCGACTATGTGATCGACGGCGCGACGACCGCCGGGATGATGGGTGTCTAACCTCGCTCAAGCCGGTCGCGGCGCATAAAGCCCGCGATGCTCGCGCGGTTCGCTACGTTCATATTGGGGTGGGACGGCGATGGTGGCGCCGAGCGCCGCCGCCGCGTGCCAGGGCCAGCGCGGATCATAGAGCGCCGCGCGGGCGATCGCGATCGCATCGGCATCGCCCCCCGCGATGATCGCCTCGGCCTGCGCCGGATCGGTGATCAGTCCGACGGCGATGACCGGCATGGTCACCGCATCCTTGACCTTGCGCGCGAGTGGCACCTGATAGCCCGGCGCGAGCGCAATCTGTTGCGCGGGATGCAGCCCGCCGCTCGAGATGTTGATTGCGGCGCAGCCCCGCGCTTCGAGCGCTTTCGCAAAGATCATCGTCTCGTCGATCGTCCAGCCGCCTTCGACCCAGTCGGTACCCGACACGCGGACGGTCACCGGGCCTTGCGCGCCGAACGCATCGCGCACGGCGTCAAACACTTCGAGCGGAAAGCGCATCCGGTTTTCAAGGCTGCCGCCATAATCGTCGCTGCGCCGGTTCGACAGCGGCGACAGAAACTGGTGGAGCAGATAGCCATGCGCGGCGTGCAACTGGACCGCGTCGACCCCCAGCCGCGCCGCGCGGGAGGCCGAAGCGGCGAAGGCCGCGCGGATGCGGTCGAGGCCTGCATCGTCGAGCGCGACCGGCGCCCGATCTTCGGTTCGGAAGGGAATCGCCGATGGGGCAAATGTTTGCCAGCCGTTATGGTCGTCCGGGGCGATCTGCCCACCGCCATCCCATGGCTTGGCCGTGCTCGCCTTGCGCCCCGCGTGACCAAGCTGGATCGCGACGGGAATGTCCGACCATGGCCGCAACGCCGCCAGAACATGGGCTATCGCGGCTTCGGTGGTGTCATCGTACAGCCCGACGTCGGCATGGGTGATCCGGCCTTCGGGCGACACTGCGGTGGCTTCGATCGTCAGCGCCCCCGCGCCGGACAGCGCGAGCTGCCCCAAGTGGATCAGATGCCAATCGGTCATCCGTCCCCCGTCAGCCGAATATTGGCACATCGGTGCAATGACGATGCGGTTGGCGAGCGACAATCCGCCGATTGCGATCGGCTCGAACAATTTTGGCATCATCGTCTCCCGCTATGCGTCGGCGCAGCGACCGGACGGGCGCAAGGCCGTCGATCTTGAAGCGAGGGGGGTCTAGTCCGATTATTGCCGGGAATGAATTCGCAAAATTGACGAGCCGCAATTTGGCTATCGCAGGCCCGCAGCTGCTCGGGCGGCCGATACAGTAGATCCAGCCGGGTCAGTCGCGGCCGTTGCCGCGTCCACTTCGGCGTCAGCGACGAGCACCACCTCGCGGAGTTTGGCGACGACGATGGCGGCGATCGGCGGATCGAGATCGTCCAGCCGGGCCTCGATATGAAGCATCTCACCGCGCAAGTGCGACGACATCGCGGCCGGGATCAGCGATCGCTGCGCAAAAATGCCGATCACGCGCGGTAGCGTCTGCGGATCGGGGAACGCGACAATGCGAAACCAATGGCTCACGCCGCGAGCCGGCCCGCCGATGCGATCAGGCGCTCGGCGGTTTCGTCGGCGACCGTGGCGGGGGAGAGGCCGCGGCGCGATGCTTCCTCGAGGATGGCGGTGACGCGCGGGCCGATCTGGGCGACGCGTTGCGCGACGCTGGCGGCGCTCTCGCCGAGATATTCGGCCGAGACGCTGATGATGCCGCCCGCGTTGGCGACATAGTCGGGGACATAGGTGATGCCGCGCTCGCGCAGCAAAGCGCCGATTTCGGGGGCTAAGAGCTGGTTGTTTGCGCCGCCGCAGACGAGCTTCGCCTTCATCGCCGCGACCGTCGGTGCGTCGAGCACCCCGCCGAGCGCACAGGGGACGAAGATGTCGGCATCAACCGACGCGATCATATCGGCGCCGACGACGCGCGCGCCAAGGATCGCGGCGAGCCGGTCGCGACGCCCGGGCGCAACATCGGCGACAATCAAGCGCGCACCGGCGTCGGCGAGCCGGCGGCACAGCTCGGCGCCGACGTTGCCGGTTCCCTGCACCGCGACGGTGAGCCCCTTGAGATCCGATCCGAGCGTGAAGGCGGCACCAGCCTCGATTGCCCCGAACACCCCCTGCGCCGTCCACGGGGACGGATCGCCGCCGGCAGCCGCGCCGACCGCGGCCAGTCCCGCGACATGGCGTGTCTCACCCGCAACCTCTTGCATATCGGCGACGGTCGTTCCCACATCCTCCGCAGTCACATAGCGCCCGCCAAGCGCGGTGACCGCGCGGCCAAAGGCGCGGAACAGCGCGGCGCGATCGAACGGGCCGTCGGGACGGCGGAGCACCGCCTTGGCACCGCCAAAGGGCAGGCCCGCCATCGCGTTCTTGTAGCTCATTCCCTCGGCGAGCCGGAAGGCATCGGTGAAAGCCTGATCGAGGTCGGGGTAGTGCCACAGGCGGCATCCCCCGGCGCCCGGCCCGAGCGTCGTCGAATGGACGACGATGATACCATCGAGGCCGGCGCTCTTGTCCTCCAGACGGACGGTCTCGACGGCGGGCAAACGACCCGAAAATTGAACAACCATGACAGCCTCCTGTTCCGTGCCGGTTATCGCAAAGGGGCTAAGGTCAATCTTGCTCGATATTTCGAGTTTTTGCTGTTAAGTCGGTCAATATTTTGCAATTTCTGACAGAATAAGGTTGAAATGACCGATCTGGACCCCTTCGAGAAAAATATCATTCGCGAGCTGCAACGCGACGCGAGTCTGACCACTGCCGAGCTCGCCGAGCGGGTGGGGTTGTCGCCGTCGCCGTGCTGGCGGCGCATCGACCGGCTCGAACGCGACGGCTATATCAAGGGGCGGGTGGCGGTGGTCGACCGGCGCAAGGTCGGGCTGCACGCGCATATTTTTGCGCAGGTCAAGCTCAACGCCCATGGCCGCGCCAACCTCGACGAATTCAGCAACGCGATCGCTGCCTTTCCCGAGGTGCTCGGCGCCTATGTTCTGATGGGCAACATGGATTTCATGCTGCGGATCGTCGCGAAGGACATCGACGCCTATGAGGCGTTCTTCTTCGAGAAACTGAGCAAGCTGCCCGGGGTGCAGGAAATCAACTCGACGGTGGCGCTGTCCGAGATCAAGTCGACGAATGAGCTGCCGATCCTCTAGGCTTGTGGCGTCGCGCCCATTTGACTCGCGCCGCGGGGTAAGCCAGATGCCCCGGCATGGCGGTTTCGGCCAAGCATGGGAGGAAAGCAGCACCATATGTACGACCTGCTGACCGGCCTGTCGGTGATCGAAGCCTCGTCCTTCGTCGCCTCTCCCACCGCCGGGCTCTACTGCGCGCAAATGGGGGCCGAGGTGATCCGCGTCGACCAGATCGGCGGCGGTCCCGATTTTCGCCGCTGGCCGGTGACCGCGGGCAATGACTCGCTCTATTGGGAAAATCTCAACCGCGCCAAGAAGTCGGTCGCGCTTGATTTGAGTCGGCCCGAAGGGCGCGAGCTGTTGCAGGCGCTGGTGCGCGCGACAGGCCAGTTCATCACCAATTTTCCGGTCGGTGGCTTTCTTTCGCATGAAGAGCTCGCCGCGGGGCGCCCCGACCTGATCACCGTCCGCATCATGGGCTGGGCCGACGGCTCGCCCGCGCTCGACTACACCGTCAACAACAGCGTCGGTTATCCGATGCTGACCGGTACCGGCCCCGCGCCGGTCAACCATGTGCTGCCCGCGTGGGATCTGCTCAGCGGTGCTTATGCCGCCTTTGCGCTGCTCGCCGCGATCCAGCGGCGCACTGCAACGGGTGCAGGCGGCGAGGTGCGGATTCCGCTTTCCGATGTCGCGATCGGCACCGTCGCCAATCTCGGCGGGGTGGCCGAAGTGCTGTACAGCGGCGCCAACCGCCCGCGCCTCGGCAACGCGGTCTACGGCCTGTTCGGGCGTGATTTTGTTACCGCCGATGGCCAGCGGACGATGATCGTCGTCGTGACGCCGCGCCAATGGGCCAATCTGGTCTCGGCGCTCGGTCTGGGCGATGCGATTGCCGCGATCGAGGCGGCACGCGGAGTGTCCTTTGCAAAGGACGACGGGCTGCGCTTCACCCATCGCGACGCGCTATATCCGTTGTTCGAGGCGGCCATCGCCGGCCGGAGCCATGCCGACCTAGCCGCCGCGTTCGACGCGGGCGGCATCGTTCATTCGCCCTATCGCACGATGCTGGACGCGGTGCAGGACCCGGCGCTGGTCGCGGGCAACCCGATTTTTGGGCAGGCCGACAACCCCAGCGGCTTCGCCTATCCCGCCGCCGGCGCCTTTGCGACATTGCCGCAGGACGCGCGCCAGCCGCCGCGCCCCGCGCCGCGCAATGGCGAACATAGCGAAGAAATTTTGGCGGACCGCCTGTCGCTGCCGTCGGGCGAGATTGCCCGGCTGATCGATGCCGGTATCGTCGGCATTGCCTGAAACCTGGAGAATGACATGACCCTGCGCCGCGCTGCCATCGTTGCCCCGATCCGTACCGCCGTCGGCAAGTTCGGCGGCAGTCTTTCCTCGCTGACCGCGGGCGAATTGGGCGCCGTCATTCTGAAGGCATTGATAGAGCGGACGCAGATCGATCCGGCCCGGGTCGATGATGTCGTCTTTAGCCAGGGCTATGGCAATGGCGAGGCGCCGAGCATCGGCCATTGGTCGTGGCTCGCTGCCGGGCTGCCGCTCGAAGTGCCGGGGTATCAGCTTGACCGCCGCTGCGGGTCGGGATTGCAGGCCGTCGTCAACGCCGCGATGATGATTCAAACGGGGATGTCCGACGTGGTCGTCGCGGGCGGCGTTGAATCGATGTCGAACGTCGAACATTACAGCACCGACATTCGCAAGGGCGTGCGCGCAGGCAGTCTGACACTGCACGACCGGTTGACGCGCGGGCGACTGATGTCGCAGCCGGTCGAACGCTTTGGCGTCATTTCGGGCATGATCGAGACGGCGGAAAATCTGGCGAAAGATTATGGTGTCAGCCGCGAGGCCTGTGACGCCTACGCCGCGCGCAGCCACCAGCGCGCTGCGATGGCGTGGGCGAACGGACTGTTCGACGACGAGCTGGTGCCGGTTTCGGTGCCGCAAAAGAAGGGCGACCCCATCGTCTTCGCGCACGACGAAGGCTATCGCGCCGACGCGACGCCCGAAACGCTTGGCAAACTGCGCCCGCTTGAGGGCGGGGTCGTGACTGCGGGCAACGCGAGCCAGCAGAATGACGCCGCGGCGGCATGTCTCGTCGTTGCCGAAGACAAGCTTGAGGAACTCGGGCTGGAACCGATTGCCTGGTATCACAGCTCGGCCGCGGCGGGCTGCGACCCCAGCCGGATGGGAATTGGGCCGGTGCCGGCGGTGGAACGGCTTTTCGCGCGCAATGGTCTCGGCTGGGGCGACATCGACCTTGTCGAACTCAACGAAGCCTTCGCGCCGCAGGTCCTTGCGGTGCTCAAGGGTTGGGGCTGGTCCGACGACGACAGCCGGAACGAAATTCTGAACGTCAACGGCTCGGGGATTTCGCTCGGCCACCCGATCGGCGCGACGGGCGGGCGCATTTTGGCGAACCTGACGCGCGAGCTGGTCCGCCGCGACGGGCGCTACGGGCTCGAGACGATGTGCATCGGCGGCGGGCAGGGCATCGCGGCGATTTTCGAGCGCGCCGCCTGAGCATGATCGACTTTCGCTCTGCGCTCCGGGCAGCAACGGTTTATGGCGCGGCGGCCGAAGCCGCGCTCGCCGCCCGGCTGTCGCAGCGGCCGATCGACCGCGAGCAGCGCGCGGCGCATGGCTTTGCATGGGTGGCGACGACGATTGCGGCGCTCGAAGCGGTGCTGGCGTGGTGCGAGGCCGGGCAGGACTTGAATCCACTCGACACCAAGGTTGCGACGCTGGCGTTCGCCGAAGGGATCGGCCAGCTCGTCGGCGGCCTGCCGATGGGGCAGAACGAGATGTTCCGGCCCGCCGACCTCGGCATCGGAGCCGCGGCGCGGACGCTCGCCGCGGCGTGCAGCGACCTGCTCGATGCCGATCATGCTACGGTGCGGGCGGAGATCGCGGCGGCGCTCGCCGACGGCGACTGGCCCAGCGAAACCCTGCACGATGCTGACCTCGATGCGATCCGCGACCAGTTTCGCCGCTTCACCGATGCCGAGATCCTGCCGCACGCGCATGGCTGGCACCTCGCCAACGATCTGATCCCCGATGATACGGTGCGCGCGATGGCCGACCTCGGCACCTTCGGGGTCTGCATCCCCGAGGCGTTTGGCGGGCTGGGCCTGTCGAAGCTGGTGATGTGTATCGTCACCGAGGAACTGTCGCGCGGCTGGATCGGCGCGGGGTCGCTTGGCACGCGGTCGGAGATTGCGGGCGAGCTGATCGCGATGGGCGGTACCGACGCGCAAAAGGCCGACTGGCTGCCACGGATTGCGAGCGGCGAGGTGCTGCCGACCGCGGTGTTCACCGAACCCGATGTCGGATCGGACCTCGGCGCGCTCCAGACGCGCGCGCGCCGAAATGATGACGGGGCGTGGATCATCGACGGCGCGAAGACATGGATCACCCACGCCGCGCGGTCGGACCTGATGACCCTGCTTGCGCGCACCTTGCCCGACGCGAAAGGCTATGCCGGATTGTCGATGCTGCTCGTCCCCAAGCCGCGCGGGACCGAAAGCGACGCCTTTCCGGCCGCGGGGATGAGCGGTAGCGAGATCGAGGTGCTCGGCTATCGCGGGATGCGCGAATATGCGCTGCAGTTCGACGCGATGATCGCCCCCCCCGACGCGCTGCTCGGCGGCGAAGAGGGGTTGGGGTTCAAGCAGCTGATGCGCACCTTCGAGGGCGCGCGTATCCAGACCGCGGCGCGCGCGGTCGGGGTGGCGCGGCGCGCGCTCGAACTGGGACTCGATTATGCGCTGGCGCGCAAACAATTCGGCAAGGCGATTTTGCAATTCCCGCGCGTCGCCGACAAGCTGGCGATGAGCCTGGTCGATTTTGTCACCGCGCGCGAGCTCAGCTATGCGGCAGCGCGCGCCAAGGACAGCGGCAAGCGCTGCGACATCGAGGCGGGAATGGCGAAACTGCTCGCGGCGCGCGCCGCCTGGTCGAACGCCGACGCCGGCCTGCAGATCCACGGCGGCAACGGCTATGCGCTCGAATATGAGATCAGTCGCATATTGTGCGATGCGCGCATCCTCAACATTTTTGAAGGCGCAGCGGAGATTCAGGCGCAGGTGATCGCGCGCGGGCTGGTCGAACGGCGCAACTGATCGCAGGGACGCCTGAGTCGTCAGACCTCTCACAATCGGCACGCAAAAAATAATTTGCCAGCCAGCTGAGGGAGTGCAAAGGGCGCCAATCGCCGCGAAGCGAGCATTTTTGGGGGAAATTTTCCGCTTTGGCCGGGCAACGCACGGCCGCGTGTTGCCGCTACCAAACTTGATTTCGACTCGTGATGCTCTATTCAAATCCCGTGCACGGCGATCCCGACAATTACATCAGTCTGCTGTCTGTCGCGCAGATTGAAACGTTGCGACACGTTTATGAGCACAAAAATTCCAAACAAATCGCGCGCCTGATGCATGTTTCGCCGCACACGGTGGACGAACGAGTACGGCGATCTCTAAAAAAGCTCAATGCATCCAACAGGATAGAGGCTGCCCGCATCCTGGCGGTTAACGGTGTCTTCGACCATGTTACCCCTTATCAGCCTTTGACATATCAATTGATCGACCTAGGCGATTCTCCCGCCGCCGCCGATGTCGGGCCGGGGCGCAGTTCGTTGCGGCGACTTTTCGACATCGGTTCGCCATTTCCGACCGCGTCCCAGCCGGCCAACCGGCATGGGTTGATGGAAAGGATTATCTGGCCAATACTGATCGCTTTTGCGACCATTTTGGCTTTCTCCGCTCTGTATTCGATCCTTGTCGGACTTGGTCGGGTGATGACCTGACGTTCGAACCGAATGCTGCGGGGGGGAAACCGGTAGCATTCTTTTTCAAGGAAAAAGAACATGCTGAATGAACGTGTTTCTGCAGCGAAAAAAATCGCTTCCGACCTTCACCTGGCCGAAGATGCCATCGATGAAGCGATGATCCGTATCGCTCAGCTCGCCGCCACCCTGCCCACCGCACGGCGCGACACCAACATGTCGGCGATCGTTGGCCAGGCCGCCATGTCGAAGGTCGCGAATGCGCTCGCCGCCGCCGGTGAAGTTCGCCAGCTGCTGACCGACGCGCATCTCGCGCTGACGGTAACGCAAAAGGAAGTTGGCTTGGGAACGCGCATGTTCGGCGCCGGTGTCAAACCTCCTGCCGCCAAGCTTCTCGACGAGGGCAGCAACGATCAGGCGAATGCCGAGGCAGCCGTCTTGTCGTTCGCAAAGGCCGTTTGATCATCGGGAAGGGTTAACAGCCACAATGTGGTCCGTGGTGATCTACTATCTGGTACTGCTCACAACGGTGGCCGTCGCGATCAGATGCGGCGGCCCCTTTGAGCGGTGGGCGGCTTATACCGCCCTGATCGCCTCGGTCCTCACCAGCGCTCTGGCGCCGTTTCCGACCTGGACTGATATCGAACTGAATATCTTTGTGATCGACCTGCTGGTTCTGTTCAGCTTCTGGTTCATTGCCATGAAGACGCAGGATTTCTGGCCCTACTGGATCACCGGGTGGCAATTGATCGCCATTTTCGGCCATGTTCAGAAGTTCATGTTCGCAGAGATACTGGCGCGGCCCTATTGGCTCCTTTCAGCCTATATATCGTATCCGATCCTGTTGCTGATCATCTATGCAGCGGGTTCGTCCAGCCGGAAGCGTGACGTTACAGCCTGATGTTTGTGGCACCCCATGGGGTATCTACTCATGCAGCAATTTTCGAACCAAGAGGTTGCCGAGCTAAAGTCGCGTATCGACGAGATCCACGAACTGTTGGCGGGCCGCGGTGGCGAATTGCCGACGCCTCCGACATATCGTAGCGGCAGCGAAAGCGGCGAAAGCTCGCCCCAGGCGGTGTTGCTGAACCAGCTGTCGCTCAGCATCCAGATCCGGCGGATCCGCCGCAACCATTTTGGCAGCGCCGAACTGGCGGGGCCGATCTGGGACATGATGCTCGACCTGATGCTCGCCGAAAGCCATGGCCGCGCGCTCAGCGCCAGCGACCTGGCGACCGGCGCCGGAGTGCCCTTGTCATCGGGGCTGCGGATGATCAGCGCGCTCGAACGGCTCGGGCTGGCGCAGCGATCAATCGACGAGCGCGACCGGCGGCGGACGATCGTCAATCTGACCGCGAGCGGGGCCGAACGCATGGCAAGCTATTTCGAGAAGATTGGCGTGGCCTCGCAAAACAACCAGACGCTCGCCGCCTGATCTCCCCCCGACCGGGTGCGGTGGCCGAGAGGGTCGCACACACGCCGCACCCGGTCACCCCCCGATCTTTGACCTTTTAGTCTGTCATCTGGCGCATCATGCGATCGACCTTCGCCATCGCCTCGCGCTTGATCTGGCATATCCGTGCCGCGCTGACGTCGAGGGTCAGGCCGATTTCGTGCAGATTGAGCTCCTCGAAGAAGTAGAGCTGCAACACCATCTGTTCGCGTTCTGACAGGCAGCTGATGCACTGCCGCAGCGCGCCCATCAGATCGGCCTGTTCGCATTGGTCGCCCGCGCCGACGCCGTCGTCGGGCAACAGGAAGGCGCCGATGTCGGTTAATTCGTCGAGCGAGGTCGAGCGGCCGTGGGTCGCATTGCGTTCGAGCGCGAAATAATCTTCGGGCGACATGTCGAGTGCTGCCGCCATTTCAGTGGCCGCGGGCGCGCGCAGCAATTGCTGTTCCAGCGCCGCGCGGGTCGCCTGAATGCGCTTTGCGGCGACCATCGCCGACCGGCCGACGTCGGCCTCGCGGCGTAGCTGGTCGATCATCGCGCCGCGGATGCGCGTCGTTGCATAGGTGGCGAAGGCAAAGCCGCGCTCCTCGTAATTCTGGCTCGCCTCGATCAGCGCGATCAGCCCGGTCTGGATCAGATCATCAAGCTCGCTCGTCCGCGACACCCGCGAAAACACCTGCCACGCGATCTTGCGCACCAGCGGCGCATATTCGTCGACCAGCGCCTCGACGCTTTCGCCATAGCCGCGTACGCGCGGCGCGCGGGCCGTCGACGCCGCGAATTGCTCGGCGGGCTCAATTCTCATGCGGTTGGTCCTCCATATGGGCATCGGCCCCGGTCGCGAGGCGCGGCACTTCGGCGCCGATCGTCGCGACGATTTCGGTCTGTTTGCTGGCCGGAATCTCGAGGTACGAGATCACGGCGACGTCCGGGAAAGTGGCGCGGATCAGCCGCGACAGCGCCGAGCGGCAGAGCGGCGAAGCCACCAGCGCAAAGCTGCGCGTTTGCAGCAGCAGCGGTTCGACCGCCTGTCCGACCTGTTCGATGATTTTCATCGCCATGCCATGTTCGAACGGCCATTCGGCGCCGGGGTTGGCACGCACCGACTGGTTGAGCAGCACTTCGATCTCGGGGCTGAAGGTGACGACGGGCAGCGGCATGCGGCTTGGCACGATCGTCTGGACGATCAGCGCGCCGATGCGCTGGCGTACCGCTTCGACCAGATCGACTTCGCCCAGCTGCTGCGCCGCGGTTGCGACCATCGCCTCGGCAATCTTGCGGAAATCGCGCAGCGGCACGCGTTCGACCAGCAAAGATTTGCACAGGCTGGCGACGCGCGGCAGCGGATAGCCTTGTGGGCTGAGGTTCTGCGCCAGCTGCGGATAATGGATCTTGAGATTGTCGATCAGCGACTGCGCGTCGTCGATCCCGAACAGGTCGGCCGCGGCGCCGACGATGCTGTTGTTCAGGTGCGTGGCGACGACGGTCGCCGGGTCGACGACGGTATAGCCCGCGGCGATCGCGTCATTCTGGGTTGCCTTGGGAATCCACAGCGCGTCGAGGCCGAAAGTTGGATCCTTGCACGGCCGCCCGATGACCTTGGTCACAAGGTCGCCCGAATCGAGCGCCAGCATTTCGTTGGGGAACACCTCGTCCTCGCCGACGATCACCCCGGCGACCGAAATGCGATAGACGTTGCCGGGGAGCGACAGGTCGTCGCTGACCTTCACCGGCGGGACGACGAAGCCGAGTTCTTTCGACAATTGGCGGCGGATGCCGGTGATCCGCGTCATCAGCGGCGCGCCCTTGCGGTCATCGACGAGGCTGACCAGCGCATAGCCGATTTCGAGCTGGCAGGCGCTGGCGTCGCTGACGTCGGCCCATTCGATCAGCGAAGGGTCGGGCGCGGGCGCGGCGGGGGCAGGCGCGTCGGCGATTGCGGTGGCGCTGCGGCGCAGCTGCCAGCCGACGGCAAAGGACAGCGCCGCAGCGGGCAGGATCAAGAGCTGCGGCATCGCGGGGACAAGGCCCAGAATGAACAGGATCGCGCCGACCGCCATCCAGATCGGCGGCGAGGCGAACTGGCTGCCAATCTGGCCGCTGAGGTTGAAGGGCGAGGCAACGCGGGTGACGATGGCGGCGGCGGCGATCGACAGCAGCAGCGCCGGGATTTGCGCGACGAGCGCATCGCCGATCGCGAGGGTGACATAGATCCCGCCCGCTTCGGAAAAGCTGAGCCCGTGGCCGAAGATGCCGAGGATGAGGCCGCCGACGATGTTGACGAACAGGATCAGCAGGCCGGCGATCGCGTCGCCCTTCACAAACTTCGAGGCACCGTCCATCGAGCCGTAGAAATCGGCTTCGGTCGCGACCTCGACGCGGCGCGCCTTGGCTTCTTCGGGGCTGAGCAGCCCGGCGTTGAGGTCGGCGTCGATCGCCATCTGCTTGCCGGGCAAGGCGTCGAGCGTGAAGCGCGCCGACACTTCGGACACGCGCCCGGCACCCTTGGTGATGACGACCATATTGATGATCATCAGGACGAAAAAGACGAACAGCCCGACGACATAGTCGCCGCCGATCAGCACTTCGCCAAAGGCTTCGATGACGTGGCCCGCCGCAGCGGTGCCTTCGTGACCATGGACGAGCACGACGCGCGTCGAGGCGACGTTGAGCGCGAGACGGAACAGCGTCGCGAGCAGCAACACGGTCGGGAAGGCCGAAAAATCGAGCGGTTTCGACGCCTGCAGCGCGACCATCAGGATCAGCAGGCTGATCATGATGTTGGCGACGAAGCTGATGTCGAGGATCAGCGGCGAAACCGGGATCACCATCAGCGCGACGAGGATCAGCATCCCCGCCGGCAGCGCCGAAGCACCGGCGATGCGGCCGATGTTGCCGAGGTTGAAGCCCGCGGTCATGCCGCGCCGCCGGTCATCGAAGCAAGCCGCCGATAGGCATCGGCGGCAAAACCCATCGAAAGCTTGCGCGGCATGGGCTGAATTTCCATCATTTGCAGCGGGGGACGTCCCCCACCGCCCGCCAGGCCGCTTGAGCTGCTCGCCGAAGCGTGCCAGCCGGCGGGGGCGAAGGGTTTCATATTTTCGATCTTGCCGCCGTCTTCGAGCTTGACGCGAAACCGGTCGCGGATCTCGGCGAGGCTGCGCATGCTGCCGTCGGGCGCGTAAAAGACCGAGCGGTTGGCTGCTGCCGCCTCGGGCATCATCGTCGCACCGGGCTGGTCGGGATTCGCATCGAGCGCGGTCAGGAATTTGGCGGCGCCGCCGCTGCCCAGGAAATGGGCGAGGTAGAGGTCGACGGGTTCGGCGCTGCGGCCGATCCGGCTTTCCAGATAGTCGCGATTGTCGCCGGTCAGCGCCGCAGCCATCGTCGATGCCGCGGCGGGGTCGTCGCGCAGGTCGAAAATCTGTTGCCGGAGAGTGGGGTCGGTGACGGTCAGTCGTCCCGACGCGTCGCGGCCGATCGCATCGGCGGCCCAGGCCAGGCCGTGGTTGGCGCCGTGGCGATCGAGCGTCGCGAGCCACGTCTGCTTGGTGAACTGATATAATCCGCGCGCCGACGAGGTCGACGCTTTGGCTGTCGGATTATAGCCGCTTTCAACGCGTGCGACGTCAACCAGATAGTCGAAATCGACGCCCGTGCGCGCCGACGCCGTTTGCACCGCATCCATGACGGGTGCGGCGACGCGGCGGGCAGGCTGGGAATTGTTGATTGCGTTCATAAATCTGGTTTCCGCTGATGCAGCAGGGCTGTCTCGGCAAACCAAAAGCAATCATCGTGCCATTTACGGTTAACGGCAGAAACCTATAAGGTAATCAGTAGCTTAGCGCAGCTCCGCGCTGGTGGGTGCCACGGATGTCATGGTTCCTGTCAATCCGCTGACGCGTCCAGTCCTTCAGCACGTTGACGCGGATTGCGGCGGCTTCGAGCTGGCGCAGCGTCTTGCCGATCAGCAGTTCGGCGCGCTGTTCGCTGCCCCTGGGGATGCCGGCGCCGCGAAACAGGATCACCGCGGTCGCCAGCTCTTCGGTGGCGGCGATGATGGCGCCGGCGTCGTGGCTGTCGAGCGCCCCGACGAGCGCGTCGAGCCGCGATTGCACATCGTCGAGCATCATTCGACCCCGCCGGTGTGGAAATCGATCATGGCGCTGGCGATGATCGCGGGGTGGACGCCGTAATTGCCGTTCGCAATCGCGGTGCGCAGCGATGCGACGCGCGCGACATCGACTGGCGGCGCCTGATTGGCAAGCCCGCCGGCGAGGCGGATCAGCCGCGCCGCGGGCAGGCTGTCCGCCACCGCGGCCAGCGGTGCGGCGGCCCTCGCCGCCGCGGCGGTCGCGCTGGTGGCGCTGCGCAGCGGGGTCGTGCGGACGATGCCGCCGACGGGTCCGATCTTGCTGCTGTCACCCGACATAATGGCCTCCATCCGATGCCGTCAGAAAAGTGACGGCGCGGTTCACGAAGGCTTTAACGGATGCAGATCGGGGCGATTAAGGCGGTTCGCCGCAAAAAAGACAAAAGAAAGGCCCGGTGGCATCGGAAAGCCGACAGTCACCGGGCCAATGGGCTGGGTAAGGTGGAGTAAAGGGTGGGGATCAGTCGTCGAGGCGGGCGCGCCCCGGGCCGATCACCGTCGCGCTCAGCGAGGATTTGGCGTCGTTGCCGCGCAGCGCAATCGTCTCGCCGACGCGGCCATCCTCAGCGGCGACCGCGGCATAGCTGACCGAGAAACTGTCGGTATCGATCGTCACGCGGACATTGTCGCCGCGGCGAATGACCGGGGTACTGGCAGCGGGCCGGGCAAAACCTGTGGCGGCGGGCACGGCGTTCGCCGGTCCCGACATCGGCACGCGCAGCCGCCAGCCGAGCGAGGCGCAGCGCACCGCGAGCGCATTGGCATCGATCGCGGTGACCGATGCCTGTTCGGGGCAGCGCGCGAGCTTGATGCGGCGGTCGACCGGGGTCGCGGTGCGGCCCAGCGCGCTGGCGACCATCGCGGTCAGTACATCGATCGTTTGCCAATCTTCACTGGCTTGCTCGGCATGGGCGGGATTGGCGGCGGCGGTGCAGGCAACGAGCCCTGCAACAAGGCGCAAGTTGAAACGGTGAAACAAGACCCATCTCCTTCGGTCCAAAATGGTCACCCATCCATTTTGCAGGAAGCGTGCCAGTCGCGGTTTGCGGCGTGATTGGCGTGGGTGCCGCGCGGCGTTGTCGGTTTTTTGACGAGCGTCGCAAGGGGTGATGGCCAGAACCTTCTAAACTACCTAAAATAAACGGAAAAATGCGTTTGGCACGACGATTGCATCGTTCTTTGTGTTTTCCGCGCGTCGGCGCCGGCAGCGACCGGACCGGGCCAGCGGCGAAAGAAGGAATTTGATGATGGCATCCGAGAAACTCTTTGGCCTGCACGCGACGGCGCTTCAGCTGCGCAGCCAGCGCATGATGATGCTCGCGTCGAACATCGCCAATGCCGCGACGCCTGGATACAAGGCGCGCGACCTCGATTTCGCGAAAGCGCTCGACCTTGCGCAGCAGGGCGGCTCGACCGCCAATGCCGTGGAAGGCGCGATGGCCTATCGCGTCCCGGTGCAGGCGTCGCTCGACGGCAACACCGTCGAAATGGCGACCGAACAGACGGCGTTCGCCGAAAACGCGCTCGCCTATCGCTCCAGCCTTTCGTTCCTCAGCGGCCGCGTCAACACGCTGACCCGCGCGATCAAGGGCGAATGACGATGACCAGCAATTTCTCGGTCTTCGACATCAGCGGCCGCGCGATGTCGGCGCAGCTCGTCCGGCTCAACACCACCGCATCGAACCTCGCCAACGCTGGGACGATCGCGGGCAGCGAGGCCGAAGCCTTTCGCTCGCTGAAGCCCGTGTTCCGCACCGTGATGGACAGCCAGGGCCGCGCGACGGTCCAGGTCGATCAGGTGACGACGTCGAAAATGGCACCGTCGAAACGCCACGATCCGTCGAACCCGCTCGCCGACAAGGACGGCAACGTCTGGCAGGCGGCGGTCGATAGCGCGGCGGAAATGGTCGAGATGGTCGAGACCGCGCGCCAGTATCAGAACAATGTCCAGGTCCTCGAAACCGCCAAGGGCCTGATCAACGAAACCCTCAGGATGGGACAATAAAATGGCCGTCAACAACGTCACCAACGCCAGCAACGTCGTGCTCCAGCCCAAGGGCGCCGGGCAGCAGATGGGGCAGAGCGATTTCCTGCGCCTGATGACCGCACAGCTGTCGCAGCAGGATCCGTTCAACCCGGTCGATAACCAGCAGATGGTTGCCCAGATGGCGCAATTTTCCAGCCTCGCCGGGATCAGCGAAACCAACACGACGCTGCAGAAAATTTCCGAGCAGCTCACGGCGCAGACCAAGCTGCTTCAGGACATCAAGGCCGCCACCCCGGCGCCCACCACCCCCACCACCAAAGGAAGGATAATCCATGTCATTCTATACCTCGCTTTCGGGCCTCAAGGGCGCCCAGACCGACATGTCGGTCATCTCGAACAACATCGCCAACGCCGGATCGATCGGGTTCAAGCGCAGCAAGGCGCAGTTCGGCGACATCTTTGCCTCGTCGCCGACCCAGTCGACCAAGATGATCGCCGGTCAGGGCCAGCGGCTGAACGGCATCACCCAGCAGTTCACGCAGGGATCGTATGAATCGAGCGAAAAGACGCTCGACATGGCGATCGTTGGCGAGGGCATGTTCGTCGTGAAGGGCGATCCGCCGCGCGAACAGGTGACCTACACCCGCAACGGTGCGTTCACCGCGACCCCCGATCGCAATGTGATCGATTCGACCGGCCAGAAGCTGCAACTGCTGCCCGTCGATGCGAACGGCAACGTCACCAACAATACGCTGGCCGGGGCGTTCGACTTCGTCCTGCCGCCGGGCGCACCGAGCGATCCCACCGCGCAGCTGGTCAATGTCTCGATCGGCCTCGACGGGCTGGTCTCGGCAACCTTTGCCAATGGCGAAGCGCAGGTGCTCGGCAAGGTTGCGATGGCGACCTTCCCCGCGATGGAGGGGCTGCGCCCCGTCGGCGACGCGCATTGGCAGTCGTCGGGCGAAAGCGGCCCGCCGACGATCGACGCGGCGACCAACGGCCCGATGGGCGCGATCCGGTCGGGCGCGCTCGAGCGGTCGAACGTCGATATCACCGAAGAACTGGTGATGCTGATCGGCGCGCAGCGCAATTTCCAGGCGAACGCCAAGGCGATCGAGGGCGCGTCGCAGCTGTCGCAAACCATCATCAACATGCGCTGATCCGGCGTATTTAGCCGACTGCCGGGAGCCTCCCTATGGACCGCCTCATCTACACCAGCCTTACCGCGATGCGGGGCAGTCAGGCCCGGCAGACGGCGATCGCCAACAATCTGGCGAACGCACAGACGCCCGGGTTTCGCGCCGACATGGCCGAGGCGCAGGCGCTGTGGCTGAACGGCAGTGGGCTCGATGCGCGCGCCATGTCGTCGGAAGAAGTGCTCGGCGCGGACATGCGCGCCGGCACCGTCACCGCGACCGGGCGCGACCTCGATATCGCGGTGCAGGGCGACGCGCTGCTCGTGGTGCAGGCGAAGGACGGCACCGAGGCTTATACCCGGCGCGGCGATTTGCAGGTTTCGCCGAGCGGGCTTTTGACCACCGGCGACGGCCACCCCGTCCAGGGCGGTCAGGGTCCGGTGACCATCCCCCCCGCCGACGCCGTCACGATCGACGTCGAGGGCCGGGTGTGGATCGTGCCCGCTGGCGGCGACGCCGAAAATCCGCAGGAGGTCGACCGTATCCGGCTCGCGAGCCCGACGGGATCGGACATCGCCAAGGGACTCGACGGCCTGTTCCGCGTCAAGGGCGAGGGCATTTTGCCCGATGACCCCGAAGCGCGGCTGATCACCCGCTCGATCGAAGGATCGAACGTCGCTGCCACCACCGCGCTGGTCGACATGATCGAGGCGAGCCGGAGCTGGGACACCCAGCTCAAGCTGGTCAGCGACGCGCGCGACATGGACAGCGCGACCGCCAATCTGATGCAGCTCCCCCGTTAAGGAGAATATGAAATGAGCTTCGGTGCCTTGCACGTCGCGCGAACCGGTCTGGATGCCCAGGGCTTCCGGATGCAGGTGATCGCCAACAACCTCGCCAACGTGAA